>JAILPJ010000098.1 GCA_024699605.1 Desulfovibrio sp. | reverse complement strand
AGGTCTTGTGGCTTATCCTCGGTTTACTCCACCACAGGAAAATTTTATGTCAGAGAAAAAAAAGAGAGAGCCGCAGTGCCGTTCACACTGCGGCTCTCAAAGTAGTCAAGCACCCACCTGGAAAGCTTACACTTCTTCGTAGCTCCTCCCCAGGCGGTCTAAAATCTGAATGCAGAGGATGTCCTTTGGTTTGTAAGGTTCACGTAAGCTCACAACAGAAGTCAACGGTGATCTTACAGAAGAGCAGGAAAAACGCTTTGAAAGCCTAAAAGGTGATCTTTTACGGGCAGAAAAAGCCGTACAAAACGCCGAATACCTTGAGGATGTTGAGCGCCGGATGCAGGGCTCATCCCTGCAAGGGAAGGACAATTTTGAATCTCAGGTGGGTAATTTCAGCCTGCAAAAGCTATTACAGCGCAGCCTTGGTGCTAAGGTGGATACTGGCCTTGAGGAAGAAGTCAGTCAGGAGCTCTGCAAGCGTGAACAACGCAGCACAGAGGGGTTCCTTGTGCCGCGTGCGGCCTTTGTTGAACGTCGCGACGTGGGCCCAATAACCTCAACCGCACCTGTTGCTGGCCCAGGTGGAAAACTGATCAGCACAGATTTTTTGCCTGCACAGTACATTGACCTTCTGCGCGAAGCGGATCCTCTTTCCTCTCTGGGAGTCAGACACCTGAACGGCCTTACGGGCAATGTTGAAATCCCCAAAGCCAAGAGCGGTACAAGTGTAGCATGGACGGCTGAAAACAGCGCCTACTCTCAGACCGAAATGGCTTTTTCATCTGTCACTTTAACGCCCCATCACCTGGGAGCCTGGGCAGAAGTCAGCCGCAATCTGATTTTGCAGGCAAGCCCAGACGTTGAAGCGCTGCTTAAGTACGACCTTGCGCAAGCAATGGCCCTGGCTTTGGCAGAAGCTGTTTTGAATGGCAGCGGCACATACAATCAGCCTACACTGAAGCAAGGGAAGCCTTCAAGAATAGTCTAAAAACAGGCTTTACGGGGCCAAATCAGGCCGCAAGCACGCTTGTGCTGGAATCCGGCCTTAAATTCTCACAGATGCAGGCTATCAGCCCAGAAGACGCGGAATTGCTTGAGTCTCGTAAGTGGAGCACAGAGGAAATATGCCGAATCTTCCAGGTGCCGCCGCCGATCATCCAGGATTACGCGCATAACACATTCACGAACAGCGCCGCCGCTGGCCGATGGTTTGCGCAATTCTGCCTGCTGCCACTTGTGCGCAAGATTGAAGCTGCCTTCAATAGCTTTCTCTGGCCTTCTGGCAGATTTGAAATTTCCCTTGACCTTTCAGTGTTTGACCGTGGCGATCCGTCAACAAGGTGGCAGAATCACCAAATCGCAGTGAGCAATGGCATCCTGAGCGTTGACGAAGTGCGCGAAATTGAAGGCTTCAGCCCTAAAAAGGCATAGGCGCTATGGTTGACAGTGAAGTGTGGACATTGCGAGAATTGGCGGCATATTTGCGAGTACAGCCAAGATCCATCAATATGGACGCAAGATTAGCTCTTGGTGGCCGCAAAATCGGCCAGCAATGGCGTTTTCTCAAAACCAAAGTTATGGAGTTTTTCAGCAGTGCCGACACTACGAAAAGACCGTGCGAATCAGTGGATGGGCCGGATAACGATCAAAGGCAAGCAGTACGTCAAGATGTTTGGAGCGGGAAAGCGCGAGAAAGAGAAGGCGCGACTATGGGAGCTGGAAACAAAGCTAAACCCGCCCCAAGAAGAATCTTCACCCTGCAATGAGGATGAAAGAGAGCAGGCATACTTTCAGAGTTGGTGCCAGCAATTCCTGGATGAATCCAGACGAAAGAACCATTGCAAAAAGGTGCAGCTTGAGAAAAAGCGCGTTCTGTCAGACTTCGGTCAGTTCTGCTTTGACCGTGACATACTGAGCATTAAAGGGATTACTGTATCAGTTGTCCGCGAATTTCTGGCAGCGGTAAACGATGAGCACGGGCAGAAGGTGGCCAATAAGTACCTGAAGAACCTGAAATGCGCTTGGCGATGGGGTCAGGAAATGCTTGACGATTTCCCGCAAGTGCTGAATCCGTTCAAAAAGCACATGCGCTACGACGCGCCGGAAAAGGTGCGCTATGTGCCGCCGGATGAGGATTTCATCAAGGTTTTCAATGCGGTGCAGGATGGACAAGACAAGCTTATGTTCCTGACTTTCTTCTTCACTGGGGCTAGAGCTTCAGAGCTATTTCGGATAAAGTGGGGGGATGTCAATTTTGAAGAGAAGAAAATGAGGCTTCAGAATTGGAAGGGCGGCGAAGGCCATAGGGAGCAGGTGCGCTATGTGGCCATACCTGACAGCCTACTTGAGTTGCTCAAGCGCTGGCAGGAAGAAAGGGAATGCAAGGTAGATCACGTTTTCTATCAGCACCACAACGACAGCAAAACGGGCCAGCCGTTCACGCATCGCAGCCACTGGATCCCAGACTTGTGCGAAAAGGTGGGCGTGAAAAAGTTCACGCTCCACAGCATACGCCACAAGGCGGCCAGCGTGATTTTCACGAAGAATGGCCACCTGGTAGATGCTCAGCTTTTGATGGGCCATAAGAAGGCCAGTACCACTGACAGATATGTGAGATCTTCAGGATGGTACAGGCCAAAGGAAGGTATAGCAGATGCCTTAGAAAACTCAGAGATTGCAAAGGCTATGGGGTTTTTTGGTCAAAAAAAAGCTCCATCCGAAATGGCAGTTTCAGATGGAGAACGTAACCGTGGCCTTGTAACCAAACAAGGACACACAACCAAAAGCAATGTAAACCCTTGAATTTATTGGCGTCCCCAAGCGGATTTGAACCGCTGTTGACGGCGTGAAAGGGCGTTCCTCCTGAGCTCGTTTTCCAATAATTTCAATGGGTTATGCAATGCCGATGTCTCATTTTTGTACGAATTTTTACACGTTTCCATGGGTTTTTTACACGCGGATTTACACGTGATTTTGCACGCGGAAGGGCGGCCGGAATCGTTACAATTGCAGCTCAATGCTTCGGCAGGGGGGCTTTTTTTTTGCGTTCTCGCTTGAGGGATGTAAGATTCACTATGCCTGATTCCCAAAAATGACAATGTAATACTGTGGCTGGCCTTGCGACTCAAGCTGTCATTTAAGCAGCAGGATCTCGTGGAGAGGGATTTTCCATCAAGGAAAAGCAGATATCACTAGTAGTTCGTTCTGTTAATTTCGAATGTAAATGGATATTTTTGTTTATCAGCTATTTTTGGGCGTTAGGAGCTTTCAGCTCTGAAAAATGTGTCCAATTTTAGCGTTAGAATTTAGAGAACGGTCTACTAGCCAAACACTTGCCTGCGATTAATATTTGTGGTATAAAATATACCAAAAGAGAATGTAGCATGTCCGTAATCGTGCAGTATACGAAAAAGGCGTGGAAGAGCCGCCAGAAGCTGAACGCATCCGTCAGGGCCATTCTTGAGGCCCTTGAGGAGGATATGCGGGCGACGAAAGGGAAGCCTCTGGGACGGGGATGGCATAATCTCGGCCCTGTGCGACAATATGCTGACAACGCCTACCATTGTCATTTGACGAGGGATATTGTCGCCTTATGGGTCATTGTTGAGAGCGAAGACGGGAACATTAAAATTACCGTCTGCACTGTTGAGTATGTCGGTACGCGCGGCAAAGCGCCATATTAAGGAGATTCGACATGGAGAGCACCGCTGCTGTGCAAGCCAGCATAACCTTGCCGCGCAACTGCCTGGAGATAGTCAGCGCGCTGATTGAAAAGCTCGGAGGTACGATTCAGCTTGAAGATGCCATCGTTGTACCGCCGATGCCGGAACATGAGCGGCCCGGAAAAATGCTGCGGGGCCTGCGGTTACGTGCGGAGCTGACCCAGGCTCAGCTTGCCAAGGCAATCGGCGTTCCGCAAAGCCATATTTCGGCCTACGAAAAGAACACCCGCCGGATTCCCGAAGAAAAGACGCGGATGCTTGCTGAAATCCTGCGTAGCGTTCCTGAAAATTTCCACTGAACTGACACCAAAAATTTTCGGTAGTTTTTTGCTTATCCTGCGGGACAAGCATTCGTTCGCATGCGGAGCGGCCGCCTTGTGTGTGAAAGACGGCTCTGAGATATACCTCTCTTGCCGCCGAGCACGTCCCTTGCCGACAAATCAGAACGGAGCGGAAACAAAAGAGAACGGGTTCTGGCCAAGGGCGGCCTC
The DNA here is from genome assembly GCA_024699605.1 of Desulfovibrio sp. Lineage (GTDB taxonomy): Bacteria > Desulfobacterota > Desulfovibrionia > Desulfovibrionales > Desulfovibrionaceae > Desulfovibrio. The sequence continues at coordinate 3,899 of JAILPJ010000098.1, read as the reverse complement.
GATTATTCCAATTGCAGCTCCATGCTTCGGCAGGGGGCTTTTTTTTGCGTTATTGCTCGATGTTCGTCGGACTGGAGATTTGCTAGGTTGAACCTTACAGTGGGTGCGGGGCATTCGTCACTCAGTGAACAGCTTTATGCCGGACAGCACCTTATGAAGTCGCTGCTCATCAAAAGGCAGATATTCAGCGATGCTAAACCCGACGACATCCGAATTGTCCGTGATTGTCTTGAGCGTCCTGGCCAGAGTTTCCATGTCCATCTTACCGCCGCCGGCACCGTCTCCAACCAGCTCTGGATTGGCAAAGTAAGTGGAATGAAATCCATGTTCATCAAGGGCGTCAATGTCGAAATGAACAAGTATGTGGTCATGGTTCCCAAGGAATGCCTTGATTTCATCCGTGGAGAGGAAAGCCTTGTCCTGAATCTTGTAATCGACGCCAATGTCTGCCAGAAACTTTTCCTGATACCCATGAAGCGGTTGCAAACCTATGTACAGGATCTCATCCGGCTTGAACTTCTCATTCTTCATTTGAGCGGACAGTTGCGCGGCTCCATGACCCATAAGGCTTCCAAGCACCATTGCATGGGTATACGGGTAGCCGTCGTCCACGGTTGAGACATCAGGATGAGCATCAATCCAGACGATTCCGCAATTTGAATACAGCCCATGCAAGTAGTCGAAGGGCGCGAGCGATACGATGCAGCTGCCACCTATTGTAATAACTCTGTCCGGCTTTTCAGTGGCAAGCTTGGACTGCGCATCCATGATTCCATGTAGTACCTCACTCTCGGCGTATATTCCGTTTGAAATAGATTTTTCCTTGCCGTCCGGAGGCAGAATGTCCACCGTGACAAGAGGCTGTCCTTCATTCCTCGGCAGAATGTGTTGAAGTAGGTTTGCACCGAAGCAATATGTTTCAAGACCCCCGCTGACGTGGTCCGGATACAGCAATCTGATTGTTTTCATGTAATGTCCCCGGGTGAAGTAATGATTATTCAGCTTTTACAGCTTGTGGAGGAAGAAAGTATCAGGGCAGATGGGCAGGACGCACTGTAAATGGTCTGAAGCCTGAAAGGTACGGCAGAACCCCGCAAGTTTTTACTTTTTTCCCCTCGTGGAGCTTGCTTCTCTGGGACCAGTCTCGCGGGCATGGAAAGCAGTTATGAGTTCTGTCCAGAGGCATTGTTACGCATGGCTTCAATGGCGATGGCGAGAAATTCGTCCAGTTCCAGCCCGATCTCGGCGCATTGGCGGATGTTTTCCCTGCTGACGCTTGCGGCGAAGGCCTTGTCCTTCATTTTCTTTTTGATGCTTTTGGTGGTCATGCCTTCAAGTCCGGTGGGTCGCATGAGTGCGGCCGCGGCAATGAGACCGGTGACGGTTTCGCCGCAACGCAGGGCGAAGTCCAAACGGGTGGATGGCGTAAAGCCGTTCATTTCGGAATTGTGCGCTCGGATGGCGTTCAGCGCCTCTTCCGGCAACAGGCCGGCAAGGGCGTTGGCCGCTTCCAGCCCATGGCGCTCCGGAGTCTGTGATGTGGAGGGGTAGTCAAGATCGTGCAGAAGACCGGTGAGCCCCCAGACATCCTCATCCTCGTCGAAGCGGCGGGCGAGGGCGCGCAAGACGGCCTCGGAGGCCAACGCATGCTGCGTAAGAGATGGCGGCATATCGCGCCAAGCCGGTAACGCCAAGGCGGATTCTCGTTCAATCATTGCTGTGAACTCCTGTATGCGGGAAAGGAACTTAAAGCAGTTTTCTGGGCAGGGCAATCCAATCCTTTTTTCAAAGCTGATATGCTAAGGGTCTGTTGGAAAAAAACTTTGACCTTTCAGCGTGACAAAAGCCAAAAAACTTAGCATAGATGGTGTCGGCGAGTAAACATTTTTATCGTACAGAGACCAAGGAAACAACGCCGTCCATATCAATGCACATCTCTGATGGCGAAAGGGATAAGAAAAAATTATAGAAAAGTAATGTATTAATTTTATGTTCAATTTATATAATATTATATTGAATATTATTATTCATTAGTCAGATAGAGATGCTGTGGAACATCAGAAAGAGGTTTTGTCAATTCTTGTTCATGATATAATACGTACAGTTTTCTGAATGTTCTAGTCATTGCGACATAGAGTGGCTTCCGCAATATCTCCTCTTGCGCTCCTTTGTATGAAGGGATAATAACTGTCTGGAACTGAAGACCTTTTGCACTATGGTAAGTCATAATTTTAGGAATTGATGTTGTAAAATCGAGAGTACTAGAATGATTCCAATCAGCCTTTGAGTTCCATTTATATTCAATTTTAATGTCTTTATTCTGAAACCAATCCCGTAAAAACAGGACAGAATCGTTATCGGCAACAAGTATACCTATATTAGCAAATTTGTGTTTATGCATTATGCGTAGCATGCCTTCTAGTTCTTCTTCCTGTGATGCATATTGTATAATGCATGGCAATTCGATGGTGAATTAAAGCATCAAGTGCAAACCCGACACTTACACTCAGGTACTGACTGAAAGACCTGCCAAAACAGCCGTTAAACGCTGCGTAAAGGCGAAAAAGAAAAGGCAGAGCGCTGCGTTGCGCGTGCAAGCACGCGACTTGCGTTCCGCGCTTCGCCATGTGCGGCCAGGATAGGCCGCACGGCTAGCGCGTTTTTCGGTTGAAAAGGTAAGGCATACGCCCTAAAAAGCCTAACAGAGGCAAAAGAGAGTACTGTACACGAGTGCATCAAAAGGCCACGAGGAGGGCCCTATGAGTAGAATTGCCGGGTACCATCACCTTAAATTGGATCAGAGAGGCTTGATTATGGGACTCGCCCAGGAAGGGGCGTCCTTAAGCCATATAGCAGAACTCTGCCATACGTCAGTCTCAACGGTATCCAGAGAGCTAAGTCGCCAATTCCCAAAAGAAGTGTCATTGGCAGTACGCCGAGAGCAGTACAAGGCGACAACGGCGCAAAGGCGGTATTTAAGGGTTAGAGAGAACTGCGGACCACAAAGTAAGCTGACGGAAGATGTGCGCAGACGTATAGAGAGAGGACTAGTAGTTCGTTCTGTAAATAACCATACTAATTAAATGCACTCATGATATCCTCGAGCTTCCATTTCCAGCGGAAGATCACTGGCTCGTTGTTTATAGCGTCTATCCAGCGAGTAATGATTTCTATAAGATCCTTTTTCGATTTAACTCTCAGCTTGTTCAGGCATTGCCGAGCCATTTTTCCAAAAAAACTTTCAACCAGATTCAGCCAGGAAGAGTGCGTCGGCGTAAAGGTAAATTGAAAGCGGCCTGGCTTTTTGGACAGATAATCGAGCACCATTTTTGACTTGTGTGCAGAATGATTATCAAGAATCATCCGAATCACCAAGTCTTTGTCGTATTTTTCATCAAGGAGATCTAAAAATTCAATAAACTCAACACTTCGGTGAGAATCACGCACCAATCCTATCACCTTCCCGTTGAGGAGATCTATTCCTGCAAGCAGAGAAACCGTGCCTAATCTTTTATACTCGTAGTCTCTGGCAACGTTGCCATGTTCTGGTGTTGGTGCGAGATCTGGCGCAATGTTCATTATCGCTTGGATGCCAGGTTTTTCATCGTACGAGACAACAGTCTCTCCGACGAGAGATTCTACTTGCTGTCCATGAGCTACTTCGTCTCTGGTAAATTGCAAGATCCACTCAACCCGCTTGTACAGAAGCAGTACTGCCTCGGCCTTCGTTTTGAAATCCGGATCTTTTTTTGCCAGATTGTTCCCTGCAAAGTGCAGTCTATTTGGACCAATCTGCCCAGATCTGCCAAGGATGAGGCCAATTACGGAACAGCCTTCGCAAGAGCCGGTTTCCGCTTGTACAATGATCATGCGACAAGTGAGCAGTATCACAGCGAGCT
>JAILPJ010000082.1 GCA_024699605.1 Desulfovibrio sp. | reverse complement strand
TCTGTCGATATCTCTAAAACCGGCTTATATTGGGGCTTTCCACCATCTTCGTTGACTCGCCTCCAGGGGAAGCCAGAATTATTCAGGAAACCAGCTAAAAACAAGGCTTTTCAAGGGGAGATGCCCCGTCGAAAGTCGAGAAATGAATTTTAAAGCTTATTTATTAGAAAAATAATTAGCGATAAACGATCCAGATATATTATGCCAAACGCTAAAAATAGCTCCTGGAATAGCCGCAGCAGCTCCAAAATAGATCAAAGCAAGCGAGGCTGCTAAACCAGAATTCTGCATACCGACTTCAATAGTAATTGCTTTAATTTTAGGCATTTCTAGTTTGGAAATTTTAGCAACACAATAGCCTAAAGCAAAACCGGCAAGATTATGCAACACAACAACAAGCGCTGTCACTATACCGATCTCAAAAATCTTAGAAGAATTTATAGAAACAACACCACCAATGATCAAACTAATAACGAAAATAGAAAATGTGGGGAGATAGGACTTAATTTTTTGAATAATTCTTTGAAAAAATTTATTAATGATAATACCCAAAACAATGGGAAAGACTACGACCTGACAGATGGAGAGCATCATGGAAAGGAAAGAAACTTCAATTCTTTCGCCAGCGAAAAAAAGCATCAACAAGGGCGTCACAATGGGAGAGAGAAGCGTTGTTGTCATAGTTATGGAAACAGAAAGGGCAATATCTCCCTTGGCAAGGTAGGTAATGACATTGCTCGCCGTACCGCCTGGACAACAACCGACCAGCAAGACGCCAACGGCGACTTCTGGCGGCAGCGCAAAGATTCGCACAATCACAAAAGCGACCAGCGGCATAATGGTGTATTGGGCCAGACAACCCAGCAAGACGTCTTTGGGGCGCTGAAAAATCAGTTGAAAATCGGCAAATGTCAGCATTGTGCCCATGCCAAACATCACTGCGCCCAACAAAAAAGTAATATGCGGGACCACCCAGGTAAAACTTTTAGGCCAAAACAATGCTATGGCTGAAACAAGCAAAATCAGCCCAGACATATGTTTACTAACAAAACTATTGATACGAGCCAACGCCATGTCCGTTTCCCTTAGCCATTACACGCATTCTTGTCCCTCAAAAAGCTCAATGGCTACATCTTTTATATGCTAAAAAATTTGCGTAATATATCTAAACGCTATGATAAGTAAGATTGATACAAGCATACCCTTAATAAATTTTTCTGGTACATATTTTTGACACTTTGCCCCAAAATACATACCAAGCATACCGCCAAGGCCTATAATTAAACCCAGTCGGACATCCGGCGCTACCGACAAGCCAGGATGGAAAGGAGACAATAAGGTATAAAAAATAACGCCACCAAATGAGGTGAGAGCTGTAGCCATCAACGTCGCGCCAGCGACGACATACACGGGAAGACCGAAGAAAGACACAAGAAATGGTGACATTATTGCCCCACCACCAATGCCATAAATGCCACCAATCAAGCCTACAACGAGACTTAACAGCATCAAGTTTTTCTTGCTTACAGTATATTCAATATTAGCAAAGGCAAATCGAATAAATTTTTTTGAATTTTCATTAATTGCAATTGATTTATCGGAGACTTCAAGCTTTGATGATGCTTTCTTGTTTTTCATCATCATAAGTAACATTCTCAAACCAATATATAAAAGCACAAAGCCAGCAAAGACTTTAAAGTATGACGGATTAGGTAAAAAGTTAATTCTGATAATTGCTCCGAAAAAAACACCAGGCAATGTCCCTAAAGCGATGGCAATGGCAATAGGGACAACTAATCTACCTTCTTTCCAATAACGTATTACTCCAGAAGGACAAGCGACAATATTATAAAATTGATTTGTCGCACTTACACTCGGATTAGTATATCCAAGTACTGACATTTGAAATGGCAAAAGTAAAAAGGCACCAGAGACGCCACCCATAGAAGTAAAAAAAGATACGGTCACGGCTGTTAAAAAAGGCAAAAAGGGATTGCATGTTATCTCTGCGGTTGGAAAATACATTTTCGTCCCCCTTAGCAAGCTAGATATCGCCTTTATTTGTCACGGAAAGTATGAAAGCTGTAAACTACTTTAACTAATAACAATACCGGATATAGATAACGATCAAAAAGCTTTCAAGAAATAACCAGTGAAAAAAAATCTACTAAAAAGCTATGATTGTCTATCTTTTACAAATACAAAAAGACCTATCAAAAAAGTATACTGAGGCGAATGAATGATTCTTTTCAATAGTTTTGTTGCCAAAGAGGGTCAATTGACCTAACAGTTAGTGTTGACAAGATTCGCCGTGATACAAGATATACGCTCATGGGAAAAATAGTTGAAAGGAACAAAAGCTTGTGGTGATACAGTATGTTCGCCAAGAGCTTTTTCCATCCATAGCATGTCATACCACTTCGCAAATTTATAACCACATTTATGGAATGTGCCAACCATTGTGTAGCCCATTTTTTGATGAAAGAAGACACTGGCATGGCTTAACCTGTCATCTTCCGTATCACTCCATGTAATACAGGCATTACAGTTAAAAACGTGCTGATGGACTAAGATGGCTTCAAGAGCCTGATAGAGAAGCCTGCCCAGGCCAAATTGTCGATAATCTTCTCTAACATAGATAGATGTTTCACAAGCCCAAGCATACGCATCACGATTTTTAAATCTTCCTGAATAGGCATAGCCAAGATTGACGCCATCAGCTGTTGCAACTATCCATGGGTAGTTTATGAGCGTGTTTTGTATCCGATTTGTAAACTCTAAAAGGCTTGGAACATTGTATTCAAATGTGATAGCTGTATTTTTGACATAATAGGAGTAAATCGCCAATAGACTTTCTGCATCAGTCGCAGGACAGGCAACACGAATTTCGAGATGACGCTGAGCCAGATCTCTCACAACACATCCTTTGCCGCTATTGGTGCAGCATGGTCAATCCTGGCCTTTGAAGAACTATGCTAAAGAAGCATTTTCCTAGGAAAGTCAACGTTTGACAGATATTGGAAAGAGTCTTCCATAAAACAGCCAATAGCTTTTCGAGATGGTCTTGTCAATTGTCTTGGCAATTGCCTGGCCAGAGGACCCGCATGTTCTGAAACAAAAAAAGATCACAACACATGGGGTATTGTGATCGTAAAAAGCTATCTGCCAAGGCTCTGTTTGCGAACGATCATAATCCTTAGGCAGGACACAGTCAGACCTCTTGGGACTCACTGGTCAATGGGCCGTAAAACAGCTGGCATTGACAGGTCTCGTTTGGGGCGAGGTCGTTGACCTATCTACTGCAGCAAAGCGAGTAATTCTTCTTCGGAAAGTGTGGCTGAGGTCACAGCCTCTTCGCTGCCTTCAAGGAAATCAGCGGCAAGGTCGCGCTTGCGCGTATGCAGATTCAGAATCTTCTCCTCCACACTGTGGGCCATGACCAGACGGTAGACCGTAACGGTATTCTTCTGCCCGATACGGTGCGCACGGTCTGTGGCCTGATCCTCCACAGCGGGATTCCACCAGGGATCCAGATGCACCACATAATCTGCCGCTGTCAGATTTAAGCCCTGGCCGCCGGCCTTCAAACTGATCAGGAAGAGATCGCCCTCGCCCCGCTGGAAGGCTGCCACGCTTTGCCGACGTTTTTCTTCAGGCGTTGATCCGTCCAGATATTGATAAGGAATCTTGGCCTTATCCAATTCCGCTCGCACCAGTGCGAGATGTCCGGTAAACTGACTGAATACCAAAAGCCTATGGCCACCCGAACGGGCTTCGTCGAGCAATTCCAGGAAACGGCTGAGTTTTGACGACACTGGTTCAACAAATTTTCCGCCCTGCGGATCGGCTAGACTAGCATGACAGCAGGCTCTTCTCAGACGCGTGAGCTCGGTGAGAATACTGAAACGCCGCTGTCCTGTGGCCTGAGGCCCATCGCTGACATGCTTGATGGCATTTCTGCGGATTGATTCGTAGAAAGTGGCTTCCTTCTCCGTGGGTTCAATAATGATGGTCTGTTCAGTCAGTTCAGGAAGATCGTCGAGCACCTGACTCTTCAAACGCCGCAAAATAAAGGGACGAATGAGCATCTTGAGGGCAGCGGCTGAGGGACCGCCCTCGGAAGCGTCGCCAAAACGCCGATGAAAATCATGCAGCGTGCCCAACAGACCGGGATTGATAATATCGAAGACACTCCACAAATCTTCCAGGTGATTTTCAATGGGGGTACCGGTCAGTGCCAGATGGAAATGGGCATTGATCTTGTGCGCGGCACGCGAACGTTGCGTCGTGCTATTTTTGAGCGCCTGCGCCTCATCAAAAACCACCATCTGCCACTGTTGCGTGGAAAGGATCTCGTGCTCTCTAGGCAGAAGGCCGTAGCCTGTGACCATGACCATACCCTTCTGCATGCTCTCGACCATCTCCTTGCGGTCATCGGCATCGCGCAGACGCACAACCTGTAACGAAGGCGCAAAACGATGCAACTCGTCCACCCAGTTGGGACAGACTGAGGTCGGCGCAATGATCAGGCAGGGGCCGTGCTGAGCTTCTCTGAGCATCACGGCAATGGCCTGAATGGTTTTACCAAGACCCATATCGTCAGCGAGACAGCCGCCGACACCCCATTCCGAAAGACGGCAAAGCCAGACAAAGCCCGTCATCTGATAGGGTCTGAGCTCAGCTTGCAAGGAGGCAGGCAATTCCGGCTTGAGCTCAAAGGCCTTACGCATCCTGGTGACCATCTCATTCCAGCTGACATCGCTGTCATGCTGCATGTCCTCACAGAGTTCCTGGACCAAGGCCCCGGCCAGAGGATGAACCTGCCGTTCCTTGCCGGCACGTCGTGAGGTGAAAAGCCGCAAACGCGCCAGGCTGCGCCTGATATCATCTGAGAGCTGCAGGAATTCGCCGTTTTTCAATTCCACAAAACGGCTCTTGCCATTGGTGCGTTCGAGCAGATCAGAGAGCTCCAGCACTTTGAGCTCATTGACCTGAACCTCACCTGAAAGCGAAAACCAGTCGCCGCGCTGGCGTGTATGCAAGGATATCTGATTGGAACTGACTTTGCCCAGAAGCTTGAATTTTTCGCCTTCTGGCCATTCGATACGCAAGGGCACCTGGGTACCTTGAAGCTCTGAAATCAATTCAAAAAAACTGGCCAGATCGTTGACAGCCCAGGACCAGGTCTCGTCAAGGGCCGAAAGACTCGGGCAACTGGCAATCAGCTGTTGGCTGAGATCAACTTCCTTTTGCAGATCGCGCACAAAGGTCACGGTTTTGCCCTCGTGCACCTGCAAAACGTCGCTCTTGCCATCTCCTGGTATGTACAGCGTGCCATCCTTATCCTCACCAGAGGGTCTGACTCTGACCTGCGCGAGGAATTGACTGCCCTGCTGCCAGAGTTGCACCACAGGCTCCGGATGACCTGGCAGACGAGGTGTTTTGGCCTTGACATCAAGCTGCAAATCCTTGACGCCCTGTAAAACGTTGAGAAATCCAGGCAACTCTTCGATGGGCAAGATCATGCCTTGATCACCGAGAATTTCATCGAGCGATTTCAAGGTGTCATTAAACTGATACGCCACCCAGTTGCCGGGACTATCCTCTTCAAGATAGAGATTTTCAATTTCAGGATGTATTCTCAAAGAAATGTGACACTCGGAGTTGACTTCCTTGATATCCAGCGGAACCTTGCGCAGCTCAAGCGTCAGCGGCTCACGAGTCTCCATGTCAAAAATCAGAGGGTGACCGGCAAGCTTGGGTATGGCCTTGCCCAAATTGAAATACATATTGAAATGGGAGTAAAACGAAAAGATATCGCCCATGGCATCATGGACGTCGTGATCCTGCTCTGTGATCCAGCGCAGGCTCTTGTCACTGAACTTGTTCCAGGAACAACGCTGCCCCTGTGACCATTTGCCGGAAGCGCCTAAGACCTGGACATAGGGATGGATGTCGTAATGATCAAAATTGACCAGCCAGACAAGACGGCGCTTTTTTTCACCGGGCTCAGTCTCTCCAAAAATTTGCTTCAACTGGCGCAACTGCTTTTCCCAGCGAGGAACGCCGCGTGCCAGATCAATCCATGGCAGATACTGGACATCCATATTGGGTTCATCGCTGAGCCCGGCTGCACGCACAATATCATTCAAAATATTAAAGGCGACAGGGCAGCAGCGATAAACATCGCGCTCAGCAAGGCAGTTTTTCAGCCAGCCTTCTTCGTTAACGACCAACGCACCGAGATAACAAACAAAACGACCAAAAATTGAGGTTGTCATCTCCAACGGCATCGAACCGAAACAAGGCCGATTGGACTCCAACTCATCTGGATAGTACTTGTTCAGATAGATGTACTGGAAGGCATCATACGTCAAATATTCACGGTTACTGCCGATACTCTCAAGTATTGTCTTACAATCCTCAAAAAATGTCTTCATATCAATATTCAGACGGTAGCGGCAAATGTAAAAAGTAACACCAAGGATACCCGGAAAGAATTTCACCTTACGCAATTTGTGGTCATGACACCAACTCTTGGCAATCTTCAAAAGTTCCTCGTAACATACGTCGTATTTGCCCTGCAGAAACATTTCAAGAATGTCGAGTTGGGTGGCCACATCGCCGCTGAGCCTATTGGTGCATTGGCACCGCCAAGGCTTAGCCTGAAGAAGCCTGACCATAGAGTAGCTAAAGAGCTCATCCAAGTTGATCTGAGAGGCATTTTCCATGGCTTGAAAAACGGTGCCAGCGCCTCGGAAAAGCTTGCCATCATAGAGAATGTTCTCAAAGCTCACCTTACTCAAGCATTTTTTAATATCTTGATTGCGTGAGTTAAACCACTCAAGGTCAAAGTCGACGTTGGACAATCTATCCCGTACGACGCCTTTAAGTTTGGTATTGTTGAAAACGGGGGCTCTGACGCCTCTGGGAAAAACGTTGACATAGAGACTCAAATACTGCCACTCTTTCTCGACTGACGGTGTTTGTTTGAGTTTAGGCAAAAACTGGCAGAAGTCGACTAACAATCTGTCATTTTTGCTTGCCTCAATGCTCAGAAAATGACGATACTCTGGGTTCAGGTCTAAATGTTGGTTGTAGAGATCAGAAGTTGTAAAAGAGCGACGACATAACCGGATGGCATCATAATCCCATCGGCCTGAACCTTTTTTGGGCAGACCGAAGGCCTGAAGCATACGCGCAAGATCGGTATTAGAAAGGTAAGCAGAAAGGGCATCTGCCTGGAGAAAAAGAGCCGCAATTTCTTCAGAATACAATTCGTGTCCACAGAGTTCTGTCAACGACATGTCTTTTCACTCACGCCTTTTGCTGGGAAAACATACGTCTTCGTCGATTAAGAAAAACGGAAAACCAAGAAACAAGTGCAAAACAACAATGGTATAAATGGCTTACAAGTCTGATGAACCAGACTGTGGTTTTTCTTCTTGACACATGGCGATATAGCGAAATTGCAGTTCACAGTCCAAAAAAGCTTGGCCGATAAAGGGATCAAAATGACTGCCGATCCCCTCTTTGATGATAGCAACCGCTTTTTCATGTGGAAAAGGCTTCTTATAGGGACGTTCTGAGACCAGGGCGTCATAGACATCGGGAATGGCCATGATGCGCCCTGAGAGCGGAATACTCTCACCCTGCAAACCAAAAGGATAGCCTGTGCCATCCCAGCGTTCGTGATGACTCATGGCCAGATCTCTCAGAACACGTAAAAAAGCATTATCGTGCAGTTTGTCGAGAACATGCATAATGGCCTGAGCCCCGAAGATCGTGTGCTTCTTCATCGTTTCGAATTCTTCGCTGGTCAGCTTGCCGGGTTTGTTCAGAATGGCATCGGGGATACCCACTTTGCCGATGTCGTGCAGAGGAGCCGCACGCACCAGATCTCGCACAAACTCTTCGTGTAATTCACTGACATAGTGTTGATTGGCCTGCAGCTGACAGACCAGACATTCCATATAATCACGCGTGCGTTGGGCATGACCGCTGGTAAAAGAATCACGGCATTCCACAAGATCCGAAAGCATAAGCATGATGGAATCCTGCAGCTCCATGACGCTCTGTGTTTTCTGTTCCACACGCTTTTCAAGATTTTTACGGAATTCAAAGAGTTCCACCAGGTGGTTAACCCGGACTCGAATAATTTCTCGCGCGAAACGATTGCCCACATAGTCGTCGCATCCACATTCCAGTACGCGATGTTCAGTTTCCACATCGCTTGTGGGTGTGATCATAATGATGGGCACTTCAGAGAGCTTGGGATTGTCCTTGATGGTTCTGATGGAGGCAACAGAATCCTCACCTGGCCGTTCCATATCCATCAGAAAACACGATGGTTCAACGGCTCCAAGCTGGGACATAGCTTCACGCACACTAGAAAAAGTATGAACAGTATAATCTTTTTCCAGGATTGCTTTAAGAAATCGTTGTTTCATCTTGCTGTCATCGATAACAACAACATGAGAAGCTTCAGCTGTATTATTCTGTGTGGGTTGATCAGACATGAACAAACTCACTTTGATCGCAAAAGGAAAAAAATTTTTCTACAAAAAAAAAGATATCTGAAAAAAATACTCTTTCCATGGTACATCGTCAAGATCCGCTGGGCATGCTGTCCGTATGATCAGCCGAAACGCTTTGTGAACGTTCAATAATTTGCAGGCGTCGACGCAATTCCTGAAGAAGCGGATGGTAAAGCAGTGTTTTTCTGGCCCGCAAAAGCCTTGGGCCTTGTTCTTGAGGAGCCGGAGCAGCCTCTAGGGCAGATGCTGGTGGCATACGCTGGATATACGTCTGTGGAGCCAAAAGCAGATCAAAACCCGCATCCTCACAGGCAAAAAGCGCCTGAGAAAAATTGCCTGTGCGCAACAAAGCCTGCGCAAGGACTTGTCCCAGGCCAGGAGCCAACGCCAGAAAACGGCTATCAAGCAGCGGCACACGCCAGGCAGACGGGGCAAAAGACCAGGCTTCAAGCAGGTGATTGATGCTGGCCAGATCCAAGCCCGGCTCTTGCCAGCCTGCGTCAAGCAACGCTTTGGGCACAGACTGCAAACCAAGCCCATTGGAGAGCGGCCCTGAGAGACCGGCTCCGCGATGCCTGTGAAGCTCCCCCAGCAACGTATCAAGCCAATGCGCAGGGAGGAGAAAATTGCCTTGGATGAGGACTAGATAGCGCTGCGGCTGCTTCTGACACAAACTGAGCAGACTCTGCACAGGCTTCTGCCCCACGCAAAGACATTGCCAAAGCCCTTGCTGGCCAGCAAGGCTGCCAAGAACTTCCTCCCTCGCTGACTCATCTTCAAAAAACAGATGCCTGGGCACATTGCCGGCTGTTGCGGCCAGCGATGCCACAAGTTCTTGACCAAGACGCTCACCCGACCTCAGCCAGACCACGATTTCCACAGGCCAAGCATCCTTTTTCACTTCCTGCTTCGAGCCTGCCGAAAAGGCCAATGGATCCGTAAGCTTCGGAGAGGTCATGGCCAGCAAACTGCGACAAATGCCGCGATTTTTGTCGTGGCCAAAAACCGCAAATTTGCTATGATTAGCTGGACAGAGACCTTTTCGAGCCAAGGGCTGCCAAGCGCAACCGCTGACCTGAAGCGCATAGGCCAAAGAAAGCTGATCTCTGCGCGAATAGTTGACCAGCTCAGCCCACCAGGCATGCAGAAGCCTTTCCAGATCAGGGTGGCCAAGACGCAGAAAAAGGACATTGGTATTGGCTACCAAGTCAGAAACGGCAAGCTTTTGATAGCGGGCCAGCTGTGTGCTCAGGGCCTCTTTTTCATCCTTGCCCAAAGCCAAACAGGCACTGGCTTCGCTGACCAGGGTGTGGCGTGTGGGATGGAAAAACGTGCCAAGCGCTGCCCCACTCTTGAAAAAAGCTTCGATTTCCTCTGAAAGATCCGCTGTCAAGATGACATTCTGATCGACCCAAATGGCAAAATCATAATCTTGCAGAAGACGCGGCCCGTGCACTTTGACATAACGGGTTCTACGAGTTAGGTCATAATCAAGATACGGTAGCGGCCTGATCTGCCAAACTCCGGTTTCCGGCTGAGGCTGATCGGCAAAAAGCACATAGTCAAAACGTGCATCAAGCCAGAAAGGAATTTTGAGAGAATCGTAATCGCCAGCAACCGCAGAAAAAATCACCCAGCGCGGCTTGTGTGCTTGCGCCTGACAAGCACTATGAAAATGCGCGAGACGTTCACGCAGACGCTCGGGCTGGCAGAGGTCGCGACAGAGCATCTGATCAAGAGCCTTGCGGCGCCGATCGGCCTCCTCTTCAAAAGAAGCGGCATAGCCTAACGTTCTTCCCTGCTGCTGATAATGCCTCAAGGCCTTGTCAGAATCGTTTTCATTAAGGTATCTGGCAGCATACCAGAGGGCATCAAAAACGCTATTCGAATCACTTGGAGTAGACATGCTCGGCGCACTCACTGATGATTGTGTTGGTTCACGCATTGAAAAAGCCAATTCCCCTCACGGAAAGGGAAGGGGCTTGTGAAAACCACAGGCCTTGTGGATTAGCCGCCGTACAAAAGCGTACGGAGCCGTTTACACAAAATGACCGCCGCATTCTCGTAACTTGAGTAATGAGGTAAGCAGTCAAGCGCGGTAGGTTAATAGATTTTCATAATAGAGGCAAACAGGGATGTAATCCCTCTATTTACACCTATTTTTATTTGACAAGCCAAGATAAATGATACTCTAAGACAGTAACCTTCAATTAGGAGAGATCAACTTCCAAGAGATTGTTGCCCTCCAACCTAGTTGGAGATATACAATAGATGCAAGCGTTGATCTTTATTGTGCCACTTGGCTTGCCAAGAGAAACGAATTGATGTGCTTGAAAAATTTTGGCGTACCGTAACGCCTGCAATCGTTAGGGATGTCATCTGCTCTCTTTGCTACGATTTTGTGTTACGGTGATTCCCAGTATCCTCTATGACATCCGCTTTTCAAGGATAATTTCGGCGACATAAGAAAGTGAAGTGATCTAACGTATGGTTACGGCTACATCTCTTCCAACCGGTCTCAAATCCTTTGTTCTACGAACTATCGGAAAAAGGTTTTCATCGAAAATGTCCGGGATAGCGCAGAGCGATATCTGAGGAAGCTGGTAGGCGAGTACGGCTTCACGATCGACACCTGGAAGTGATAACAGATCATCTGCATTGATCATATAAAAGGATAATCCTGTGTTACATATTATTGAACAAAATATTTTTCGTATTTGTGGCACTACGGCAAACGCTAAAATCCGAGAAATTCTAGCAAATATTAGTAAAATCAAAGCCTACACGCGCGTCGATAAAACAATTGATTTTCCACTTGATCTTAAAGAAGAGGGTCTTGAAAAGCCAGACAGATCAATTACAAGGCTTGAAAAAGCCCTTTTAGAGTTGCATACACCAGAGATATTTCTAAAGAATTCTTTGTTTTGGTTCTACAACATTACCAGTAATCAAGAAAAAGCAGCCCTCTATTTAAGTCAAGACAACTTTAAAAAAGCTCGTGACTTTTATAAAAAAGATGATGATTTCGGCTCAATAATTAGCCTTTCAACACTCTTATTACTAAAAAATAATCGAAAACTAGCTATCAAAACAATAAACAAACTCTTCTTAAATAAAGAAATACAAAATAATTTTTTAGATTATCTAAGTAATATAAACGGAGTATATTTTACATTTAACGAGCTTGACCTCTTATATACATATTTAGACATGCTATCCTTAGATATTAAGCCAGAAATTATTTCGAAAATTTACAGAGAATTGTATTCATTACATCCTGATAATAATATATTCACAGAAGCACTCGAACGCCTTTCCTCTAACAATAAACATATAACATATAAAGATACTATAAAATTAATAGAAAATATCAAAACACAAGAGCTATCCACCCTTAATTTAGCGGAAAGCGAAGATACATTAAAATCTATTAAACAAAAAATGCGTAAAATTAATAAATATTTCAGCAATAAGAGTCGTGAATATATATCTATTTGCGATAAAATAGCAGATGCTCTTTATATTTTAGGCAATAAGATAATAAAAGAAGAAAAAAATGACAAGCAAATGCTACTTTACGCATTTGATCTTTTTAATACAGGATACAACTATTGTAAATCACCAATAATGCAAAATAAATTTGAAGAAAAAATTGATAAAGTAGATGATCTATTACAAAGATTAGAACAAGAAGACTCGAAATAACGCTTATCAAAGAACCTTAAAAATAGTAACTTCTACCAAAAAAATAAAGGTGTTAAAAGCAGATGTGCTGGAAAATTATGAAGCTAGTAGCTAGTCTGGTCATCTGTGGATGTATGATCATTGCTGTGAACAGAGATGCGTTGGGAAAGAATACTCTAAATCAAGAGATAAGAGAAAATAACTTTCTGACAGCGGAGACCTTTACTTTTGAGAACAGAACCGAGTCAGAAATACTAAACGAACGTTTTTCTCAACTAGAATCTGAACTGGAAGATCTGCAAGACAACATCGAATACATCCATAATGAGCTTAGACAATCGACTCCTCCACTCAAGTCTGGCCTGGCAGATGTAAAAGCGAAAACCGAAAATTCCTCTAAAGAAGTGAGTCAATCCAGCCAATCTCGCGCGAGCCTACAGCAAGACATTTTATCACTAACTAAAAATGTTTCCTCTTCCCAGGATTTTCATATAATTACTGTTTTCGGCATCCTTTTTTCTATTATTTTAAGCTTTCACCTTTTTGACTCGCTCAAAAAAATAGTCGACCGACAGCAATCTTCCCTGTCTGATTTGTTGGCCCAAAGTGCTGTTCTTAATACAAAAATAATAGATAAATTTCAGGCATCTCTAGAAGATCTAGACTTAGCTACTACTATAATCTCAGAACAACATAGATCAATTTCGCCAGATATCTCAAAACAGCATGAAATAATAAAAATAATTGCAAATAAAATTACATTCATGGAAGTTACTTTATCAAGGATGGACAAGTCAATACGTGGTTACAAACAACTCACTAAATCTATTTCACAAATAAAAGACCATCTAAAAAGTAACGGCTATGAAGTAATAGAAATGCTTGGCAAACCATATAATTCTGGCATGAAAGTTATAGCCAATTTTATTGATGATGAAGATTTAGAAAAAGGGAAACAAATAATTACAGGCGTAACTAAACCACAAATAAATTACAACGGACTAATGATTCAATCTGCTCAAATTGTTGTAACACAAAATTTATAGGATAATTTATGGCAACTACAAAAATGAAATATGGCATTGACTTAGGAACAACTAATTCATCTTTATGCAGATTCGAAAATAATGATCTAAATATTATTAAAAGTGATACATTACAAGATACAATACCATCGTGTGTTTCCTTTGTCAAAAAAGGTACCATACGTGTAGGTGATGCCGCCTACAATGACTTACGTTCAGAAAGAACAAAAGCTACCAAGAAATGGACGAGATGCAATGAAAATGTTTATTCAGAATTTAAAAGAACAATGGGGCTAAATACCAAATATAAACCAGCTAACAATAACAAAACATATTCATCAGAAGATCTTTCAGCTGAAGTGTTGAAAACTTTATTAGGTTTTGTCAGCACAGAAAAAATTACCGCTAGTGTCATTACTATCCCGTCAAAATTTAAAACAGACCAAATTGCCGCAACTAAACGAGCAGCTGAACTTGCGGGCATAAAACATTGCGAGTTACTACAAGAGCCTATTGCGGCGGCCTTAGCCTACGGCATAAATTCTAAAAATAAGACTGGTAACTGGCTTGTCTTTGATTTTGGCGGTGGAACATTTGACGTTGCACTCTTGAATGTGCAAGAGGGAATTATTCAGGTTAAAGACACCGAAGGCGATAATTATTTAGGCGGGAAAAATATTGACTATGCTATTATTGACCAAATTTTACTTCCTCATCTTGAAAAAAAGAACACACTAACAAAATTATTAAGTAAACCATATACGGCGTCAATTCTTCGTGAAAGCCTAAAATTTTATGCTGAAACTATTAAAAATACTCTTTCAGACGCTGAAGCATGTGAAATAACTTCTCAATTAGATGAATTTGGATTAGATGATCAAAAAAATGAAATTGAACTTGATATAACAGTAACACGTGAAGAAGTAGCTCCTGTCATTAAGCCGTTTTTTCAAAAAGCAATTGATATTTGCCTGGCGTTACTTGAACGCAATAAAATAACAGCTAAAGACATAACTTCTTTAGTATTGGTCGGTGGTCCAACCTATTCTTCAATACTTAGAGACATGCTGCGTACACAAATCACGCCAAACATTGATACCAGTATCAACCCTATGACTGCGGTGGCTATAGGCTCAGCCTTATTTGCATCAATGGTTGATTATGAAGAAGATTTTTCAGATTTAACAAATAAAGACTTTACTCTAACTCTTGATGTCAATTATGAACCAAGCACTGTCGAAACCATAGAATATGTGACAATTAAACCTTTGAGTTCTAAAGAGGCTGAACCTATACCAAACGAGCTTATGGTTGAAATAGTAAGGAGTGACCAAGGCTGGTCTAGCGGTAAAATACCCCTGAATATCAAAGGTGAAGTTTTTGAATGCTATTTATTAGAAGGAAAAAGTAATACCTTTCAAATTAATGTATTTGACTCAAAAGGCTCTAAGATATCTTGTCATCCTCAGTCATTTTCTATCTTACAGGGCACAAAAATTATTAATGATTTACTTCCATATTATATTGGCGTTGAAGTTCATGATTTTTTTGAAGGAAAAGATATTTTTACCTCACTCAAAGGCCTTGAAAAAAATGTTTTTCTTCCCGCTTCTGGTATAATTAAAGATCTTAGAACACCAACTTGTTTACGGCCTGACAACTCTAATGACAAATTAGTTATACCTATTTATCAGGGTGAATATGATGCAAATGGTTCAACAGCAATGTATAATGATCACGTTTTTGATGTAGTGGTCACTGGGTCTGATATTACAGCCCATGTTGATGAATTTTCCTCCTTTGACATAATGATTAATATTGATAGATCTCAAATGATGTCTGTAGAAGTAACATTTGGGACGACAGGCGAATGTATCAGAAAGCCAATTTATGTAGCACAGAGAAAAACTGTAAATATTAAATCATTAGAAGAATTCTTATCATTAGTTAAAGCTAAGTACACTACTTTACAAGAGAACAAAAGTGTTGAAAAAGACGAATTAGTTAATATAGAAAAAGCATTTAATGATATTAATACGAGATTTGGTTACGAAAAAAATTCAGAAGACGGAAAGATGCATCTACTTGCAGATTTACGAAGACTGTTTTTAGCAATCGAAAAGATGAGTAAAAAATACGGTTTCGAACCATTATTTAAAGAACTAAAAAAGACTATAGCTGCTCTTAAAGATAGTTATGATTATCTAGACAATAACTTTGATGATTTGATTGAATCGGCCGAAACCTTGTTAAATGATCTTGAAAAGAGTAAAGATTTTAAGCAAGCTGAGTTATTACTTAAGCAATTAAGGCTTATATATATTTTTAGTAATTTTTTTGATAGCTTATACGATTTTATTACTGAACAATATAGACACTTTAATCCTTCATTCTGGACTGATCCAATCAAGGCAAAAAGTCTTTTGAAAGAAATATATACAAGACTAAGTTATGATGAAGAGATACTGTCAAACGAAGAACTTCTAGTTATGGTAGAGCCTTTGTTTAACTTGGCAGCGAGTAAAAACCTAAAAGGTATTAAGTTTTTTCTAGACTAACTACTCTACTAGTTATGATTCTGATGGACAAGAAAAGGGTATTCAGGCCTCTTTGTGGGTTGATAAAATCGATGAAAATATAAAGATGAAGCAAAAAAAGAAAGAGCTATAGAAATTTTGCGACTTGAGGGGAACGGTCTAAATAGGCCATTTTTCCGAACTTTCCATATCCTTGAAGTCCGCCAACGGCGTGTTTTGCTTAACCTCGAAGATCCCGAGAAAAACTTTTCCCAGGGGGATCCACTATTGTACCTTGTACCATAAGAGGCGTAGGATAAATCTTCCGTTGAAGAGTGAGCGTTCAGGATGAACGCTTCTACTCAAAGGCAGCCATTAGTTGACTGCTGACAGTGAGTTGCAGCTGTCCACGCCATTTTTCGAACAGAGCAGTTCGGCCACGATAGAAACAGCAATCTGCTGCGGCGTCTCAGCCTTCAGATCAAGACCAATGGGACAGTGCACCGCATCGAGCTGTTCTTGCGACACACCTTGCGCTCGCAATGCGGCATAGACGTGCTCACGCTTCTTGCGGCTGCCGATCATTCCCACATAGCGGACAGGAGCACGTAAAATCTGTGCGAGCACCTCTTGGTCGTAGGCGTGGCCTCGAGTCATAATAGCCACGTAAGAGCTGGCATTCAGAGCGCAATGCTCACGAATCCCGGCAAAGTGCGGAAGCACAAAGCAGTTGCGAGCCATAAAAAAACGCTCCGCATTGGCAAAATCCGCCCGATCGTCCGCCACATCAATGACAAAACCGCAGGCATGCGCACATTTGGCAAGCTCCAGTGAAACATGGCCGGCACCGGCGATAAACAAGACCGGCTGCGCCAAAAGGGGCTCCAGGTAAAGCGAGCCTGCCTGCTCAAGGCTTGGCGTTTGCCTGTGCTCTCCAAGGCTCAGCTTGCGTTCTACCCCCACCCGGACCGGCTCATTGACACAATCTGGGAAGCCCTTGTCCTGCTCAAGGCCATGCAGACGAACGACCCACAGGCCTGTCTGGCCTGTCTGCAGGGCTGCCTGGGCCTGAGCAAAGAGTTCGCTCTGCCCGGGCTGCAAGAGCTCGCAGAGCACACTGATACTGCCCCCGCAAACCATGTCACTTGCTTGACCAGGCTCAAAGGAAAAACTGGCCCAAAAACTTTGACCATCCTGTAAGGCCTGCTTGGCCAGCAAGCAGGCCTTGGCTTCCAGCACGCCACCTCCCACCGTACCCCGCAAGCCCTCCTGGGTGAAAAGCGCTCGCGTCCCAGCATGTCTGGGAGTCGAGCCTTGACTGGCCAGAATCGTCACCAAAACCGCCCTTTCTCCTTGGCGCAGGAGTCGGAGCGCAGCCGCCTCAATATTGGTATCAAGAAGAGCCGTTGGCATAGTCTTCCTTCTCTTTGCTTGCACGTTCTTGTCGCTGAACACTTCCTCAGATAGCCAGCGTAGTCCAACTGGCATACTCCACCGGTATCCGCAAAATCTGTTTTAAGGAAAGCTTCCGCTGGGCTGCGAGCAAAACGCGGATAATCCCGGCATGAGTGACCAGACAGAGAGTCCCCTTGGGATAACGAGCGCGTAGGCGTTCAAGACAGCAGAGGCTGCGGCGCTTCAGGGCCCGAAAACTCTCTCCGTTTGGTGGAACAAAAGCCGCCAGATCCAAACCCCGCATCAGATGCCCGCCTGGCCACTGCCGCTCAATAGCCTGCTTGCTTAACCCTTCCCATTGTCCCAGGGAAATTTCTCGCAGCGCGGGCTCACTCCGCAGGGGAAGCTCAGGATGGTCCCTGAGCAAAATCCGGGCACTTTCCACACAGCGCGAGAGATCAGAGGTGAACACACAGACTATTTCCTGCCACAGGGAATCTGGCCAGCTTTGAGCAAGCGCCTGCATCTGAGCACGACCCAGAGGACTCAAGGACAGATCCTTTTGCCCTACAAGGATATGCGGCTCTCGCTGTAAGGCCCCATGCCGCACAAGGATGATCCGTTTCATGAAAATGGTTCAGCGTCTCAATCCGCCATGCTGACCGAAGAGAACACGCTGCCTCCCATGATTTTCCAGGTATTAATCCGCTCGTCCACTAACACGCAAACGTCCCAACAAAGCCGCATGATGTCTTAACTGTCGGCATCGGAAAAAAGACCGGTTGACGTACGCAAAGCCTGCCGAGCAATGAGAGCAGGCGCCTGCCCAAGTTCCCTGTGCAGGCGCTTTTCCAGACAAAGGGCATGCTGCATTCTTCTCTCAATGGCCGCACAGGCCAAGGGATCATGGGTAAACAAAGCCTTTTTCTGGCCAAAACGCTGGGCAATGGTCACAAACTGGGAACCAAAACAGTACTTATCGGCCAGATAAACCAGTTCCCGCTCGCTTATGGCTTGCTCATCCGGCACGGTGAGATCCCGGTGATCGGCAATCAGCCTGGCCATAAGGGGTAAATGGAGCTCACAAAGCCATTTTGCCCCTACGATTTCGTGATCAGGCCAGCCCTTGGCCAGATCGTGCAGCAATCCGCCAGACAGGGCAAGCCACGGCTGACAGCCGGCCTTTTCAGCCAGGGCCTGGGCCACGCTACCCACAGCTCGGGCGTGGGCAAAGGCCTTGGCAGAAAACGACCTAAGGCGCAACAATTCTTGGGCTTCGTGAGGATAGAGAGCCTCAAGCCAGGGCTGCACCGCTTTGATGCGCGCATAGTCTTCTGGACTATCCATATCCAAAAGCATGGCACTGTCACAGACCGGCACATCGTCCCGAGGCCAAAGCACAGATTGCAAACCTCCTGGCAGATCTGGCGGCAAGGAAAGGAGCTGCGGCAAGAGACTTGCTGGCAACAGTGGCGGATGGCCACTCTGGCCGGCGAAGCTTGGGATTGCTACTCGATCCCGTCTCTCGGCCAGCAAATGTTCTACGGTGAGAACGCGCACGAGAGGACAGTCCACGGGCTGCACAAAGACGCCTGAAAGCTCGGGCCAACGCCTTGAAAGCGTTGTTAAGCCGGTCAAAACGGAAGAAAACATGCCAAGCTCAGGCTGGGCATTCTGCACCAGGGCAAGGCCAAGCCGCCTGGCCTCGCCTTCAACCACCTCGGCGTGCCAACCGCTGACAACCACAATGCGCTCAACCCCACAGAGCCTGAAAGTCTGCGCAAGCGTGGCCAGCGCCGACTCTTGGGGCACAGGCAACAAGGCTTTGGCCACAGAACCCATACGCCGGCCTTGGCCTGCGGCGAGAATCAGGGCTGCAAACAAAAGCGGCCTCCCTTGGGCAATTGCACCACTCTCCCCGCCTCCAAACGTCCAAGAACGGGCCCTAAACGCATCAGGGGGCTGCCACAGGGACAGGGAGCAGCAATGAGCGAAGAGATATCTCCCGTACGATAACGAATCAAGGGCATAGCCTGATGCTTGAGCGTAGTCACCACGATTTCTCCCACACAGCCCACAGGCAGTACTTCCTGTGTTCTGGGATCAATGATTTCCACCAGCACATCCAATGCTCTCAGATGCATTCCGCCATGCGCCGGGCATTCCACAGCACAGCCATAGCCCACTTCAGTCAAACCATAGTGATTCAGTACTTCGCAGTGCCAATACTCACCATACTGCCTGGCCAGTTCACAATCCAATGGCTCGGCACTGGCGAGGATGCCTGTAAGACCGGGAAGGGAGACCCGCTGGCATTTCAACCAGTGCAGCTGACTGGGCATGGCAATGAGCACCTGAGGAGAGATGGCCCGCAAAGCTTCTGGCCATGCCTCATCCTGGGTATTGACTGACAAAACCTGACAGCCTCTGGGGAGCAAGGCTTGACGGATGAGGTCGACCACGCCATTGGGACGGTTGCCGCCCGGCAGCAAAACCGCGACGCTCTGCCCAGCTTTCACCAGATAGCGTAAACCCACGGCAAAAAAGTCCCTGGTGCGATTGAGGTCGTTTCTGGTCAGGCCAATACGTTTGGGGCTTGCTGTGGTACCCGAGGTGGATACGGTCACAAGTCGCTCCACCAGATCCTGAGATGTGGTCAAAAGGCGGGTGTAGGGGTTGAGATCCTCGGCCGTCAAAAAGGGCAGTTGCGCCATGTCTTGCCGATTCCTGGGTGACAGATTGCACTGGCGAAGCCTCTGCGCATAGAAGGCATTGTTTTGCACAGCGCGCTCCAGCACCTCAGCCAAAGCCTGAAACTGAGCACGCTCAATGGCTTGTGGCAAATCCTTCGCGCTCTTGGCATGGGCTTCCTTGGCAAGCCATTGATCCAAATCACAAGCAAACAGGGTCTTTTCCTTCTTTGACGGTTTTGCGAAAGACACGGTTCTTCACCATCAGGATCGATTTTTTGCGAATCTCTCCTCAGCCTTTTTTGCTCTGGCAAGACGTGCCGTATCCATATCCACGCAGATTGTATGAAGAGGATGCAGAATCGTAGAAAGGCTTTTGGCCAGGACAATGCCTGTAGGAATGCCAATACTGCTCACAAACAGAGCCACACATTGCACGGCTAACAAGACAGCGACTCTGACCCCAAAAGGGAGATAACGACAACGAAACGTAACGATTCCATGACAACTGATCTGTCATCACCTTTTCCATCGTTGCTATTCCTCATCTCATGAGTGAACGGCAACAACAAAAATTTGGCCTAGCGAAGCAGACCAAGTCCAATGCAAGGCCCCGTCATGCTTAAAAGAATTCCGAGGAAAACCCGCAAGAGTGCGTTCACCCAGCCAAAAAACACGACAAGCCAAACACTATTCGCAAGCAAACGCAGACAATGCCTTCCTGAACACGAGCGGCGCTCTTCACATGAGCCCAAGGCTTTGGCAAATAGCCTTGGCTTCTCTATACTGTGGCGAATGTTCTCCGAAACGATCCCTAAGCTCAGCAAGTCTCTCTTCTGCCGTCACATCAGCTCCTTTCGGGTCAACAAGCATGTCTGCCATATTCAAGATGATATCTTCCTCAGTCATTTCAGGCAAAAGCCTGCCATGATTTTTGACGGCCAAATACGCGGATCCCTCTCTGCAAGCCATCCCACCAATCAAGGCTAGCAGTTCTGCGCTCTTCTCCTGATGTTCAGACCGCTGTTCGCTGAAAGCATAGCCAATATCGTGCATCCAGCCTATGGCAAACATTTTTCTGGCAAAGGTCTCATCGTGTCCTCTCTCCTTGGCCAGAGCATACGCCTTTCGAGACACGCCCAAAATGTGCTTCATCCGATTATCCGAAATTCCGATCATGCGACTATCCCTTGAGTCAAATTGTGCCAACACACCGTAATTTTTGATCTTTGCCCTGGATTTCAGCAATCGTGGCAGACATGGCAACGAAAAATCCGATCAAAAGCCGTGCAGAAATGAGGTCCGTTGTAGGCTAACCGTGCTGGCAAGGAGGCATCCAAACGCGTATCCACGTTTTCGAAAAAGACCAGGCAGCTTCCCCAATCACAGCGGATACAAGCGTATCCCGCTTTGGGAGGTGAGATTATGCAGGCAAAAGGGTATCAAGACATCGTTTGCGCGCAGCACATGAATGCAGCAGCCGCGCACCCGTTGAACATCGACACTTAAGGCATCCTGAAAGGCCATGGCTGACAGCGTAAAGCGCTGTCTGACTGAGGCGTTGGCCAAAAAACGGTCAAAAGCCAAAGCGTTGTTGTCCTCATCGGCTTTCTGGCGGGCCTTGTTCGGCATCTCTTGCCCATCTCCCTTCCAGTGCCTGGCCGTAAAGGCCCTGGCAGCACGCGCCCCTTCGGAGGCTTGAAGAGGAGGACGCTGAGAGTCCGATATACGGCAAGAGCATGGCGTGGCCTGTCCAAGGGGCTTGAGTTTTTTGTCCCAGGTTTTGACATAGACAGCGCTCAAGGAGCACATCTCGTGTTCACAGCCAGGCGCATGCACATCGTCGCTTCTCAGAAGATCAGGAGCCTGGCTCGTTAAGGCCCCCCATAGTTCCGGCAAGGTCAGACGCGGGGCTTCGGCCAAAGACCAGGGGTAACGGCCAAAAAAAGCGGCTGGCTGCAGGTGCAGACCACGCACATCCTCTTGCAAGGCAAAGCGCAAAAGCTCACCCAGTTCGCCATCATTCAATGTACGAATGACTGTGGCAACCAGAACAACACCAAGCCCGGCCTCTCGACAGGAACGCAAAGCCTTGAGCTTGATCTCCTGATAGTCTTCTCCGCGCAGCCTGCGCCAGGTCTCAGCGCGCAAACTGTCCCATTGCAGATACACCGATTCCAGTCCTGCCTGAGCCAAGACCTGGGCATAGCCCGCTTCTCTGCCCAGACGCAGACCATTGGTATTCAGTTGCACAAGACCAAAGCCCTTGCTGGCAGCCAGGGCAATGACAGAGGGCAAATCGTCCCGAACCGTCGGCTCTCCGCCGGAAATCTGGAGATTGCAGCTGCCACTCAAACGTCGCAGACTTTCCAGACGTCGATCGATTTCCGCAAGGTCCAGATCAGACGTGCCCTCTTGGCCAGCCTGAGCGTAGCAGATGGGACAGGCCATATTGCAGCGCCTGGTGATTTCCAGAAGCCCTGTGCAGGTATGCTGACCGTGCTCGGGACAGAGACCGCAGTCAAAGGGACAGCCGTCTTGCACAGCCGTGCTCGGATCTTTGGGATAGGAAGGCAGCTTTGGACGCTGCCAGACATCCCAGGCCATACCCGTGTCGTTACGCCAGACTTCAGTGCTGAAAGAACCGTGTTCCGGACATTGCTTGCGCAGATAGACAATTTCGCCTGCCTGCTCGTAGCTGGCATCCAAACGCCTCAGACAGACCGGGCACAGACTTTCTGTGCGCCGAATGATCATGAGATCTCAACCTCGTAGGCCTGCAGCAATTCCAGAATTTTCTCCCAGCAGCAAGCCAGCAAATCCCCACAGGCTTGCGGATCAGGCTCTTTTGAGCCGCCGAGCCCCAGGGCAATCTGGTCACAGTTGGTACCGCCATAAGGCTGAACCGTTTCTGCAAACCACAGGGCATAGTCGTTGAGCATGGGATTGAGCATGGGATGGGACAAGGGCGCACAAGCTTCTTGTTCTGCGCCCTTGCAAGACAAGAGCGCAAGACAGCAGGCTCCGGCGGTCAAAAGACCGCACGGGCCATTGGACTGGCCAATGCCGTAGCACAAACCGTGCGCGGCTTGCACAAGCTCAGGATTATCCCGATCCAGTGTTCGCAAGGCAAGCTGGATGAGCAGCTGACTGCAGCAAAAGCCTTGCTGTATAGAGGGAAGTAATTCCAGAAGAAGCGGATGCATAGTATCATTCCTTTTGCAGAAGCCAGAGCTGATAGCCAAACTTCTGCCTAAGCAGGCCACAAAAATCGAAATCGAAGCGTGCTTTGTCGCCGTACCAAAGCAGTTGGGCCCCAAGCTTGCGCAGGGCAGCACTGTGATCTTGCCTGTGCAGCAGGCGAAAGCCCGCTGTTTGAAAAAGCGTTTGCCACTGCGCAAGGGTTTTTGCGCCATTGAGACAGGAGGCTTTGGCACAGGCCTGCCCTGAAACTTCTCCAGAGAGATCGCTGACCAGACATGCGCCACACGGCGCAAGGACTCTGGCTATTTCCAGAAGTCCGGCCAGCGGATCAGACAGCACAGACAGCACACATTCGCAGACCCCGAGGTCAATGGAACCAGAACGCAGGGGCAGATGCGCAAGATCCGCACAAATCAAGGGAATGTCAGTGCCAGGACACGCATGTGAGCGTGTGCGATCAAGACCGATGATCCGACAACCGTATTGCTTAAGCAAAGCAAGGGTTGCCCCCCGTCCGCAACCAAAATCCACGGCCCATTGCCCGCAGGTCAAAAGCTGATGGGCACGCAGCCATTGCAGCCCCTCTGCGCTTGCGGCCCTGCCCCCCGGGTGCAGGCTGTCACCGGCAATGGCCTGAAAGAGTTCCTGTTCCCAGAGGGGCTTCATTTCTCTTCCAAGAGGCTTTCCACTTCCAGCATTTTTCCCTGTGCCAGAGATTTGGGCACAAGGGTGAAGCCGCATTGGGGACAACGCGGCAAAATCACGTCAAAGGCACTGTTCAGATAAAAGACCGGCACTTTCCCCTGCTCAAGGGGAATCTTGCAGCGTCCGCAGAGCCACTCGCCCTGATCCGGACGATATTCCGGCAACATCCCCATCGCCATTTCCTCCTGTCTTGCTGCTGTTAGGAGCTTGAGGACTGCTCACGCGCAATCACAGTCTCAGCGTCCTCGCCCCCGGCCCCTGGAACAAGCATGCGGTGGCACCAGGCATCGTGCACCAGAAAACCGTGTTCTGTTTTGCTGTACTCCACCCAAAAGGTGACCTTACGAGGTCGCCAGGCTCCTACGCGGTGATTATTGGTCTTGTTCAGACACCACAAGGTCTTTGCTTCAATCTGTTCAAGCGCTGTGATGATGTCAGAAAGTAAAATATGCTGTTCTTCCAATGTCTCGGCGAGATCCGAAGCCAGCGCAACCTCTTCGCCCTCTGGCCGGATTGTCTGCCCCAAAATCCGGGCTTTGAGTTGGCTACGCTGATACCTGCGCTGAGCAAGGCCTGGACCGCGCTGCGTGCCTGCCACGGCCAGATGGGGCAAAAGCAGATCGAGAATGTGCCAGCAGGCTTTATCCTGCGCCACAAAGCGGTCCCGACACATGACACAGGAAGCCAGGACGTCCCCAGGCAATTGGGCTATACGATCCGCGACCAGGCTGTTGGCGGTCTCAGGCTGGGCACACCAGACTAGACCTCCATAACCGCAGCAGGATGTCGTTTCCGCAGTACACTTGGGTTCAATCAGGGTATAGCCCAATTTTTGCGCCAGGGAACGAATGGCCTTCTGCCAGCCCTTGTCATCGCGTGCAGCGCAGGGATCATGAACGGAAAAGGTCTTGGGCAGGGGGAATCTGGCTTCTTTGGGCAGATCAGACAGCTCAAGGCTATCGACCAGCTCCCAGACAGAGCGCACAGGCAGGTCGGGCAACCCCTCTCGCAAGGCGGCCAGACAGGAAGCACAGGCCGTAAGAATGGTGGGCTTGCCATACTCCTGCCAGACGTCTCGAAGGCGTGCCAGTTGCTCCTCAAAGAGCTTGCGCTGGCCTGCCCAGTGTGCCGGTTGGCCACAGCAGGCAAGGCAGAGAGCCAAACCGGCCTGATCGCTGCCAGACAGTTTCTGTTCAAGCCAGGCAAAAAGGGCCAGCACCTGTTCGCCTCTTGAGGCACTCAGCTGACAGCCGGGAAAGAAAAGCCAATGGGGAGGCGACGCGCCAGGCTTGGGCTTTGGCCAAGTCAGAAAAGCCCCTGGACTTTGGGCCTGCTCCATGTCCTCCAGGGCAAATTCGTGGGCCGAAGGTGGCATCTGTCCACGCGCCACCATCTCCTCACGGGCCGCCAGACAGAGTTCAGCCATGGAAAAATGCTCCGGGCAAAGCCGGCTGCACTGATCGCAGAGCGCACAGCCGTTGATCAGCGCATTGGCCGTGTGCAAGCCTTTGACAATGGTGGCGTTATTGTGGATCTGCCTGGCATAGACTTTGGGATAGCCCTTATACTTCTGCAAATAGGGACAATTCTCCACGCAGATCAGGCATTGGCACTGCAGACAGCGGCTGGCCTCCTGACGCGCCTCCTCCTGACTGTAGAGGGCACAGCCCCATTGCGTGGTCTGAGGTTCCAGGCGCTGAACGCGCTCAACCTGTGTGCAGTCTGTGTGCAAATTCCCGTAGCGTTTCTTGCGCTCGGCAGTCAGCGAAAGCTTGCCAGCCACCCGTTCCATGGTCAGGGCCGCCTCGCGTCCCTGGCCGGCCTGTCTGGATGGCAGGCTGTAGGTGTGGCCTGTGGGGGAGAGGCTACGCCAACCGGCCACACAGATGCCATCCTGCCAATGCCAGGTGCTGGCATCAACCGCCGCTTCTGCGGGCGCAAGGGCAGGATGCGTGCTGGCATCGAGGAAAACACCGGCAAAGTCTTGGGCCAAGGTCACAAGAGCCTCGCGCGTCACAGTCTTCTGTTCAACACAGACCTTGCGCAAAAGGACCTTCAGATCCTCTTCGAGCCAGGCACGGGCTTCCTCAAGGTTGGGAAACTGGCAGAGCAAGAGCTCTGAGATCTCCCCGTCCACAAAGAGCGTTACCGGATACGATTTGCGAGAGAGATCCCAGGCTGCGGTCAGAGCGGCCAATCCCGCCCCAACCACGGCCATTTTGTGGCGTTTGGGGGGAATGGGCAAGAGACGTTCTGCGCTTGTGGTCTGCGCAAGACAGGAGAATTCAAGATGATGGAGAGCTATGGCCCCACCGAAATCGCGTCGCAAACAGGCCTGTTCACAGGGATGATCGCAGATCAGGGCCATGATGTGGGGGAGAGGGAGGTGGCGTTCGAGGATTGCGCGGGCGGCAGCCAGTTTTCCGCAAGCCATGTTGGTCAAAAAAGCACGACAATCCAGGGAAAACGGACAATTGATCCGGCATTGGGGCGGACTGTCCTGAGTGCATTGCGCTTCATATCGACGCAGACTGTCCTGATCCAGCATGGCAGGCTCCTCATCTGGCTGTGCCAGGATGCTGAGGCACAGCCAGAGCAATATTGACGGACAAAAAAGCTATTCTCGCTTGCCTAAGAACGGCCACCCCCCAAAGGAGAGTGGCCGTTTTCCAATCAATTACTTCGGCATGGCCTCAAGCACCTTTTCCGGTCTGGCTGGCAGATGACGGACACGGGCACCGCAGGCATTGTAGATAGCGTTGATAATAGCCGGATGGGGAGCTGTGAGGGGCAGTTCACCCACGCCTGAGGCACCAAAGGGGCCGGCAGGACGCGGGGTTTCCACGTAGATGATCTTGATGTCGTCAGGAATCATCTTAATACCGGGGATACCGGCTCCGGCGATGGTGGCATGCTTTTTCAGATCTTCGTAATCTTCACTCAGAGCCAAACCAACACCCTGAGCCAGACCGCCGTAGATCTGACCGTCCACCACCAGGCGATTGTTAATCCGGCCAATATCAGCCACACAGGTCAGTTTTTCCACGGTTGTCTTGCCCGTGGCCACTTCCACGGCCACTTCGGCCATAAACAGGCCGTACATGTAGCAGGCAAAGGGAGAACCCTGGCCCTTGGCATCGCAGTCCTTGGCCGGCGCCGTCCACTTGCCATCAAAGTGTACAGGCTTGCCGGCTTGCTTCAATTCCTCATAGGTATAGAAACCGCCTCCGGGCTTTTTCAGACCTTCCAGAAGCATTTCACAGGCAACACGCGTGGCATTGCCCGTAACCACCTGGGAGCGGGAACCACCAGCAGGACCGGAATTGGGGGTCTTGGAGGTGTCATTCATCACCAGATGAATCTGCTCAGCCTTAATGCCCAGAGGACGTAAGGCCTCGTGGGCCGTCCCCAGGCTTCCGGCATCAGCGCCCTGGCCGTGATCTTCCCAGGAACTGCCAATGGTCACTGAGCCATCGGGATTGAGCTCTGCCCAGGCTTCTGAGGTATCCGGTCCATCCAGACCGGCCCCGTAGACGCCCAGAGCCAGGCCTACACCACGCTTGATCTGCGCGGTGGAATTGGCCTTAACGCGTTTTTTGGCCTCCTCGTAGTGGGGACGCAGGGCTTTGAACATCTCCGGCAGGCTCATGACTTCCGGCGTCTGACCGGAAGGCGTGGTGTCACCGGGCCGGTAGCAGTTCTTCTCGCGCAGATCAAAGGGATCCATCCCCAGTTTTTCAGCCAGTTCATCCATGAGCACTTCAGAGGGGAATTCGGCCTCAGGCGCACCGTAGCCACGGAAGGCAGCGCCCCAGCAATGGTTGGTGGCAACCGTGCGACCATGGCCGCGGATATTGGCAATTCCGTAGCCAGCCGCGATATACTGGGCACCGCGCAGCGTCAGGAGATCACCAAACTCCGAATACGGGCCGTGATCCACGCTCCAGTCCGATTCCATGGCCAGGATTTTGCCTTCCTTGTTGGCGGCATAGCGCATGGTCGTCCAGAAGGGAGAACGTTTGCCGGTATAGTTCTGTTGCTGCTCGTAGTTATAGCGCAAATGACACGGACGGCCTGTGGCCATGACAGCCACGCCAATCAGGGCTTCCATGGTGGGGCTGAATTTATAGCCAAAGGTGCCACCGGCGGTATTCTGCACCATGACCAGATCCTTGGGGAATTCAAGGCCCAGGCCCGGGGCAATCATCAGGGCGTGCAGGTGCAAGCCGATGGATTTGGAGTGAATCACAACCTGGCCCTTGTCATTGAGGTAGCCAAAGCCCACATCGGGCTCAATGGGCAAATGCGGCTGACGCTGGGTGTAGAAGCTGCCTTCCACGACCACATTGTTGGGATCCTCAAAGAACGGCGCCGTGTCCCCACCTTTTTCTTCCAGCTGGTCATAGTAGACATTGGGGGTGCCGGGATGGATTTCAATGGCATCAGGAGCCATCGCTTCCGGCGCGCTCATGTATTCAGGCAAAAGTTCCAGATCAAACTTGACCTTTTCCGCAGCTTCTCGGGCGTGACGCTCGGTATCGGCGCAGACAATGGCCAAGGCATCACCGTATTGAAAGACCTTGGTATCATTGAGAATGGGACGCTCCCAACCATCGCCCTTATTGCTGGCAAAGGTAATCAGGCCTGTAATGCGGTTTTTGCCTTTGACATCCTTGTGGGTCAGCACACGGAAGACACCGGGCATTTTTTCGGCCTCGGAGGTGTCGATGCCCTTGATTTTGGCGTGGGAGACTTTGGCCTGCGCCAAGGCCAGATGCAAGGTGTCAGGCGGCATATGCACAGCAGCGTCGGCACCGAACTCGGCCATACCGGTAACTTTGGCCACGGCACTGGGTCTGGGCCGTTTTGTGCCCCAGACCTGGCCATCGCTGGGTTCATGGTAGGTGATGTCGTCCAGCGTCTTTTTGCCATTGATCACGGCGGCCGCGTCCATGACAGCGTCAACTAGCGGTTTATAGCCGGTGCAACGGCAGAGATTGTGATGTTTCTGGAACCAGTCACGCACTTCTTCGCGCGTGGGATTGTTGTTTTCATCAAGGAGTGCTTTGGCCGAAACAATGAAGCCAGGAGTACAGAAACCACATTGAGCGGCACCGTGGAAGATCCAGGCTTTTTGCAGGGGATGGAGGTTGGCGGCTGTGCCGATCCCTTCCACCGTAGTCACACTGGCGTTGTCCGGGACTCGGGACATTTTGACGATACAAGAGCGCGTCACCTTACCGTCCAGGATAACCGTACAGGCTCCACACTGTCCTTTGCCGCAACCCACTTTCACACTGGTTATTTGCAGCTGATTGCGCAGGACATCAACCAGGGAATCTTCAGGATCCACCAGCAGACGCCGGGTAACGCCGTTCACAAGCAACGTTTTGTTTTCCATAGGTCTGGGATCTCCTTTCAAGCTGAGGGAAACATGAGCAAAGAAGAAACAAGAAAAAAGAGCAAGCCACTTAGGGCGAGGAAAGTACAAGCCGGGTAAAAGAAAGGAAAAGCAAGCCCACGTGGGCGTTATTTGCCAAAGGGACAGATGGGATAACGGCAGTGGGCACATTGGGAGCAAAACGAACCATGTCCAAGGCTTGCGATATCCTTGGCCGTCACCTCGACTCCCGCAAGCAGGCGCGGAACGATGAGATCAAAAATACTAGCCTTGTAGTACATGACACAGCCAGGCAGTCCCACAATGGGGACGCGACCAAGGCGACCTTCTGCCCAGGCCAAAAGAAACATTGCGCCAGGATAGACCGGAGCGCCATAGCAGACGATTTCAGCACCGCTTTCACGGATCGCTCTTGGCGTACGATCATCTGGGTCAACAGACATGCCACCTGTGACGGCAATCAAATCGAGGCCCTGTGCCAGATAGTCCCGGATGGCCTGGGCTGTTTTGGAGGCATCGTCACTGGTAAAGGTCTGCTCAACTACCGTACTGCCCAGGGCAGAAAATTTCTTACGTAAGATCGGGCCGAACGCATCCTCAATGCGGCCACTGCTCACTTCTGAGCCTGTGGTCACCAAACCCACACGTGCCGCGCGTAATGGCAGAATCTCCAAAACCGGACGCTGCACAAGCTTTTTCAGAGCTTGAAGCTTTTCCTGGGCAATGAGCAGGGGCACGACCCGAGTTCCGGCCACAGAGCGGCCTTTGGTGATAAACTGCTGACCATGAAGGGTCGCTAGGGTAATTTCCCCCAGCATATTGATGGCCATGAGCGTTTCCACATCCACTTGCAAGAGACCATCACAGCCCGCTTTGAGATCAATGCGCCCTTCCTTGGGTTCTGTGGCGATGAGATTGCGGCCTCGAATACACTCAACGATCGCTTTTGCGGCATCGTTTTCATGGACAAAGCCTGGCTGGTCTTCAAAAACGTAGAGATTTTCCTTGCCCAGTTTCAGAAGAGTCGCAATGTCCTCCTGGCGTACCACATGGCCTTTGCGGAAAGCCGGGCCTTTTTCTCCTCCGGGTACAATGCGTGTAATGTCGTGACAGAGCACAGTTCCCACAGCCTCTTGCACGGGAATGGTTTTCATCACAGGTCTCTGCATTGTCCCTCCGGCGCTTGATCGAACGATAATATGGAGTCAGAGTCACTATATACCATTTTGCAACTGCATGGAAGACATAGACAGAAGCATTCCAACGTGTGTTTTTCCTCTGACGCAATGAAGTTCGGTGGAAGGTTTTTGGCCGCTCAAGCAGCCGTAAAGAATCTGGCTTTGACAAAGCTCGTCTTTGAGGACCAGGGAATTGCCATCTTGCCAGCATTGTCATTGCCTTGCTCCTCTGAAGACCGCCTGAAAAGCAGCTTGTTTGAAGAAAGCCGCTACCATCAAGGCGTTGCAGGAGGGATTTCCCAGCCCAACGTTGAGTCCTTGAATTTATGCTTTGATAGATATGAGCCAATGCCATAAATGGGAACTTCTTCTAGGGCCTCGTGGCGTTTATAGGCGGCTAATGAAGCTCTTACGGCCAAAGGCGGTTTATTATTTTTTATATATGAAGATAAAGAATTTGACTTCGTTACCCTTCCAGATTTTACTTCAATTGGGATAATATCAAGACCGCTGGCCAGAAGATACTCTATTTCTTCATTTCCATGTTTCCAATAACCAAAAGAGTTTACACCTATTTTGTTTCCAAGCATTTCTTGAAGAACAAATTGCTCAGCAAAAACACCACGAATTATGGCCGTTTTCGTCGATAAATCTTCAAGCATAGCCGGAATAGTCTGAGTTATAGCGCCAAGAAGACCAATGTCAACTAATCTTATCTTAAAATGCTGTAACTCTAGATAGGCACATAACGGCAGTCCTAAAGCCGAAATACGATGTATCACATGAATAATTCCACTATATTTTAAGCAACCAAGCGCCCAATCATATTCATCTTTCTTGCCACCACTTCGAATTTTTTTATAACTAAATCCTTCAGAACTGTCATTTTGACACTGAATTGGGATATTTTTCCAGAGTTGCTGAAGGCCTACAGCCTCCAAGCTATTTTCAGTATGCTTAGAAAAATCTCTCTCATAGAGACCGATAATTTCATTTTGCGCATTGCGGACAGATATTAAATTATTTGTTTTAATATATTCATTAACAACATTAGGCATGCCACCAATAAAAAGATAATCTTTATATAGTTTTACTAATACAGCATGCCTATCTAAATAGACATTATGATCATCTTCAAGAATATCAATAGCATTACGTTCATTGCCTAAAGCCAGTAAAAATTCTACAAAAGTTAATGGATGAACGTTAAAGTTTACTGTATCAACAGGATATGATGTTCCTTTATGAACGGCTAGCCCCATCAAAGAACACGTGGCAATAATATGTAATCCCGGTAAATCCTCATAGAGGTATTTAATTGACTCAAGAGCTTTAGGAACAGCCTGAACCTCATCGATAGCAAGAAGTGTTTTTTCGGGAATAAGCTCTTTGCCACTATACTTTTCAATGCCTTTGACAAGTTCCGTTGTACCAGGTTCACGTTCGAAAAGATTTTTTACGACAGAATTCCCCTCCATTGGAAGATAGATAAAATTATCGCCAAAGAGTTTTCCAAGTTCTAAAATAAGCCATGTCTTTCCAACGCGCCGTGCCCCATTGACCATTGCAGGCTTTGGGGATTGGCTAGTGGCCCAGACTTTAAGATCATTCATAATCAAACGTTGCATATCAATACCTGGGCCACTATCAAATTTTTATTATTTTATAAGCCGTACAATTCCATTAATATATTTACAAATCATAATGGCTACGTTGTCTGAAGTATAACGCAAGCTCTTTATCTCTACAATATATATAACAACCCCTCTGTCCTCTAGACATAAGGACCTTATAAATTCTTTTGACATATAATGTTAGTTTTTCTGGCTCATTTTTAAGGCCTTTTTTCCCTGTTGCATCATAATAATCAGGCCCAGATGCATAAATCATTTGCTTTTGCCGATCAAATCTGAGGTCATTACCTAGAATTACACCTACATAATCAAATTCTAAGCCTTGAGATGTGTGAATACATCCAACTTGTTTTATTTTATCTTCATCAGTTGCCCATGTATATTGATTTTTTCTACTATTCCATGGCATACTAAATTGACATTCTGGTATCGAAACATCATTTTTTTGAGCATCACTATTTCCATCTTTATCAGCTGTCCATGGCCACGCAAAGCCAGCTAATATTCTCGCTTTAAATCCCTGCTCATTGAGTTGACAAATAGCTGTAAATAAGTCATTCGGATTATCAAATATTTTAAAGTCAAAATCAGATTTGTCCCAACCATCATAATTTCCGGTGTCTTGAATCTGTAATGTATGATCAAGCCAATTAATATAGCCAGCGGCTCCGGAACAGCGAAATTGGGCAATAAGTTTTACTTCTTGAATAGCTACATTGTTTTGTCTACAAACTTGTTGTATTCTTTCTACGGAACCTTCGTCGTCTGGTCTAATCCTTTGCTGATCATCAACAAAAAATATACTAACACGTGCAGCCTTAATAATATCTTCAACTTGACTCACACCTTTATACATATACGCACCTTTTTTCTTAAGCCGGTGCGCCTCATCGCAAAGTAATACATCAAAACTATTCATCCCAGCATCGTAAAAGCAACCAGATCCTAAAAATAAACTTTTAATTCTTTTTTTACTAGAGATCTTTTTTCTTCCCAATGTATCAATCATACTCTCTCGGAATGAAGCGTTAGGAGCTACAAATCGTATATTTAAGCGTTTTTGCAGCAATGTCACAAAAGCATTCATGGCAACCACAGATTTGCCGGTACCAGGTCCACCGTTTATAATTATTGATGTCTTTTCTTTATTGTTTAAGACTAAATCTATAATAGATGAGTAAGCTAGCTTTTGTTCATCCAAAAGTGTATACTCACTATTACCTTTAAATAGAGAAGCAACATAGTCAATAAATTTTTTAGAAGGAGCAATCTTTCCATTTTCTATTTCATAAAGAATACCAAGACCATCACCTCTCCCAACATATTTCTTAACATACTCCTCAAGTTTTTCAGCATCTGAGGAAAAAAAGATAGGCGTATCACATATAATTTCTTTATATTGATCCTGAAGTAA
Source organism: Desulfovibrio sp. (assembly GCA_024699605.1). Lineage (GTDB taxonomy): Bacteria > Desulfobacterota > Desulfovibrionia > Desulfovibrionales > Desulfovibrionaceae > Desulfovibrio. Next base: position 303 of record JAILPJ010000082.1, on the reverse strand, counting down.
TGGTTCAGGATCTTTTCTTTTATAATTATGCAGATATGCACATGATATAGTTTTAATATCACCAGCATAAACTGCTGTATTCATATCAGAAAGATATTTTTTATACGAATAAGCTTGATAAGCAGGATGAGTAGTTTCTCTAAGAGAGTTATTCAAATATGTTTTGACGATTGCTTCCTTTTGCGTAGCTTCAGCTGATGCCCATTGCTTTAATTCTATTATTAAAAAATTTGAATTATTACTAGTATCATGACCAGTAATTACAAAATCAATTCTTTTACTCGTCGATGGAATATTATATTC
>JAILPJ010000068.1 GCA_024699605.1 Desulfovibrio sp. | reverse complement strand
TTCGGGACATTGTATCCGTTTAGGTCTGTAACAGAGAAGAACTTCGTATCCATTTACATTCGGAGCTCTCCAGGTAATTTCACTGTTGCTTTGGTAGTCATATCCCGGACAACTCTTCCCACAGACAGGACACCGGGACTGTCTGCTTTTAAACGGCATCACATGAGCAAGTATTCTTTTGCGCATGAATTTTTCTTTATGAAAGGAAAAAGGAACATCTTGTTCTTCAAAAGAAATCACTCGAATCTGATTGAGATCCATGAGTTTTTTTAGTATTATGTATGGTGTAGCCATCGAGACACCTCCTTGTTATTGTTGTGCAAAACATAATTTAGAGTGTTTTCGATGGCTTTTCAATTTTTACGAAACAAAAAAAGTAAATGTGTGAAGCTGCCCGGTGATTTCTCCTCGCCAGCTCTTAGCCCCTTATGCCTCAAGCCTTCGCCGGCATGCAAGGCATCCTTCGGCGGTTACTCCGCTGCCGGCAGCGTCGTAACCGACCTTGCATGCGCTCGGCTTTTCGGCAGGCCGGGCTTGCGACGCTGGCGGAGGGAAATCACATAAAGAAGTGAATTGCCCAGTCTCTAGAGATTGTCCTAAAAACATGCACGGTCTCTACCCACTATCCCTGCAGAATAACCTATTTTATCGATGGCTGTGCGATGACGAATACGCTCCGTTTGTTTTTTTTGTGGTGCTGAAGGGCATCATCAATTTTAACAGCCTTATCTCCTAGGATTCGCAATACATTAAATGATAAGGCTGCAAGATGAAGAAAGAGTTTGTTTGTTGCAAAATGACCTGATGGCAGCATTTCCATATTCATGTCGCTTTTGAGCTCGCTGTGATACTGCTCGCTTCTTGCATGTTCTCTGTAGAGTCTGTCGTACTCTCTTGCTGTCATGAGGCCACGCTGACCATCTGCATCCACGATATCGAAGTTTGTCCAGTACGAAGAAAGCTCGCAGGGACGACTTCTCTCGTCATATAATCCAGTAGATGAGCATTCCTGTAGTCTTCTACAAGCTTAAAAACAGCATAGGCACCGGGCTTCTTCGCCCTGGAAGGAACGATATTGCTGTAGATCTGATAATAGACGCGATGATGAGCATGATTGCTCACCGCAGGAGAGACATTGGTGCGAATATCGGTTTTTTCATCATCGTAGGATTCTCTACGATGGTTTCGTTTAACGATGTATTTGACTCCGTTCTCAATGCAGGCATCGGTAAATTTCGCATCATCAACGGACAGGAAATACAACGAACTCTCAGCAACAAAACGAGGCAATCCACATGCGGTCGATGGATGAATATAAGGCGTTTCTGGCGGAAGTAAGGAAGAATACCGGCCTGGAGATGATGACTCCCGACGATGGGGGGCTTGTGTCCGTTCGCGTGGACGACGCATATACGTTGAATCTCCAGTTTGTGGAGGTGACAGGCAAGGTCCTGTGCTTTGTGGAGATCGCAGAACTGCCCAAGGACGCCCCGAAGGCTGTGTACCGAGACCTGCTTGTTGGCGGTCTGTTCGGCAGTGAGACGGCCGGCGGTTATTTCACGCTTGAAGATGCTAGCGAGAGTGTCATCTACAATTACTTTTTCGATGGCGACGTGCTTGCCAATGACCCCGAGGAATTTGTTTCAACGCTGGAAAAAATATTGCAGATCTGCGATATCTGGGTCGAACGCATCAATGGCAATCTGACCGGCGATACAGCCAATGCCCCCGTGGAGCAAAACTCTACGAATCTGGAACTTTTGGCATAGGAACAGCGCATGGGAGTTACATTCGAGCGTTTCGCGCAGCTCGCCGAGTCCACGCTCTTTGGCTCGCGTGACATCGTTGTCAATGAACAGGGCAGCACGGCAAGGCTTGGCAACATTGTATTCTCATCGGGCAGCGACGCCAACAAGGCCACCATGAAGGCCTTTCGCGAGGCCATGTCAAGGCGGTTCGGGGTCTTTGGCGAACAAGCCTTTGACACCGTGCTGGGGAATCGGCAACAGCTTCAGAAGCCGCTGCGTAGCCGCGACGTGTACAGTGTCGTTTCCAAGATTTCCGTTTTAAGAGAAAAGCGTTTCATCAACGAACTGGCACGTCAGCTCGACACATCGCCCAAGACGCGGGAGCTTTCGCGCGAAACGCGCATTCAGATTCGCGAGCTCATAATAAAATCACCTCTCTATCAGTGCGACCTGAGAGAATGCAGCTCGCCTGCCGACATAGCCCGCATGGCCGACAAGCGTATCCAGATGGCCATAGATTTCGTGAAAGCGCAGCAGGCTCTTGGCCTGAATATTGACACCTCCAGCAAGGCCATGGGGGATAGGCAGCAGGTGGATTCGGAAATCCCTTCACACGGAGCCACGGGTCTTAAGAACCTGAAAACTATCTTCAGAAATAGCGAGACTTCCATCGAGGATTTGGTCAAGAAAGGGACGCTGGGCGTCGGCATGCGCATCAACCGTTCCGAGACCAACCCCGTGCTGTTCGACAAGCTCAAGAGCAACGGCGTGGAACCGGGCTTTATCTACAGAAACGATTGGTCCCTTGACGATACCAGAGGCATGCTTGTCGACCATACAAGTCAGAAAAGTTTGGATGCCCTCAACGCCCTGAAGCTGAAGTATCCTGCGTTGGCGCAGAAGTGCGCAGGACTTCCTGAACGAGAACAGATCATGCTCTTCGGCCGGATGCATCCGGCCTGCATGTCGGCTGTGGCCGATTTCGTGATCGAAAAGAGCATGAGCAATCCCAACAGCTCCATCTACAAGGCCTTCTGCCGGCAGTACCCCAGCAATTCTCCTGAACAGTGGCAGATCATAGGCTTTGATCGTATCAAGAGAGAGCTTTTCCCGCAGATACGTGACCGCATCATGCATGTCAGACCCGACGACGGTGCCTACAAGATGTCGCCCATTTTCAAGCACTTCACTGACCGGCACATAGTCAAGCTTGATTACAATGAAAGCGAGCGTGTCTTCACCAAGAAAGCGGCCTCCGCCGGCAAGTTCATGCGGCCTGAACGCATCAAGATCGGGCGCCCGATGGGACAGATCTACCGACTTCTAACAGCTACAACAGCCGACAAGTCTTCCGCCGGGGCCGTGACCGAAGCTCTTGCCAACGATTTGACCAGAATTGCCGGCGTTCCCTCCCAGGAGCTCATCATAGTGCGCGGACAGTACTCTGACGGCCATCCCAAGCTGATGCTGCAGGCGAAGTACGCCGAAGGCTACAAGGACATGGAGAACGGGTATCTCAGGGATGGGCAGATCGTGCCGCCCGACGGCGAGAAGGTGGAGAGTCTCGGCAGGTACAAGGCGTTCTTCCTCGTCACCGCCGACCGCGACGCAGTGGGTTTCCGGGGGCAGAACAAGGGTTTTGTCAAAGGTCTGGACAACATGCCCGGAACGTTCTTTGCCATTGATCCCGGCCACTCGCTGGAGGGCAACAGCCGCTTTCTTGAAGTGGACGACAACTTCTCCTTCAAGGACACCTACGGCTTCTCCATCAAGCCGCGCTTCAAGAATTTTTCCGTCTTTGACGACGACACGCGCTTTGCCAAGTTTCAGGGAGCTCTCGGCCTGCGCACATTGCAGCAGTCAGGCAAGTTAGAGCAGCTCTTTGCCCAATACCGCACCGCCTTTACCCTGAATGACGACACGCTTTCGCCAGAAGAGCGACAGCTGCGCGTCTTGATCAACGCGGACATTGACAAGAAGGAAGCCGAATTCAAGGATTCCCTCGCCAAAATTCTGAAGGTGGCTGATAACCAGTTCAAGCTCTATGACGACCTTGCGACCGAGGGGCTGGCGTTCCAGGAAAAGGCCATTGAGACCATCGAGAACCTCGAAAAACTCACCTCACCCACCACATGGGTCAGTCCCAGGGGCGAAGTTCCGCTGAAGCACCTTGCCGTCATTCCCGAAACGCGCGTTGCGTGGCGCGCGTACGTCGAGGGCGCCAACCTCGTCTACCACTGCGACCAGCCGCTTTCCGAGTTGGCAAAGACTCAACTGAGGACCTTCGCGGCGTCTGCCGGCGCGCAGCTTGAGATAGATGCCGAAGGGTGCGCTAGGCTGACCATTGCTAGGGCCGCCGCGGATACGGCATTTACGGTCTTTTCTGAAAAGAATGTCGCCAGCGCCACCCACACCGAAGAGGCCGCCGCACGGGCCATGGGCGGAGACGGCCTGGCCGAAGCCAGAACTGTCGGGACGAACGCTAACACGGCTGCAAACAGAACGGCTCAAGAGCCCGTCCCGCCTTTTGTCCTGCCCGATACGCTGGATGTGCATGTGGGCAACGACACGCTCACCTTCCAAAGACAGCACTACGAGGCCATGCTCAAAAACACGCCTCAGGCCGAACGCCCTCGCAACCTTGAAGAACTCAAGAATATTCTGGCAGCACGGATACAACGCGGCCGTGACATCCTGGCGGCTGTCTATGCCGGCAATGGTTCTCGCTATGCGGCGACAACGCGCAATGTGGCTTGCGTGACGTTGGCGCTGCATGCTGGTACCGTCAAGAAGGGCGAAATCAACGAGCGCGGTGCGTTTTCCGTGGCAGACCCCGACGGCAAGCTCTACCATTGGCTCGACACCTGCAAGGAACTGTATATACGCACCTCGTCCCACGCCGAGGCATATCACCACCAGATCGTGGACGGGCACATGAACATGCCGCGCGGTCTGGACATTCCCGAAGGCATGGGCGGCCTCATGGGCGGTATGCGCACATTGCACTATTTCACCCTGCCAGAGACCGGCGGACAGCCGCGCCGTCTCTACCTCAAGTGCGAGACGTACGGCATTTTCCGAAGCAGCATTTCGACGGAAGAGGAGGAATCCTCGCGTGCGCCAGGCATGCAGACACGGCAGAAGCGCACAGGCGATACGCGTGAATCCATAAAGCACTGCATGTCGCTGTCCACCGTCTTTACCCGCAGAGGCAACAACGCGGGCAACCGTAAGGAAACCACGCCTGGCGTTATCCTCAATGCCGTGGAAGATGCACAGCGCACCCTGCGCATGGCCGGCATGAACGATCAGGCCACGATTCTTGGGCAGAATGTCAAAGGCGGTGGGATTCGTTATCTCTTGAATAACCTGATCACTGTTCTCGAAGCTGTGCCCGATAGCGCGCAAGCACGGGAAGTCGCAGATCGTCTGACGGATGTTATTGCAGAATACGCCAATTCCGGACAGCGTAGCGGCGAAGCAGCGAATCGAATGGGTAATGAAGTCATGCTGGAACCGGAAGAAATCCTGTAACAGTACCTTGCAAGTCACGGGCTGACTACCGATGAATGTAGGTGTGAGCAGTAAATCTTGCCCGCTTTAGGCGTTAGAAAATCACTGGTTAGATAACCGAAAAGTCGTATTCTATAAGGGTTTTTGGATTTTATAGGGGTGTAAATTTTTGTGCCCATTTGATGTAAAAAAATGGCCGTTAACAATGTAAGTTTACAATGTACGTTCTGAGCGTCCTGCGCAAGGTGCCAACGTCGCTCACCGTTAAACACGGAACACGAGAACGCATGACATCACGCAAACTGCTTCACAGCGATGTTTCCGGCAAGGAGATCGGAACGCTGCTTCCCGATGCTATTCTGTTCCAGCATGGTGATGTTCGGGGCATCGTCGACGCCAAATACAAGGTTCATCCGGTAAAAGCGTACCTTGTCTCCTGAATGGCCAATATTCTGAGCTTGAAAAATTCGAGATCTCTGTAGGCATATGCCATCCGCTTGAGTATATTTATCCCGTTGTTTGCGCCTTCGAGCTGACCAGAGAACACTGGATGGTCATACCAATTCAGAATGCCGGACTTATATGCGGCAATGGTGTTGCCCATTTTTCTCAACGGCAACATGCCGGGTTTCCTGTCTCTTTCTACCAAGTCGTCAATTACTTTTTTGAGCGCTTTCCCTGTCCGACTGTTCCCGGAATTAGCGCAAGTCTTCTTTAATAAGCAGCGACAAGAGGCGTATTAAGTTTCAGTGCTTCTTTAAACCTTGTCTCCCCTCTCCCCACCAATTCAGCGGTCTCAGCCTATCATACTTGCCCCAATTTTAGGGAGCGCCTCACTGTCGCTTTTTGAAGAGTTAGCTTAAAGGCTGAGAAGTCTCGGCTCAGATGCAGTCTACTCGCTTAGAGCTGACAGAGACTTGCAGCTATCCACGCCATTTTTGGAACAGAGCAGTTCGGCTACGATGGAAACAGCTATCTGCTGCGGCGTCTCAGCTTTCAGATCAAGACCAATGGGACAGTGCACCGCATCGAGACGTTCCTGCGACACTCCTTGCGCTCGCAAAGCGGCATAGACGTGATCACGCTTCTTGCGGCTGCCGATCATTCCCACATAGCGGACAGGAGTGCGTAAAATCTGTGCAAGCACCTCTTGGTCGTAGGTATGACCTCGCGTCATAATGGCCACGTAAGAACTGACGTTCAGAGCGCAATGTTCACGAATCCCAGTAAAGTGTGGAAGCACAAAGCATTTGCGAGCCATAAAAAAACGCTGCGCATTGGCAAATTCTGCCCGATCGTCCGCCACATCAATGACAAAACCGCAGGCATGTGCGCATTTGGCAAGCTCCAGTGAAACATGGCCGGCACCGGCAATGAACAGGACCGGTTGCGCTATCAGGGGCTCCAGGTAGAGCGAGCCTGCCTGCTCAAGGCTGGGACCTTGCCTGCACTTTCCAAGGAGCAGGTTGCGTTCAACACCCACCATGACCGGCTCATTGACACAATCTGGGAAGCCCTTGTCCTGCTCAAGGTTATGCAGACTGACGACCCATAGGCCTGTCTGGCCTGTCTGCAGGGCCGCCTGGGCCTGAGCAAAAAGCTCGCTCTGCCTGGGCTGTAAGACCTCACAGAGCACAGTGATACTCCCTCCGCAAACCATGTCACTTGCCTTACCGGGCTCAAAGGAATAACTGGCCCAAAGACTTTGAACATCCCGCAAGGCCCGCTTGGCCAACAAGCAGGCCTTGGCTTCCAACACGCCGCCGCCCACCGTACCCTGCAAACCCTCTTGGATGAAGAGAGCACGTGTCCCGGCATGCCTGGGAGTTGAGCCCTGACTGGCCAAAATAGTCACCAGAACCACTCTTTCTCCCTGGCGCAGGAATCGGAGCGCGGCCGCCTCAACATTGGTATCAAGAATAGTTTTCGGCATAGTCATCCTTCGCTTTGCTTGCACTTTCTTGTCGCTGAACACTTTCTCAGATAGCCAGCACGGTCCAACTGGCATACTCCACTGGTATCCGCAAAATTTGATCTAAGGGAAGCTTCCTCTGGACTGCGAGCAAAACGCGGATGATCCCGGCATGGGTGAGCAGACAGAGAGTACCCTCAGGATAAAGAGCGCGTAACCGTTTAAGGCAGGAGAGGCTGCGGCGTTTCAGGGCCCGAAAACTCTCTCCGTTTGGAGGAACAAAAGTCTCAAGATCCAACCCCCGCATCAGATACCCGCCTGGCCACTGACTCTGAATAGCATGCTTGTCTAATCCTTCCCATTGGCCCAAGGAAATTTCTCTCAGTGCGGGCTCTCTGCGCAAGAGAAGATCAGGATGGTTCCTGAGCAAAATCTGGGCACTTTCCACACAGCGGGAGAGATCTGAGGTGAACACGCAGACAATTTCCTGCCACAGGCAATCTGGCCAGCTTTGAGCAAGAGCCTGCATCTGAGCACGCCCCAGAGAACTCAATGGCAGATCCTTTTGCCCTACAAGGATGTGCCGATCTCGCTGCAAAGCTCCATGCCGCACAAGAATGATCCGTCTCATCAAATGTTCAGCGAGGATACCCCGACATTGATGACGGGGAGGAAACGCTGCCTCCCTGATTGTTCCGTTTATTGCTCTTGCCCGCACGCTGACACGCAAACTTCCAAACAAAGCCGCATTGTATCTTCAACTGTCGACATCGGAAAGAAGACGCGTTGACTTGCGCAAAGCCTGCCGGGCAATGAGAGCAGGCGCCTGCCCAAATTCCCTGCGCAGGCGCTCTTCCAGACCAAGTGCATGCTGCATTCTTTTCTCAATGGCCGCGCAGGCCAACCGATCATGGGCAAACAAAGCAATTTTCTGGCCAAAGCGTTGGGCAATGCTCACAAACTGAGAACCAAAACAGTACTTGTCGGCCAGATAAACCAGTTCCCGCTCTGTAATAGCTTCCCCGTCCGGCACGATGAGATCCCGGTGATCGGCAACCAGCTTGGCCATAAGTGGTAAATGGAGCTCGTAAAGCCATTTTGCCCCTACGGCTTCGTGATCAGGCCTGCCCTTGGCCAGATCATGCAGCAATCCGCCAGATAGGGCGAGCCACGGCTGACAACCGGCCTTTTTAGCTAGGGCCTTGGCCACGCTACCCACGGCTCGAGCGTGGGCAAAAGCCTTGGGAGAAAACGACATAAGGCGCAATAATTCTTCGGCTTCGTGAGGATAGAGAGCCTCAAGCCAAGGCTGCACCGCTTTGATACGGGCATAGTCTTCCGGGCTATCCATATCCAAAAGCATGGAACTGTCGCAGACAGGCACATCGTCCCACGGCCAAAGCACAGATTGCAAACCTCCTGGCTGGTCTGGCGGCAAGGAAAGCAGCTGCGGCAGAAGACTTGCTGGCAACAGTGGAGGATGGCCACTCTGGCCGGCAAAGCTTGGAATTGCTACTCGATCCCGTCTCACGGCCAGCAGATGATCCATTGTGAGAGCGCGCACGAGAGGACAGTCCACGGGCTGCACAAAGACGCCTGAAAGCTCGGGCCAGAGTCTTGAAAGTGCTTTCAAGCCGGTCAAAACGGAAGAAAACATGCCAAGCTCAGGCCGGGCATTCTTCACTAAGGCAAGTCCAAGCCGCCTGGCCTCGCCTTCAACCTGCTCGGCGTACCAGCCACTGACAACAAGAATGCGCTCAACCCCACAGAGCCTGAAAGTCAGCGCAAGCGTTGCCAGCGCCGACTCTTGGGGCACAGGCAACAGGGCTTTGGCCACAGAACCCATACGCTGGCCTTGACCTGCGGCGAGAATCACGGCTGCAAACAAAAGCGACCTCCCTTAGGCAATTGAACCAATCTCCCCTCCTCCAAACGCCCAAGAACGGGACCTAAACGCATCAGGGGGCTGCCACATGGACAGGGAGCAGCAATGAGCGAAGAAAGATCTCCCGTACGATAGCGGATCAAAGGCATGGCCTCATGCTTTAGCGTAGTCACCACGATTTCTCCCACACACTCTGCAGGGAGTACTTCCTGCGTCCTAGGATCAATGATTTCCACGAGCACATCCAGTGCTCTCAGATGCATTCCGCCATGCGCCGGGCATTCCACAGCACATCCGTAGCCCACTTCAGTCAAACCATAGTGATTCAGCACTTCGCAGTGCCAATACTCACTATACTGCCTTGCCAGTTCACAGTCCAAAGGCTCGGCACTGGCAAGGATGCATGTGAGATCGGGAAGAGAAATCCGCTGGCATTTCAACCGGTGCAGCTGACTTGGCATGGCAATGAGTACTTGGGGTGAGATGACCCGTAAAGCTTCTGGCCATGCCTCATCATGGGTATTGACGGACAAAACCTGACAACTTCTGGGTCTCAAGGCTTGACGGATGAGGTCGACCACGCCATTGGGACGGCTCCCGCCCGATAACAAAACCGCGACCGTCTGCCCAGCTTTCACCACATGCCGTAAACCCACGGCAAAAAAATCCCTGGTGCGTTTGAGGTCGTTTCTGGTCAAGGCGATACGCTTGGGCTTGGCTGTGGTGCCCGATGTGGATATGGTCACAAGGCGTTCTATCAGATTCAAGGATGTGGTCAAAAGGCGGGTATAGGGTCTGAGATCTGAGGCGGTCAAAAGAGGCAGTTGCGCCAGGTCTTGACGATTCCTGGGAGACAGATTGCATTGGCGAAGCCTTTGCGCATAGAAGGCATTGTTTTGCACAGCGCGTTCCAGCACCTCAACCAGAGATTGGAACTGAGCACGCTCAACGGCTTGTGGCAAATTCTTCGCGTTCTTGGCTCGGGCTTCCTTGGCAAGCCATTGATCCAAATCACAGGCAAACAGAGTCTTTTCCTTTCTTGATGGTTTTGCGGGAGAAACCGCTTCGTCGTGCTTAGAACTTCTTTTTTGCCAACTTCGCCTCAAGCTTTTCTTCTGGCAACACCTGCCATATCCATATCCACGCAGATTTTATTAATAGGATTCAGTATTGTGGAAAGGCTTTTTGCCAGGACAATGCCTGTAGGAATGCCAATAATGCTCACAAACAAAGCAACGCATTGAACGGCTGAGACGAAAGCGGGTACGATGCAAAAAGGAATGTAAAGAATAAAGGCAATGAAACTGAACGATTCATGACAACTGATCTGTCATAGATCCTGACATCATTGCCATCCATCATCACATGGGTGAACGGCAACAACAAAAATTTTGAGTAGTGAAGCAGGCCAAGTCCAATAGGAAGGCAACGCCCCGTCATGCTTAAAAGTATTCCGAACAAAAAACTCAGAAGTGCGTTCAGCTAGCCAAAAAACAAGACAAGCCAAACAATATTTGCAAGAAAACGCGTGCAATTCCTCCCTGAGCGGGAGCATCACTCTTCAAATAAGGCCAAGACGCTGGCAAACAGCTTTGGCTTCTGAATATTGTGATGAATGTTCGCCGAAACGTTTCCCAAGCTCTGCAAGTCTCTCTTCTGCCGTGACATCTGCGCCTTGAGGATCAACAAGCATGTCTGCCATGTTTAAGATGATGTCTTCCTCAGTCATTTCAGGCAAAAGCCTGCCATGATTTTTGACGGCAAGATATGCGGCACCATCCATCCCGCCGATCAAAGCTAGCAGTTCTGCACTTTTCTCCTGATGTTCAGACCGCCGTTCGCTGAAGGCATAACCGACATCGTGCATCCAGCCGATGGCAAACATCTTTCTTGCAAAGGTCTCATCGTGCTGTCTCTCCTTGGCCAAAGTATACGCCTTTCGAGCCACGCCCAAAATGTGCTTCATTCGATTTTCCGAGATTCCGATCATGCTCCTGTCCCTTAAAAGCCAAACTGTTCAAACATCGAAAGGAAATACCGTTGTTTTTTACGCCCTGGATTTCAGCAGCGTGGCATACCCGGCAGCGAACATGCCGATCAAGATCCGTGCAGAAATGAGGTACATCAAGCATCTGAAAAGACGAAAAAACATGCTAAAAGCCAGCTTTGCAGCAAAACGCCAAGCCGGCAGGCTGGTAGTGAGGCATTGATCTAACGCGTGGCCAGCCTTTAGTGGAAAAACGACCAGAGATTGCCCCAATCACAGCGGATACAGGCGTATCCCTGATTGGGAGGTAAGATTATGCAGACAAAAGGGCATCAGGACATCGTTTTTGCGTAGCACATGAATGCAGCAACCGCGCACTCGTTGAACATCAAGACTCAGGGCATCCTGAAAGGCCATGGCTGACAGCGTAAACCGCTGTCTCACGCCGGCCCTGGCCAAAAAACGGTCAAAAGCCAAAGCGTTTTTGTCCTCATCAACCTCCTGGCTGGCTTTGTTCGGCATCTCCCGCCCGACCCCCTTCCAGTGCCTGGCAGTAAACGCCCTGGCAGCACGTGCCCCTTCGAAGGCTGGAAGAGGAGGAGTCTGGGAGTCCGATGCGCGACAGGAGCACGATGTTGCCTGGCCAAGGGGTTTGAGCTTTTTGTCCTTGGTTTTGATATAGACAGCGCTCAAGGAGCAGAGCTCGTGTTCACAGCCAGGCGGGTGCACATCTTCCCTGCTCACCAAATCAGGGGCCTGGCTCGTTAAGGCCGCCAAAAGTTCCGGCAAGGTCAGACGCGGGGCCTCGGCCAAAGACCAAGGATATCGGCCAAAAAAAGCAGCTGGTTGCAGGTGCAGACCACGCACGTCCTCTTGCAAGGCAAATCGCAAAAGGTCACCCAGTTCGCCATCATTCAGCGTACGAATGACCGTGGCAACCAGAACAACACCAAGCCCGGCCTCTAGACAGGAGCGCAGGGCTTTCAGCTTGATCTCCTGATAGTCTTCTCCACGCAGCCTGCGCCAGGTCTCAGCACGCAAACTGTCCCATTGGAGATAGACCGATTCCAGTCCTGCCTGAGCCAGGGCCTGGGCATACCCCGCTTCCCTACCCAGACGCAGACCATTGGTATTCAATTGCACAAGGCCAAAGCCCTTGCTGGCAGCCAGGGCAATGCAATCGGGCAGATCTTCCCGAACCGTCGGCTCTCCGCCGGAAATCTGGAGATTGCAGCTGCCACTCAAACGTCGCAGGCTTTCCAGACGCCGGTCGATTTCCGCAAAATCCAGGTCGGACGTGCCCTCTCCAGCCTGAGCGTAGCAGATGGGACAGGCCATATTGCAGCGTCTGGTGATTTCCAATAGCCCCGTGCAGGTATGCTGACCGTGTTCGGGGCAGAGGCCGCAGTCAAAGGGACAGCCGTCTTGCACGGCCGTGGTCGGATTCTTGGGATAGGAAGGAAACTTCGGACGCTGCCAGTGAGCCCAGTCCATGCCCGTGTCGTTACGCCAGACTTCGGTGCTGAAATAACCGTGTTCCGGACATTGCTTCCGCAGATATACGATTTCGCCTTCCTGCTCGTAGCTGGCATCCAAACGTCGCAGACAGACAGGGCAAAGACTTTCCGTGCGCCGGATGATCATGAGATCTCAACCTCGTAGGCCTGCAGCAATTCCACAATTTTCTCCCAGCAGCAAGCCAGCAAATCCCCACAGGGCTGTAGATTATGCTCTTTTGATCCTCCAAGCCCCCCGGCGATCTGGTCGCAGCGAGTACCGCCGTAAGGATGAACCTTTTTGGCAAACCACAGGGCATAGTCGTTGAGCATGGGATTGAGCAGAGGATGACTCATGAGTTCGCAAGAGACTTGCTCAGAGCCCTTGGCGGACAAAAGTGCCAGGCAGCAGGCGCCGGCGGTCAAAAGACCGCACGGGCCATTGGACTGACCAATACCGTAGCACAAACCGCGCGCGGCTTGCACAAGCTCAGGGGTATCCCGATCCAGCATGCGCAAGGCAAGCTGGATGAGCAGCTGGCTGCAGCAAAAACCACGCTGTACAGAGGGAAGCAATTCCAGAAGAAGCGGATGCATAGTCTCATTCCTTTTGCAGAAGCCAGAGGTGATAGCCAAACTTCTGCCAAAGCAGGCCACAAAAATCAGAACCAAAGCTTGCTTTGTCCCCATACCAGAGCAATTGGGCCGCAAGCTTGCGCAGGGCAGCACTGTGATCCTGCGTATGCAGCAGGCGAAAGCCCGTCGTTTGAAAAAGCTTTTGCCACTGCTCAAGGGCTTTGGCGCCATGCAGACAGGAGGCCTTTGCGCATTGCCCGGAAGCTTCGCCAGAGAGATCATTGACCAGACATAAGCCACAAGGAGCAAGGACCCTGGCAATTTCCAGAAGTCCGGCCGTGGGATCGGACAGAACAGACAGCACACATTCGCAGACACCAAGGTCAATGCAGCCAGAATGCAGGGGCAGATGCGCAAGGTCCGCACAGATCAAAGGGATGTCAGTGACAGAACAGGCACGCTGGGGTGTGCGATCAAGACCTATGATCTCACAACCGAATTGCTTAAGCAAAGCAAGTGTTGCCCCCCGTCCGCAACCAAAATCCACAGCCCGTTGCCCGCAGGGCAAAAGCTGATGAGCGCGCAGCCATTGAAGGCCCTCGTATGTTACGGCCCTGCCCCCCGGGTGCAAGCTCTCGCTGGCAATGGCCTGAAAGAGTTCCTGTTCCCAGAGGGGCTTCATTTCTCTTCCAAGAGGCTTTCCACTTCCAGCATTTTTCCCTGCGCCAGAAATTTGGGTACAAGGGTGAACCCGCATTGGGGACAGCGGGGCAAAATCACGTCAAAGGCGCTGTTCAGATAAAAGACCGGCACTTTCTCCTGCGTAAGGGGCAGGCGACAGCGTCCGCACAGCCACTCTCCCTGATCCGGACGATATTCCGGCAGCATACCCATCGCCATTTCCTCCAGTCTTGCTGCTTTACGAGCTTGAAGACTGCTCGCGCGTAATGACAGTCTCGGCGTCCTCGCCTCCGGCCCCCGGAACGAGCATGCGGTGGCACCAGGCATCGTGCACCAGAAAACCGCGCCCTGTCCTGCTATACTCCACCCAAAACGTGACCTTACGAGGTCGCCAGGCGCCTACGCGGTGATTATTCGTCTTGTTCAGACACCACAGAGTCTTGGCTTCAATCTGTTCAAGAGCCGAGATGATGTCAGATCGTAAAATATGCTTTTCTTCCAATGCCTCGGCCAGATCCGAAGCCAGCTCAATCTCTTCGCCCTCTGCCCGGATTGTCTGCCCCAAAATCCGGGCTTTGAGCTGGATACGCTGATACCTGCGCTGTGCAAGGCCAGGCCCGCGCTGGTTCCCTGCCATGGCCAGCTGGGGCAGCAAGAGATCGAGAATGTGCCAGCAAGCTTTATCCTGCGCTACAAAGCGGTCCCGGCACATGACACAGGAAGCCAGAACCTCCCCAGGCAATTGGGCTATACGATCCGCGACCAGACTTTTGGCGGTCTCAGGCTGGGCGCACCAAACAAGGCCTCCGTAACCGCAGCAGGATGTAGTTTCCGCGGTACGCTTGGGTTCAATCAGGGTATAGCCCAATTTTTGCGCCAGGGAACGAATGGCCTTCTGCCACTCCTTGTCGCTGCGTGCAGCACAGGGATCATGCACGGAAAAGGTCCTGGGCAGATCTGATCTCTCCGCTTTGGGCAGGTCAGAGAGCTCAAGACTATCGACCAGCTCCCAGACAGAGCGCACAGGCAGATCGGCCAACCCCTCTCGCAAGGCGGCTAAACAGGAAGCGCAGGCCGTAAGAATTGTTGGCTGGCCATACTTCTGCCACACGTCTCGAATGCGTGCCAGTTGCTCTTCAAAGAGTTTCCGCTGGCCTGCCCAGTGCGCCGGCTGGCCGCAGCAGGCAAGTACAAGGGCCAACCCGGGCTGATCGCTGCAAGACAGTTTCCGCTCAAGCCAGGCAAAAAGGGCCAGCACCTGCTCGCCTCTTACGGCACTCAGCTGACAGCCCGGAAAGAAAAGCCAATGGGGAGGCCGTGCGCCGGGATTGGGCTCCGGCCAGGTCAGAAAAGATTCAGGGCTTTGGGCCTGCTCCATGTCTTCCAGGGCAAATTCGTGGGCCGAAGGCGGCATCTGTCCTCGATCGACCATCTCCTCACGGGCCGCAAGACAGAGTTCAGCCATGGAAAAATGCTCCGGGCAAAGCCGGCTGCACTGATCGCAGAGCGCACAGCCGTTGATCAGCTTATTGGCCGTGTGCAGGCCCTTGACAATGGTGGCATTGTTGTGGATCTGCCTGGCATAGACTTTTGGATAGCCCTTATATTTTTGCAAATAGGGACAATTCTTCACGCAGATCAGACATTGACACTGCAGGCAGCGGCCGGCTTCCTGACTTGCCTCCTCCTGACTGTAGAGGGCACAGCCCCATTGTGTAGTCTGAGGTTCCAAACGCCGAGCGATCTGAACCTGTGTGCAGTCTGTGTGCAAATTCCCGTAGTGTTTCTTGCGCTCTGCAGTCAGCGAAAGCTTGCCGGCCACACGTTCCATGCTCAACCCTGCCTCGCGTCCCTGGCCGGCCTGTCTGGAGGGCAGGTTGTAGGAGTTGCCCGTGGGAGAGAGCGTAGGCCAGCCGGCCACGCAGATGTTGTCCCGCCAATGCCAGGTGCTGGCGTCAACTTCCTCTTCTGCAGGCGCAAGGTCAGGATACGTGCAGGCATCGAGGAATACGCCGGCAAAATCTCGTGCCAAGACCGAAATCCCCTCGCGCGTCACAGCTTTCTGTTCAACACAGACCTTGCGCAAAAGAACCTTCACATCCTCTTCCAGCCAAATACGGGCTTTCTCAAGCCTGGGAAACTTGGAGAGCAAGATATCTATGATCTGGCCGTCCACAAAAAGCGTTACCGGATACGATTTACGAGAAAGATCCCAAGCTGCAGTCAAAGCGGCCAATCCCGCCCCAACCACGGCCATTTTGTGGCGTTTTGGGGGAATGGGCAAGAGACGTTCTGAGCTTGTGGTCTGCGCAAGACAGGAAAATTCAAGATGATGGAGTGCGATGGGCCCACCGAGATCGCGCCGCAAACAG
The DNA here is from genome assembly GCA_024699605.1 of Desulfovibrio sp. Taxonomy (GTDB): domain Bacteria; phylum Desulfobacterota; class Desulfovibrionia; order Desulfovibrionales; family Desulfovibrionaceae; genus Desulfovibrio. Next base: position 5,290 of record JAILPJ010000068.1, on the reverse strand, counting down.
GCCTGTTCGCAGGGATGATCACAGATGAGGGCCATGATGTGGGGAAGAGGGATGTGGCGTTCGAGGATTGTGCGGGCGTCCGCCAGTTTTCCACAGGCCATGTTGGTCAAAAAAGCACGACAGTCCAAGGAAAACGGACAATTGATCCGGCATTGAGGCGGACTGTCCTGAGTGCATTGCGTTTCATATCGACGCAGACTTTCCTGATCCAGCATGTCAGGCTCCCTCTCTGGCTGTGCTAGGATGCAGAGACACAGCCAGAGCAATGATGACGGACAAAAAAGCTGTTCTCGTTTGCGCAAGAACGGCCCCACCCAAAAAAAGAGTGAGGCCGTTCTCAAATCAGTTACTTCGGCATAGCCTCAAGCACTTTTTCCGGTCTGGCCGGCAGATGCCGTACACGGGCGCCGCAGGCATTGTAGATAGCGTTGATAATGGCAGGATGGGGGGCCGTGAGGGGGAGTTCACCCACGCCAGAGGCACCAAAGGGGCCGGCAGGACGCGGAGTTTCCACGTAAATGATCTTGATGTCGTCAGGAATCATCTTAATACTGGGAATACCGGCCCCGGCGATGGTGGAATGCTTTTTTAGATCTTCATAATCTTCACTCAGAGCCAAGCCAACCCCCTGAGCCAGACCACCGTAGATCTGACCGTCCACCAACAAACGGTTGTTAATCCGGCCAATATCAGCCACGCAGGTCAGCTTTTCCACTGTTGTCTTGCCCGTGGCCACTTCCACGGCCACTTCGGCCATAAACAGGCCGTACATGTAACAGGCAAAGGGAGATCCCTGGCCCTTGGCATCACAGTCCTTGGCCGGTGCTGTCCACTTGCCATCAAAGTGCACAGGCTTGCGAGCCTGCTTTAATTCCTCGTAGCTATAGAAACCGCCACCGGGCTTTTTCAGCCCTTCCAAAAGCATTTCACAGGCCACGCGCGTGGCATTGCCCGTAACCACCTGAGAGCGGGAACCTCCAGCAGGACCGGAATTAGGGGCCTTGGAGGTGTCATTCATCACCAGATGAATCTGATCAGGCCTAATGCCCAGAGGACGCAGGGCCTCGTGGGCCGTTCCCAAGGTTCCGGCATCAGCGCCCTGGCCGTGATCTTCCCAGCAATTGCCGATGGTCACCGAGCCATCGGGATTGAGTTCAGCCCATGCTTCTGAGGTGTCCGGACCATCCAAACCGGCCCCGTAGACGCCCAGAGCCAGACCTACGCCGTGCTTGATCTGCGCAGTGGAATCGGCCTTAACGCGTTTTTTTGCCTCCTCGTAGTGGGGGCGCAGGGCTTTGAACATCTCCGGAAGGCTCATGACCTCCGGCGTCTGGCCGGAAGGCGTGGTGTCACCGGGCCGGTAGCAGTTCTTTTCGCGCAGATCAAAGGGATCCATCCCAAGTTTTTCAGCCAGTTCATCCATGAGTACTTCAGAGGGGAATTCGGCCTCAGGCGCACCATAACCACGGAAGGCTGCTCCCCAGCAGTGGTTGGTAGCAACGGTGCGACCGTGACCGCGGATATTGGCAATACCGTAGCCGGCCGCGATATACTGGGCACCGCGCAGCGTCAGAAGATCACCAAACTCCGAGTATGGGCCATGATCCACGCTCCAGTCCGATTCCATGGCTAGGATTTTGCCATCCTTGTTGGCGGCATAGCGCATGGTCGTCCAAAAGGGAGAACGTTTGCCGGTGTAGTTCTGTTGCTGCTCGTAGTTATAGCGTAAATGACACGGACGACCCGTGGCCATGACAGCCACGCCGATCAGGGCTTCCATGGTGGGGCTGAATTTATAGCCAAAGGTGCCACCGGCGGTATTCTGCACCATGACCAGATCCTTGGGGAATTCAAGGCCCAGACCCGGGGCAATCATCAGAGCGTGCAGGTGCAGGCCGATGGATTTGGAGTGAATCACAACCTGGCCCTTGTCATTGAGGTAGCCAAAGCCGACATCAGGCTCGATGGGCAAATGCGGCTGACGCTGGGTGTAGAAGCTGCCTTCGACAACCACATTCTTGGGATCATCAAAGAACGGCGCCGTGTCCGCACCTTTTTCTTCCAGCTGGTCGTAGTAGACATTTGGAGTGCCCGGATGGATTTCAATGGCATCAGGAGCCATCGCTTCCGGCGCACTCATGTATTCAGGCAAAAGTTCCAGATCAAACTTGACCTTTTCCGCAGCTTCTCTGGCGTGTCGTTCGGTATCGGCGCAGACAATGGCCAAGGCGTCACCGTATTGGAACACCTTGGTATCATTGAGAATGGGGCGCTCCCAGCCATCGCCCTTATTGCTGGCAAAGGTAATCAGGCCCGTAATGCGGTTTTTGCCTTTGACATCCTTGTGGGTCAGGACACGGAAGACACCAGGCATTTTTTCGGCCTCGGAGGTGTCGATCCCCTTAATTTGGGCGTGGGAAACCTTGGCCTGGGCCAAGGCCAGATGCAAGGTGTCAGACGGCATATGTACAGCAGCGTCGGCACCGAACTCGGCCATCCCCGTCACCTTGGCGACGGCGCTGGGTCTAGGCCGTTTTGTGCCCCAAACATGGCCATCGCTGGGTTCCCGGTAGGTGATGTCGTCCAGCGTCTTTTTGCCATTGATCACGGCGGCCGCGTCCATTACGGCGTCAACCAGAGGTTTGTAGCCGGTACAACGGCAGATATTGTGATGTTTCTGGAACCAGTCACGCACTTCTTCGCGCGTGGGATTTTTGTTTTCATCAAGCAGTGCTTTGGCGGAAACAATGAAGCCAGGGGTGCAGAAACCACATTGGGCGGCACCGTGGAAGATCCAGGCTTTTTGCAGGGGATGAAGATTGGTGGCTGTGCCGATCCCTTCCACCGTGGTCACACTGGCGTTGTCCGGGACGCGGGAGATTTTGACGATACAAGAGCGCGTCACCTTGCCGTCCAGGATAACCGTACAGGCACCACACTGTCCTTTGCCGCAACCCACTTTCACGCTGGTGATTTGCAGCTGATTTCGCAGAACATCAACCAGGGAATCATCGGGATCCACCAGCAGACGCCGGGTAACGCCGTTAACAAGCAACGTTTTGTTTTCCATAGGTCTGGGATCTCCTTCAAGTTGAGGGGGGGGAACATGAACAAAACAGGAACAAGGTAAAAAGAGCATACCGCTCGGGACGAAACACGTACAAGCCGCTTACAAGAATAAAAAAGCAAGCCCACCCGGGCCTTATTTGCCAAAGGGGCAGATGGGATAACGGCAGTGGGCACACTGGGAGCAGAACGAACCGTGTCCAAGGCCTGCGATATCCCGGACCGTCACATCGGCACCCGCAAGAAGGCGCGGGACGATCAGATCAAAAATACTCGCCTTGTAGTACATGACGCAGCCGGGCAGTCCCACAATGGGGACGCGACCGTGGATGCCTTCTGCCCAGGCTAAAAGAAACATTGCCCCTGGATAGACCGGAGCGCCATAGCAGACGATTTCAGCGCCGCTTTCGCGGATCGCCCTTGGGGTCCGGTCATCTGGGTCGACAGACATGCCACCCGTGACGGCAATCAGATCAAGACCCTGTGCCAGATACGCACGGATGGCCTGGGCTGTTTTGGACGCATCGTCACCAGTAAAGGCCTGCTCAACTACTGTACTGCCCAGGGCAGAAAATTTCTTACGCAGGATCGGGCCAAAGGCATCGTCAATGCGGCCACTGCTCACTTCTGAACCTGTGGTTACTAGACCAACACGTGCCGCGCGTAAGGGCAGAATCTCCAGGACCGGATGCTTCACGAGATTTTTCAGGGCTTGGAGCTTTTCCTGAGCAATGAGCAGGGGCACGACCCTAGTGCCGGCCACAGAGCGGCCTTTGGTGATAAACTGCTGGCCATGAAGAGTAGCCAGTGTGATTTCTCCCAGCATATTGATGGCCATGAGCGTTTCCACATCCACCTGCAACAGACCATCACATGCTGCTTTGAGATCAATGCGCCCTTCTTTGGGTTCTGTGGAGATGAGATTGCGCCCTCTAATACACTCAACGATCTCTTTTGCGGCATCGTTTTCATGGACAAAGCCGGGTTGGTCTTCAAAAACATAGAGATTTTCCTTGCCCAGTTTCAGAAGCGTCGCAATGTCCTCCTTGCGTACCACATGGCCTTTGCGGAAAGCCGGTCCCTTTTCCCCTCCGGGTACAATGCGCGTAATGTCATGACAGAGCACGGTGCCCACAGCCTTTTGCACGGGAATGGTTTTCATCACAGGCCTCTGCATTGTACCTCCGGATGCTTGCTCGAACGAAAATATGGAGCCAGAGCCACTATATACCAATTTTCATTTGCATGGAAGATTAGAAAGAGGTTCTTCCGGTTTTGCGAACTCGGGGGAGGACAAAAAACGGACATGGGTTCCAATCGAGGAAACCACATTACCTGTCTTGATCCGCCCTTGACGTCACGAGCTTTTGCGTCGAATCGGATGCATCCATGTCTGCGGCATCGTTACAGGAGAAATCTCCAGTGCCATGATGAAATCCGCGCCACACGTCCCTATCACTTTATCGACATCACAAAGGTGTGCCATTGGGCAAACCGGGTTATTATGTGGACGGTCCGACCATTGCTCATCAGTCTTGTGGCATCTGTTACGGAAAGACTGCAGAAGTTCTTAAATATTCGCTTTGTAAGGACAGAGTGTTGGTCCGAACCCTTCTGCCAAATATAACCGCCTGTATTCATTAGCTAAAAATTTCTTGCAAATGTTATTTTATTTTAATCGAACAGTTGTTTCAAAGGAAATCAATGTAAAACTCTTGCAATTCATTCTTGTTTCGGTTATTGTATCCCTGTTGGTTGATTGAAACGACAGGGATATCCACATGAACAGCATCTCAATCATCACGCAAATATACGAATCGTTGTCCGATGATGACAAGGCATCGTTCATCGAATACCTAAAAAGAAAGCCCGTCAAATCTTCAAAGTCGTTCGACGGCTTCAAATCCATCGTCATAAGGCACAAGCCGGCATTCCTTCCTGGCCGTCCGGCATGCGCCCATTGCGGCTCTGTCCATGTCATTAAGAACGGGCATAAGGACGGCTTCCAACGCTATCTGTGCAAGGATTGCGGCAAGACTTTCGCTATCACAAACAATACGCTCATGTATTATTCGAAAAAAAACCGTCGAGACTTGGGAAAAGTATTTCAAATGCCTGTTGGACAAGTTTCCTCTGAGGAAATGCGCGGCAGTTTGCGGCATCGACCTTTCCACGGCGTTCATCTGGAGGCACAAGATACTCGACGTGCTCCAGAAAATGCACG
>JAILPJ010000062.1 GCA_024699605.1 Desulfovibrio sp. | reverse complement strand
ACAGCTTGTCAAATATCAAGATGAGGCAAAGCATTGAGCTAATTGTCGAGAAGTGTTCAGAAATCGAGAGCAGTATAGCTCATTGCTCTTCGGCTCTTTCAGACTTGCGAAAAGGATTGAATAGTATTTGGAAAAATGACGGCTTCTGAGCAGAAATATCTGCAGCACGACAGAATGTATTTTATCGTTGTTTCAAGGAGCCGTCATGTCAAGACCGAAAGCCTACCCAATTTCTCTTGATATTGAAGAACGTCGCATTCTCAAAAACATCATCAAAAAGACCTCTTCGAAGAATCGAAGGACGCGTTGTAACATTTTATTAAACGCCGATGAGTCGAAAGGTACTACTCAAACGTATCGACAAATAGCCCAGACATCGAACTGTGCCCTAGGGACTGTGATAGCTACAGTCAAGGAATTTTGCCAATCTGGCCTGGATGCAACACTCACGCCTCGGCGTGCTCCAGGATCGGATACAGCAAATCTCAAAGCCACAGGAGATATTCAAGCCAGAGTGATTGCCAAAGCCTGCAGCGAAGCTCCAGAAGGTCGTGTACGATGGACATTGACACTGCTGGAAGATGCGATGGCCTTGGTATTGGAGACAAAGATTAGCCGTTCCACCATAGGAAGGATATTGCAAAGAAACGATTTAAGACCGCACCTAAGTGAGTACTGGTGCATTCCCCCAAAGGAAGACTCGGAGTTTGTTGCCGCTATGGAGGACGTGCTTGATGTTTACCATCAGCCTTACAATCCAGCAGCTCCACTGTGGTGTATGGATGAAAAACCGTATCAGTTACTTGGCGAATCCAGAGAGCCTCTGCCAATGCGCCCTGGCGATGATACAAAGCTTGATGCTGAATATAAAAGAAACGGCACGGTCAGTGTGTTTTGCTTCATTCAGCCGCATACTGGCAGAATTATTCATGCTGTTGAACCCACCAGAACAGCCGTGGACTGGGCTGAGAAGATCAAATATCTAATAGACGTAGTCAACCCTTCTGCCGATAAAATCATCTTGGTGTGTGATAATCTTAATACTCACTCGATTGCTTCGTTCTACAAGGCGTTTCCACCAGAGGAGGCCAGAAGGCTCGCTACGAAGCTTGAACTTCACTATACGCCCAAGCACGGTAGTTGGCTCGACATAGCAGAAATCGGCATCAATATCATGACGAGGGAATGCCTCAACCGCCGGATAGGTGGCATAGAAGAGCTTAAAAATGAGCTTAGAAATTGGAACGAGGCATACAATCAAGATCCGACAGAGATAAATTGGCAGTTCAGCAAGGAAACCTCGCGTATCAAGCTGAAAAGTCTCTATCCTGACATAGAGAAAAACCACAGGGAGCGCGAGCGTAGGCAGAAAGAAAAGATGGATGCCAATTCTTCCTAACCAATGCATCTCACGACGACGGATGCTAATTTTTTTATGGCGTTAATTTCAAAAATGATTGAGACAAGACAAGAGTATTGATTACTTTCTGCTTTGCCTCCAACTTGCCAGCCAGAAACACGGCTTGAGAGCCTCCTTCTCAAAAGCTGCTAATTGGGCAAGAGCCTCAGAAGCACCATTAGCAGAAATGCCGTGCTCAGACGTAAGGCCACTGCACGAACTTTTACCCTCATCAATCATTGGATAATGCGACATAAGACAGGTTACCTCCAGTATGTAATATTGCCCTGGTGAGAACCAAATCTTCAGCGCATATCAAAAATAAAAGTGCTGCCTGGTATTTAAATGCAAAACCGCACCTTATCAAATATCAATTTACCCAACAAAGATTAATTTCTTCCCGTGCTCCCAAACCACTTGCTCCACGCTTTGATTATGGCAGTGTTAATATCTTTGGGTTTCCCGATTTCCTGTAAAGTCTAGAAAAAATCTAAGCGTTAATCTCTAGCAGTCGCCAGCATAATGAAATCAAAGTACGGAGTATAAAAAAAGCAACGGCTCTTTTTTAATAGAGCAGTTGGCTTTTTATAGTAATATCAACACCATCACTGCACAGCTTTCTGTCTCTTAATAAACTGAGACATCAAAGGAACTGCCAGAGAATATTTGCCTTTTCGGTTCCTGTATACTAAACCTGCCGCTGATAGTGATGAAAGCATCTGACTTATATGGCTTGGATTGAATCCTTTCTGCAGTAGTTCTTTTGATTTTGTAGATACTTCCTGAACTGTGAATTCATCATCACATGCCTCAAGTTCAGCGATCACACTTAACAAGTCTCGTTGTCTATCTGTTGCTAAGAGCCAGCGTCCCTGGAAAAAGTCAGTGTCAAGTTTACATAACAGATCGGATACTGGTATTGTCGGAATATTATCAGCAGGCTGTGAAATCCATATATCAAACACTTCTTTGCAAATGTATTGTATAAAATATGGGTAGCCACCTGTTATATCAATAATTGTATTAATAGTTTCATCGGTAAATTTTATAGGGCAATTTTCACTTTCAATAGGTTTTACGATGGCTTCACGTGAGGCTTCAGTGCTTAAATGTCCTAGCGTGGTTATACGAAACATTCTCTCGGCGTAGGTTCTGGTATCGACAAGTTTTGGGAAAAGCGTTGGTAGTCCTGCTAAGATAAGCAATACCGGAATTTCTTTTTTCTGAAGTGACTGAAATACTTCAAGAAGAATAGATAGTGGATATTGCCCTTGCTGGGGATGGTCACTCATATTCTGAGCTTCGTCATAAGCAAATATAATCCCTCTGCGGGCATTATCACCATAACTTTTAAGAATTAGACATGTTATCTCTATTACTCTTTTTAACTTATCAGTACATAGTCCAGAGGTTTCATCAAAAATCATTTTTAGAAAATCATAATCAAGAGTTTTCTTGATAGTATGTTGTTTTCCCAAGAAACCAAGAGTGCTGTGCACTTCTTCTGAAATTATATAACCAGATGTAACGATTGAAATGTCAGTTAAGATACGTGTTACCATATTGTTTTCAGTAAGCGACGTAACTTCTGACATATCTGAAGAAGTCCAGAGCCAGCCCATTCTTTGAGCACGGGGCTTTAAGCTGTCAAGCAGAACTGTTTTGCCTACGCCTCTTAGTCCAGTCAGGAGCACGTTTTGAACAACTACGCTTTGCTCGAATAGCTTGCATATGCTGGAGATTTCTTCATCACGTCCTGCTAAAAAGGGAGGCCGATGCCCAGCGCCCGGGCGGAACGGATTCTCAAAGGAAAGCGTTGGTGGCTGTGATAATTCCTGCATTTGTACTGCTCCTTAGCCGTAGTTAGCTTGTTAACTAACATTAGAATAATTACTAACGTTAGTCAATAGACTAACAGTGGCTAATAAAGCGGTATGGGGCGTTGGTTTTGGCGTCAATCTCTAGCAGCCTCCAACAAAACATAATGAAACGAATCTCTAACCATCTATTCATTATACAACCTTAATTCACCCAGCAAAAATTGCTCTCGTTAAGCAAAATCGAAGGTGTTGTTACTGACAAAACGTAGCGGCAAGAATCTGGAGAAGATCTCCCCGACGAAAAGTCGCCGCCAACTGTTGAAGAGATATTGCGGGATACGAAACGTAGAGACTGCTCAAGGCGTTTTCGATAGAATGCTGTGCCTGACAATAATAATCGGCAAATTTGGCCTCAAGCAAGGCTTTGCTTGCCGCAAAGTTTTGCAGAGCAATAGTTCGGCAATCCTGAAGCAGCTGCATCCCCACAAGCATGGCCAGATAATGCGAAGCATAGGCTAAAAACATGGGAGAATTGTCACTCTCTGGACGTTTACGCAAATTTTCCACCCGACGAAAGATGAGAACAGCAATGATCGCCTCGGCGGCATTGAGATTTTGGAAAATTTTGTCGTAGAGCTTGCCAAAATGTTCTCTTCGCAAAAATTTTGCCTGATGCGGGCATCGACGCCAGATAGCCAGGGTTGCTTCGGCTACAACACTGCTTGTCATAACAGCTGTCCCAGAGACTTTTTCTTCGCGCATGCGCTTGTAGGTAAAACCCAGCTCTTGGAAACCAATCTCTAGCGTCTTTTGACAGTCATCGTTCGCATGCAAATCTGAGAGATCGACAGGATTCTGACTATTTGTCGCCCTTGTTACCGCCCGGATAAAATCCCTATCAGACTCACTGATTTCGTAGATGCGCACCAAAACAAAACACGTTGAAAAATCCTGCCCTGTCTTTTGACAATCCCCAACAGTTTTGGCAATACTCAGCGATGTCTGACCGCCATTAATGATCCGCACATCTTCAAGTTTTACCAGATGATTTTCTGTTTGTAATCCGTTGTAAATAAATTTATTACAAACTATAGCTAAGCCATTATTTAAAAAATAAAAATTGTTTCGCTGCTCCTCATCCTTCAATGCATTTATAATTGCAGAGTTTACTCTATTACCCTCAATACCAAGAAATCTTCTAATATTTCCTTCTAAAAGCTGTGTTCCAAATTCCTCAAAAAGCCGAGAAATTTCTTCGACATTGACTTTACCGATCAATACCCGCTTATAATTAAAAGTTTCTTCAAGAATTTTACCATGCAGTTGAAGGTTGACTGTGAGCTTTTTAGGAGTTTTTAAGAGCTCAATAATATTGTCATGGTTAAAGTATTCCCAGACTACCTGATCAGCAGGAAAGGCGGCCTGATCGATTTTGTGCTGTGCTTGGGTGTTCCAACGCTTGCCATTATTGCAAAGTACAACGCGCACAACCGGCAATTGCCCATCACGAATCAGCGAACGAATTTCTTCAAGTCTAGGCTTCAGACGCTGATGCACAGAGAACTCATGGGCTGGATCAAAGATTTCTTTGATTGTGGAAATGGTCTTAAGAATGGCGTTTTCCGGAAATGTCTGATCGGCATCAAAATTTCTCGCGTATTTCGCCTGAAAGAGCGTGATGTGGATCTCATCTCCATCGGCATCTTGCACATAGAGACCGTCAATTCCAGCGTCATCCCCCCCATCCATCAGATATTCGGTCGCTTCTTCAAAACTCAGCGTAAGGCGCTTGGCCATACAAAACACTACAAAGGCCGCAGACTTGCGTTGTTGGATATCGGAATAGGGCAGAAGATCAGCATGACGGGAAATCTCTCCCTCAAGCATCTGATCAAGCATGCTGGCATTAATATCCATAGTTTTTTCAGCGCAAAACATCAGGCCCACCCAGAGAAGACACGCTGCCTCCTCTGATTTCTCTCACAATACTTTCAAAATCGCTCAACGCCTGACAGAGCGGTATTCGACTCAGCGCAGGCATTCCCCAAAATCCCATCCACAAGCTCAACCAACCGGTCCATAATGGCCTGCCAAGAATAGTGGCTTTGCACATAATGGGCAAGATCAGCCAGCTCCTCTGCGCTTTGCGGATGCGCAAGAATGTGGCTGATGGCTGAGGGAAAATCCGCCAGTTCAGCCACATGGGCTTTTGTCAGACAATCCCCCTGAAGCCCACGCAGACCAAAAGGAGTGCTGAGACTCTCCAGACCACAGGCAAAGTATTCCAGAATCTTCAGATTGGTTCCCGATCCACTCGTTATGGGATTGAGTCCGAGATGCACAGCCTTGAGCAGGACGTTTTTCTCTCCTTCGGAGACAAGACCCAAGAGATGGACATTTTTGGGCAAGGAACGCGTGCGTAGAGCACGTTGGGTTGAGACCGTACCGGCCAGAAGAAACTGCACGTTGGGTAACGCATCCGCCATGGCGATGATCTGCAAAGCGGCCTCGGTATTGGGCCGATGTTCGCTGCCCAGGAAAAGACAAAGCTTTGTTTCGGGATAGCCTAGGCGCTTGCGCAGCATCTTGCGCTCTTCAGGCCCGGTAAAGGGCGTCGTGTCAGCACAGCCATTGGGATAGAGGGCGAGAGCCTCAGCCTTCAGGTCATAGCGCTCCACAAGTCGCTGCCCATCGGCTTCGGAGCAGCAGGTAATGCGACTGGAAGCTTTGGCACAGGCCCCTTCGACCTCTGCCACCTCCCCTACCAGCTCTGGCGCACGATCGCCAAGCACCTGGGCCTTGAGATCGGCTTCCACATTGTGGGCATCGTAGAGCAGAAGATGATCGGGAAGCGCCTTACGGAGAGCCGGATACAGATAGGGGTGGGAGGCCACAATCAGCTCGGCATCGGCATGGTCTCGCAAGGTCTGTAACAGTTCGGTGTGGCTCTCACAGGTACGCATTAGTCCTATATCGTCAAGACTGATCCCAAATTCTGCGTGCAGACGCTCACACTCGCAAAGTTCCTGCTTGGACCAGGGCAGGACAATCTGTTTGAGCCCCGGCAGCAACTGCTGCTCTTCTCGGGCCAGCTGGGTGTAACCGCCCAGGGCGACAAGCACCACGGAAAAACGACGGGCGAGACTCGTACAAAAGGCCAAAAGCCGCCTTTGCCCCCCAAAGAGGACCTTGCCGATGGGAAAGGAGCTCAGTACAAGAATTTTTCGTTTCTTGCCAGTGATTGAGCCCTGCTGCACATGCTCCACAAGCTTTGTGACGGTTTTCTCCCAGGTAATCTCCTGCACACGCGCCAAGGCATGTCTCCCCATGGCCTCGGTTGCCACCGGGTCGTCCAGAAGCTTTTGAAAGGCACATCCCAAAGCCTGGGGGTCTGGCTCAACGACCAGGCCTGTCACCCCATCTTCCACCAATTCGCAGACCCCGCCGGCATCACGGGTTGTGACCACAGGCTTTCCGGATTTCATGGCTTCAATGGTGATCAGCCCATAATCCTCGTCATAGGGGACAAAAGGCACAAAAAGCGCATGGGCGTATAATCCCGCAAGATCGTCCTCCGCCACATAGCCCAAAAATTCAATGCGCCGATCATGCCGGGCAAGCTCCTTGAGTCGCTCAAGCTCAGGACCTGTCCCTGAGATTTTCAAAGTCACCTGAGCCGTGACATAAGCCATGGCCCGCACAATGAGTTCCACGCGTTTAGTGCCGTTCAGACGGCTGGCTGTAAAAATGTAGCTGCCCTTTTCACAAAAAAAGCCCGAAGTGTGCGGAGGATGATGAAGCACCAATGGCCTTACACCCGTGGGGAAATAGTCCTCCCGTTTTGTGACATTGGCGGCAATGGCGGCGTAGGCGAAAACTTCTCCAGGTGCCAGAGCCAGCCGATCAAAAAAATGCACAAGTTCCCGAATCAGTGGGCCTGGAAAGGCAAAAAGCTCTGACGGTAAACTTTTGCAGGCCAAAGCGCGACTGACCAGTTCAAAGGCCAGCGGCAAATCCTTGCGGCTGGGATTGTCTTTGCGAATCAAGGCCATCAAGTCGTTCAGCTTCTCAGGATATTCCGCAAGAGTCAGCGGCAGTCCCGTGAAATGGTAGGTGTCGTAAAGCCCACGCAAGGTATGTTGCATATAAAGGATATGATGCCTGTGGGAAATCATCCAGGCGGGGTACTTGCTGGTCACAACCATGTCAAAATGGCTGAGGTCCAGTTCGCTGAAGGCTTTGTAGGAGGCCACAAGCTCCTGGAAATTGGCCTCAGGCGAAGGCAGCTTGATCAGCTCTACCTGAAAGGGCGTATAGCGGCAAAAGGCCTGATGCAGGCCCCACCAGAAATTTTCGGCCCCGCCAAGCTGAAAGGGAACCGAGGAAGGGGCTACGATAGCAAGAGAAGTACTCATGGGCAAAAACGGGAAAAAATGGTTGACAAAGCGGATTATTCGGGCTAAACGAGCCACGGTAAAAATTCCAAGAGAATGGACGAAAAGCATACTCGAAAGCGGTTCACTTCGGCAAGCAAGGACTTTGCCTTGCTGGCTTCTCTCAAAGCTTGTCGCCTAGCCTCTCGCCAAAACGAGAAAATGCTATCCATATCCCAAGACTTTAGCCGCTTCGCCAAAAAGCAAAATTTTTTTCAAAGAACTTGTTGACATCCCTTTTCAGCAAGTGTAAGTTAGCTCCGTCTCTATATTGTAAATTGATTATCGTCTCTGAACGCCATCGTCCTGCGATTGTGTTCTTTTTCTATTTAAGACGACTTCCATAGAGATTGTTCAGTGCACTTCTGCAGTTGTTGCAGATGTTATCCTTTCCCGCATTGAACCATGTAAGTAACGAAGCTCTTATGAGCCTCTCAGAGTAAAAAGGAGAGTTCTTTATGGCCCAGTATGAAGCCAATGAAGAGCAATTGAAAGGTCTTGTCGGTGACAATTCTGGCTTAACAGCTGCCACCCAGGCCGCTATTGTGGCCCTGATCAACACCGGTGCCCCCACGCTGTCCACTGACAACGCCTCTGGCACCGACAACACCAATGTGGGTCTCGTTTCTCAGCAGAACGCCACATTCAATAACGCTGAATTCACAAAGGTTACCACCGCTGTCTTCGACGATGGCGCCAAGGGTATTGTTGAGTTGTCTTCTGACGACAACCAGACCGTGGAAATCGTGAACGCCAACGGCTTGAAAGTTACAACCGGCGACGGCAACAACGACATCGCTATTGATGGTGGCCAGGCTTCCGTCAACACCGGTTCCGGCGAAGACCTCTTCCAGCTCAGAGGCGCCGTCAAGGGTGCTCTTAATTCCGGCGCTGGCGACGACGAATTCCAGCTTGACGCAGATGCTCAGCAGAATGCCGAGATCTCCGTTGATGCCGGTGACGGCTTTGACTTAATGACCCTCTTTGGTAATGCTGTCAAACACAGCTTCTCGTTCCAGAATGGCAAGTTCCATATGAGCTCTGCCAACGTCAGCCTCGACGGCGTTGAAGTGGTTGCCACAGACGTCAACCAGGATGGCAAGATCACTGATTCCGACCACATCACAGTCCTTGCCACTGACAACCAGGAAAGCTTGGCTGCCAAGCTGTACCAGGTTGCTCTGGGCCGCGAAGGCATCGACGACTCCAGAGACACCCTTGCCGGTCTGAACTTCTGGATGGAACAGGCTACAGATCCCAGCTTCGACCACTTCGGTCGTGCCTTCCTGAACTGCGACGAGTTCCATAACAAGTACGACAAGGTCGACGACAAGGCTTATGTTGACGCCCTGTTCGCCAACCTTGGCAACCCCTCGGAAGGCGCCTCACTCAAGGCTGACCTCCTGTCCAAGCTCGAAAGCGGCCAGCTCGACCGCTACGAAGTGGCCATCACCCTGGCTGAGAACGATTTGACAGTCAAGGTGCTCGGCAACGACGGACAGCAGTACGTCATCGACTCCAATGATGTCAACTTCGATGCCTAATCACTAAACACCCTCTCCCCTGCTCTCGCGGGGGAGAGTTTTTCCGTTTACGCATGTGGATGGGGGTAAAAGCCCATCCACATGTCGTATCTGGGGTCATACACTTTTTCTGCTTTCCCTCATGGAGAATACATGTCGGCATACTGCATGCAAGAATTCGTCAACCTCTACCGCTTTGGCGGATCAGACGCTCTGGCCAAGGAGGTTCTTGCAGCTCAACAGGTCAATGCCACACAGTTTCTCTCCAGGGCCTTTTTTTTTGCCCAAACCTGCGGCAAACTTGTGCCTGAAGCCCATGTCCTCTGTGCCCTAGCACTCCAAAAGCAAAATAATTTCCTTCAGGCCCTCTACCACTGGGACAAACTTGTCCAAAATTTTCCCAAAGACACCTACTGGATCTCTATAGCCGCAAGCAATGCCATAAATCTCAAGCCAAGCTTTCCCCAGGCAGAATGGTTTCTTACGCGTTGGCTAGCTCAGCTGAGCTCCTTTTTTCTTTCCCCGCCTGAGCTGAGCCTTCTTCACCAACTGGAAAGTCAGGGCATTCACCTTCAAGGCTCCTGCGGCATTCACCAGGAAAGTCTCTACGCGTGGCTGTGGCTTCCCAAATCCGAAAAAATCACAATCAACCTTTCTGCCAAAGGCTTAGCGCTCAATCTCAGCTCAATTCCCACCAAATCCACACAAAGCCACAGCCTCTACACCATCAAAGCGCCTCTGCCCAAAACTTCCAAGCCCTACAGCATCGCAATCTCAGACACAAGCGGCCGTCACGTCGTAAATAGCCCCTTGATTGTCTCTCAGACCACAGCAGCACTTCCCGCCAAAAACCGCAAAACAAGCCACTCCCCCATTTTACACATTCTCATCCCCTGCTACGACGACCGCAGAGCAACCATGGCCTGCCTGGCCACAGTCTTCAAAAGCCAGAAGCTCTCCAAAACGCCAAGTGAGGTTGTGGTCATCTGGGATCACGGACCTTCCAAGGAGCTTTTAGCTGACCTACGCAGCCTAGCAAACCTTGGCAAAATCGTACTCAGGGAAAATCCCCAAAATCTCGGTTTTCTGGCCTCGGTCAATGCGACGCTGGCAAGCATCAGTACAGGCGATATTGTGCTGCTCAATGCCGATACCTTGGTCTCTGGCGACTGGATTGACCGCATGGCCTTTTGGCTGGCAAAGCCTGATTGCGGCACAGTCACGGCCTTAGGAAGCGATGCGGAACTGGTCTCCTATCCTTCCTTTACGGAACGCTCACGCGTGACCAAGTGCGCCATGCTGCGTCTCATCGACGCCTGCGCCAAGGAGCTTTCCCCGGAACTTGCCTTGCAGGAAATTCCTGTGGGTGTCGGCTTTTGCATGGGTATCTCCCGCAAAGCCCTTGCCAAGGTCGTGGGCCTGGACGGAGAATTTCTCTTCAATGGCTACGGCGAAGAAGTGGATTTCTGCCTGCGCGTGCGAGAGGCCGGCTTAAAAAACTATGCGGCCTTGAATATTTTTGTGGCCCACCTTGGCGGCCGCTCCTTTGGATCCCGCAAAAAAGCCTTGGCCACCCAGAACAATGCCGCCCTCTTTGACCGCTACGAAGACTACAAAGAAGAATACGAAGACTTTGTCCTGGCCGATCCCCTGAAAGAGGCCAAGGAATGCCTTGCCCGCAGCCTCTGTCGCCATCTGCAAGAGACAGGCATCCTCAAAGTTCGACCCTTCTTGGACCAAAAGCTTCCGGACATTTTTCTGCAAGAGTCAAAGCCCGTGGACGATTTTCCCTGGCAGGAAGACGAGCCTGCCAAAGAGACCTTACCCTTTCAGGGCAAAGCAGCCGAAGGCCATCTCTTTCTTGGCGAACGCTCCAACGCTCTGAGCGCAACGCTTCGCATCAAAAGTGAGCTGCCCTTTGCCGAAATGCATTTTTCCCTGCCAAAAGATAGCGAGCTGCTCTCTCAAACCCTGAAAGACTGCCACTTTTCAGGCCTTGAAGACAATACCTTTTTGCGTCAAGTGCTTGCTCATGCCCAGAAAGAGGGCGATCCCTATGGCTTGGGTAAGCTCATAGCAGCACTTGATCTTGCCAAGCTCCCTGAAAGCCCTGAAGCTTGTGATCTCACGCTTCTTCCCTGGACGCCTAAAGCCGCTCAAGACGAACACGCCTATCTTGTGCTTGCCCCGCGCAGGCTTTCCAGCTTTCAGACGCTCACAGGCCTTGCCCACACGCACCCAAACTGGCTTTTTTTTGTCTATGAACTTCCGGCCTTCTGGGGCTTGCCACACACCCCGCCCAATATCTGTGCGGCCAGTCAATACGGGGCGGAAATCTTCCGCACCTGCACAGGGGTTCTGGTTCCGGCCTGCGTTGATCGTCCAAGCCGCTTGGTGTATAAGAAATGGCTTTGTGAGCACCATCTGACCCATTTGCCGTGTCACAACCTTGAGGAAATACATGATTGAAGGCGCCTTCAGCGTAAAGGGCCTGCTTGTCACAGGCTATCTCAAAGCCAAAGAAGAAGCCCTGTGGCTGGAACTTCTGGCCAATGGTGAGCCTGTGGCCATCACACTGGCGGATCTGCCACGGCCTGAAGGCCTGGGCTTTATTCTGCCCCTGCCGCCGGTACTGCTTGAGGAAGGCTGCACCCTTACGGTTCGCAAGGCCAATAGCAACGACTATCTGGCTGAACCTGTGCTTCTGCCAGCCAAGATCACGCAGGAGGAGGCCAAAAGCCGGGATAAACAAAGCCCCCTTGAGGGAGAACTCTTCCAGGACCGGGGCCTTGCCATCTCAGGCTGGGCCATCAATAGTCAGAATCCTACAAGCGCAGTCCATATCGTAGCCAAAGAAAACGGCAAAATCCTGACCAGGACCGAAGCCAAAGGCCGCAGCTTCAGACCCAAGGTCAGTGACGGTCACGCCTTTGCCTTTTTGCTGCCAGAAACCCTCGCCGATGGGCAAAAACACACAATCGACATTGAAGACAATGCCGGTCATCCCCACCCCCAAAGTCCGCTTGAGGTCTGCCTACGACTTGAAAATCTGGGCCAGTGGCTTGCCAAGACAGGCAATCTCTCAAGCCAGGAAAAAGAGTTTCTCTGCCAGATTTTAAAACGCCTGGAAATCCACAATCCCGGCATGATGCTTGCGCAAGATACGTGGCAGAAGGCCTTTCCGCCAACACGCTGCCAGATCAAAGAAAAATGCCGTCTAAGCGTCATTCTAGGCGACCCAGAAAGCCAAGGCATTGAACGCGCAAAGGCCAAGACGTGCCGAACCTTCCTTTCCAAAGTCCAGGGCGTGGACGTCACAGTTGTGGATGAGGCAGGCGACTATGTGCTTCTCCTGCAAAAAGGCGAAAAATTGCAGCCCCAGGGCCTGGCCCTGATGCTTTTGGCACTTAAAGAATCCGGCTGCGCTCTGGTCTACGCCGATGGCATAGACTGCCAAAAGCCCGATCAGCTCAGGCTCAAACCTGCCTTTGACCGCGAGTACTTCGCAGGCTATGACTATTTAGGGCCGCTTCTGGTACGCGCAGAGCTTTTGACCAGAGTCTCTGCAGGTCAAAACCTGGACTACCCAAGCCTGCGCACAAAACTTGTCTTTGCTGCCGAGGATAATTCTGGCATCTGCCATGTACCTGAGGTCGTAAGCTGTGAGCTTCCGCCACAGGCAGGGGATAGGAGACAAAAAGCCATCCATGAGGCCTTCCAAGGCATAGATAGCCGCATTGAGGTCATCCCGGGGCCCAAAGACGACCTTTTGCGCGTCAAATACCCCCTCGAGAGCGCAAAGGCGCCGCTTGTTTCCATCATTATTCCCACCCGCGACCACGCAGAGCTGCTTAAGCTGTGCCTTGACACGCTCAAAACAAGCTCCTGGCCCAGGCGGGAAATCCTGATAGTTGACAACGACAGCCGCGAGGAAGAAGCGCTTGCGCTTTTGCGCAAGGCAGATCAAGAAGAAGGCGTGCGCGTTCTGCCCTATCCTGGCATCTTCAATTACTCGGCCATCAATAATTTTGCGGCCTCCCAGGCTCAGGGCGAAATCCTCTGTTTTTTGAACAACGATACGGAAATTCTTGAACCCGACTGGCTCAGCGAAATGCTGGCCCTTTTGCTGGCCCCTGGGCGCAAGGTTGGCTGCGTGGGCGCAAAACTTCTCTGGCCCAACGGCCTTGTACAGCATGGCGGTGTTGTGGTCGGCCCCCGTCAGCTGGCCTGCCATATCGGCAATCTCTGGCTTGATGAAGAAGACGGGTATATGTATACTAACCAGCTTGTGCGCGAGGTCAGCTGTGTGACCGCAGCCTGCATGCTAACCCCCAAGGATCTCTTCACCAGGCTTGGCGGCTTTGACAGCCAGCGTTATCCTGTGGCGTTCAACGATGTGGACTACTGCCTGCGCGTGCGCGAAGAAAACTATCGCATTCTCTGGACCCCCTATGCCCGCCTGCGCCACCACGAGTCCGCCAGCCGAGGCCGGGACCTCGACAGCATGAACAAAGCCCGCTCTCTCAGGGAAATGAACTATTTTCGAGCACGTTGGGGTAATTACGACGACCCCTTTTATAATCCCAATTTACCATTAAGTACTGTGACCGAACCCTATTTTGGTCTTGCCCTTCCACCCAGAAACCGACGTTATCGGTAAGGAGCCCCCTTTCATGAATCCACGTACTGTCCTGTTCATTCATCAGTCTTTTCCCGGCCAGTTCGGCTCTGTGGCCAAATCGCTCGCGGCCCAGGGTCACAAAGTCTATGCCCTGGCCATGAATCCACAGGAAAAAATCCCAGGCGTACATCTTCTCCGTTATCTGCCCACACGTCAGCCAGACTACGATAAATGGCCCTATCTGCTGAAAGAAATGGACTCCAAAATCGTACGGGCGGAAAGCTGCTACAAGGCCATGAAAGCCCTCAAGGCAAAAGGTCTTGAACCCGATGTGATCTATGCCCATCCCGGCTGGGGCGAAGTGCTCTTTGTCAAGAATATCTGGCCCAAGGCGCGTTTTGTGATCTATGCTGAATGGTTCTACAATATGCAGGGCCAGGAAGTGAACTTTGATCCCGCCTTCCCGCCGCTTTCCGAAGAGCAGGAGCTCAGACTGAGCCTCAAGAACATGAGCTTCCTCTATGGCTTAAGCCAGTGCGATGCGGCCGTCGCCCCCACCAAGTGGCAGAAGAGCCGTTACCCTGCCTGGGCCCAGGAAAAAATCCACGTGATCAATGAGGGACTCGATCTCAAAGAACTGGCCATGGTTTTGCCAAGAGCCTTGGGTATTCCCTCACAGAATCTCAAACTCAAACGCGGCATGCCCATTGTGACCTTCAGCTGCCGCAATCTGGAACCCGTACGCGGTTTCCACTATTTCATGCGTGCCCTGCCGGCCGTGCTCAAAGCGGTGCCCGATGCCCACGTGATCGTCATGGGTCGCGACGCAGGCGTCCAGCACGCAGGCTATGGCGCGGAAAATCCCCAGGGCACAACCTGGCGCAAATCCATGGAAGACGAACTGGGCAAGAGCGTGGACTGGAGCCGGGTGCATTTTCTGGGCTTCCTGGATCGCAAGCTCTATCTCTCCATGCTTAAGCTGAGCGCCTGCCATGTCTATCTGACCACTCCCTTCATCCTCTCCTGGTCCTTCTTGGAAGCCTGCGGACTGGGGCTGCCCGTTGTAGCCTCCAAGACTCCGCCTGTGGAGGAATTCAGCCATCTGAAGGGTCTGACCCTTGTGGACTTCACCGATGTGGACGGACTTGGCCGCGCCATCATCAAGAATCTGCAGCATCTGCAGACGCCCTTCTACGACGAAAACCTCAAGGCCATCTCCGATCTCGACGAAAAGAAGACCATTCCGACTCTGGAAGCCCTGCTCCTGCAGGACTCCATAGCCACGTCCCTGGGCGGCGGCGTGGTTGAAGATATCGTGGTCGTGGACGAGGACACAGAAGAAGAAAGCGAAGCCCTTGTGGAAGCCCCCAAAGCGGCTAAAAAACCCGCCAAAAAGCGCGCTGAAACAAGTGAGGAGAAAAAGCCCAAAGCCCCCCGCAGAACGCGCAAAAAGACTGAAGAATAAGCCGTAAGGCGCATTGCGCAAGAGAAGCCCTCCGCACGGGCCGAAGGGCTCTCTTGTCGTCTGCCCATCAAGGCGTTCCACCCAAGCCATTGATAACGAACATGGATCAGACTCCCTGGCGCATTCTCGTCAACACGCAGCCCCTAATCGGGGAAGAGACCGGTGTGGGCAATTACGCCCGCCACATCACGCTGGCCTTAACGGCGCGCAGCGATCTCTTTCGCACGACCTTCTACCACTGCTACTATTCCCAGTCCCTGCCCAACGCCAAAAGCCGCATGCAGCGCCTGCTGACCTGGACCAAGAACAAGGTCAAGGCCTCGCCCGTGCTGCGCAGTCTGGGCAAAAAGACCCTGGCGTGTCTGCGCACCACCCACAATGCCCTGCACAAAACCGTCTTCGACTGTTATTTTGAGCCCAATTTCATTTTGCTGCCGCAGATTGAGGCCCGCAAAAACCTGCTCACGGTGCACGATTTTTCCTGCCTGCTCTATCCCGAATGGCACCCCAAGGAACGCGTCCGCTATCTGGAGGAGCATTTTCCCAAAAGTCTGGAGCGCGCAGACCACCTGATCATGGTCTCCGAGACAATGCGCCAGGAGGCGGTAACGCGCTTTGGCCTGGCCCTGGAGAAGATCTCCGTGATTCCCAACGGCCTGGACCATCAGGTCTTCCACCCCATGGACAGCGAAAGTTCTGAGCGCCTGCTCGCTCCCTATAAGCTCCCCAACGCATTCATCCTCTTTGCGGGCACCTTTGAACCGCGCAAAAATCTCAGCCATCTGCTAGCAGCCTACGCGCTTTTGCCGAAAACCCTCAAAAACCGCTTTCCCCTGCTCTTGTGCGGCGCCGAGGGCTGGAAGAACAACGACATTTTAGAGGAAATCCGGCGTCAGGCGCCCTTTGTGCGCTCCTTAGGCTATGTGCCTGAGGCGATTCTCTGCGCCCTCTACAACAGGGCCGCTGTGATGTGCTATCCCTCCTGGTATGAAGGCTTTGGGCTACCGGTTGTGGAAGCCATGGCCTGTGGCTGCCCGGTGCTCGCCTCCAACAACGCAGCTCTTACCGAAACGGCCGGCGGCTGCGCCAAACTGGCCGACCCAGCTGATATTCAGGGGATAAGTAATGCCCTGCGGGAGGTTTTGGAAGACGAAGACTGGCGCAAAGAACACAAAGCGCTGGGTCTAGCCCATGCGGCCAAGTACTCCTGGGAACAGTCCGCCCAGGCCCATATTTCCCTCATCTCCAAACTCTGCGCAGGCTAAGGCATGCCGTCCATTCGACCCCTGGCCACGCTTGCCCTGGCCCTCTGCCGCCAGGACCTCAAAGCCCGCTTTGCCGGTGCCCTTCTGGGGTCTCTGTGGGTCTTGATCTGGCCCTTGGTGCAGCTTTTTATCTATATTGTGGTCTTTGGCAAATTTATGGGCGCCAGGC
The DNA here is from genome assembly GCA_024699605.1 of Desulfovibrio sp. Lineage (GTDB taxonomy): Bacteria > Desulfobacterota > Desulfovibrionia > Desulfovibrionales > Desulfovibrionaceae > Desulfovibrio. The sequence continues at coordinate 8,857 of JAILPJ010000062.1, read as the reverse complement.
TTACGGCTGTGCAGGATCAGGCCATGTTTTCCTACGGCCTCTATGTGGCGGCAGGCCTCCTAGCCTGGACCTGTTTTGCCAATACCCTGCAGCGCACAAGCCGCATCTTTGTGGACAAGCGGCAGATCATCGGCAAAGTGCCCGTGGATCTTAAGGTTTTTCCGCTCTCGATCTGCCTGCAGGAGCTCTTGCCCCTGGCCGCAGGCTATCTGCTTCTGATCATCGCCTGCTGCATCTTAGGCTGGCAGCCAAGCCCAAGCCTGCTTTTTTGCTCACTCCTCGCCCTTACCGCGCAGCAATTGCTTGCCATGGGCCTTGGCCTTTTCTTTGCCGTGCTCTGTGCCTTTATCCGCGACACGCAGGAGGCCGTGGCCGTGGCCCTGCAAATGGCCTTCTGGTTCACCCCCATTGTCTATCATCCCTCGATTCTGCCCGACTGGGTGCAAAAGGCCCTGCTCGTCAATCCCATGACCCACGTCTGCCAGGTTCTGCAGCAATGTTTTGTGCTGGGCGGATCTGTCTCCCTTGCGGGCATGGGCTATGTCTGCCTCTGCGCGCTCATCGCTTGCGCCCTGGGCCTTTGGACGCTCAAGAGCAAGGAAAGCGGCGTACGCGACGTGCTTTAATGAGCGTAACGGCTCTGGACGTTTCCCACACAGCCCACGCAGAAGAGAGCGCAAGGCATAAACGCTTCCCGCATCGCCTTGTCTTGCCTTTTCTGTGCGAAGCCTGGCCTTTTTGGAGAGACTATGGCGCCTATTCTTGACGTTGATTGCGTCAGCAAAACCTTCACCTGCTACGCCCGGGCCCGCGACCGCCTTGCCGAGTTCTTTACCGGTTCCTGCCGCCACAGACGCTTTACCGCCCTTGACGCCGTAAGCTTTACGCTGGAAAGCGGCCAGATCATGAGCATTATCGGGGAAAACGGCTCGGGCAAGTCCACCCTGCTCAAATGCATAGCCAAGGTGCTTTTGCCCGATTCCGGCACGATCCGCCGCTATGGCAAAATCACGGGCCTTTTGGAACTGGGCACAGGCTTTATCCCCAACCTTTCGGGCCGTGAAAACATCGCCTTCAATGGCACCTTCCTGCAGATGAGTGCCAGTGAAATCGCCCGCCGCGAGGAGGCGATCATCGACTTTGCGGAGCTTGCCCCCTTCATCGACGAGCCCTTGAAAAGCTATTCCTCGGGCATGACCATGCGGCTGGCCTTTGCCATTGCCATGCACGCCGACCCCAAGTGCTTTCTGATCGACGAGGCCTTGTCTGTGGGCGATACGGGCTTTCAGCAAAAATGCTTCCAACGCCTCAAGACCTTTCGGGAAAACGGCGGCTCCATTCTCTTTGTCTCCCACGACATGAACGCCGTCAAACTCCTCTCCGATCAAGTGCTTCTGCTCTCCCACGGCCAGATGAACTATCTTGGCGAGGCCGAGGAGGCCATCAACCGCTATAATGCGCTGGCCGCCTCCCACGGCCAGAGCGGCTGCGCAACCTCCACAGGCTACGGCAACGGCCTTGTGCACTTCACCTCCGTTCACCTCACCGATCCCCAGGGCCACCCCGTAAGCCTCATCCGCTCCGGAGACCCGCTCTGCGTGCGCTTCACCTACAAAGCCGAACAGTCTGTGGCCCATGTGACCTTTGGCATCATGCTGCGGGACAGATTTGGTCAGGACGTCTTTGGCACCAACGGCGCCCTCCTGCACTGTCTTAAGGACGTAAGCCAGGAAGGCCAGGGCTGCTTCACCTTCAAGGCCATCAATCTTGGCCAGGGCACCTATACGGTGAATCTGTCCGCCCATCAGGGCACAACACATCTGGAAACCTGCTACCACTGGTGGGACAGGGCAAGCTCCTTTGAGGTCCTGCAGGACACAGCCTACTATTTTTCAGGACATACGCGCCTGGAGACCCAACTTGTGTTTTCAGACAAGGCCTAACGAGGCCTGGCAAAAAAATGTGGGCTTTCGCCCAACGATTGCTACAAAGCCCTTTGCTCTGTGCTCAAACAAGGTGTAAGACAAAGACCAACGGCCTAGCCTTTGCCTGGATATCAACATGAAGAGGCCTCTTAGGCCCAAGGCCCAGCAAAAGACACAACCAAGCCTCAACTTGCCTGCTTTGGAGTTTGCTCATGTCTTCCCTGCGTATCAGCATCGGCAATTCCGATTTCCGCGAACTGCGCACAGAAAAGCTCTTGTATATCGATAAGACCGCTTTTCTGACGGAGTTCTTGGCTTGCGGTTTTCCCAATAAGGTTACGCTGATTACCCGCCCTAGACGCTTTGGCAAGACTTTGATGCTCTCCATGCTGCACGAGTTTCTGCGGATTGACCAGAAATCGCCCACAGATCTCTTTGCCGGGCTGGCTGTTGCCAAAAACAGAACGCTCTGTCGACTCTGGCAAAATACCCATCCCGTCATCAGCCTCTCCTTCAAAGACCTGAAAAAAGACAGCTTTGCCGCTGCACTGGAGGCTTTTGCGGACAATATGAGCATTCTCTACAAAAACTATCAGTATTTACTGGAAAGCCCTAAACTCTCGTCCTACGATAAAGACTACATCAGACATATTCTGGCCCAGGCTTCAGAACCTGAGATTCTTCCTCCGCATCGGCTTGTCACTGCTCTCTTCACGCTCTGCCAATGCTTAGAGCAACATCATGCCCAAAAAGTTATCGTCCTCATCGATGAATATGATGTACCGATCCAAACAGCTTATGAAAAGGGCTATTATCAGCGCATGCTCGATTTCATGAGAAGCACTCTGGGAATGCTTCTGAAAGACAATACGTCCTTGTGTTTCGCCCTGCTCACAGGGTGCCTGCGCATTGCCCATGAAAGTATTTTTACCGGTTTGAACAATTTTGTTTGCTCTACCATCTCGGACAATGACTTTGCCGACAAATTTGGCTTTACAGAGCATGAAGTTGATAGACTCCTTACCAGCACGGGACTTTCTGAAAAAAAAGCAGAAATTAAAGAATGGTATGATGGCTACCATTTTGGTAAAAATCAGGAAATTTATTGCCCATGGGATATTACCAATTATCTCCAAAAACTTGTAAAAGATCATGAGGCCAAACCAGAACCGTATTGGTTGAATACAAGCGAAAATAACATTGTCAAAAGTTGCTTAGCCAATCACAATTCTCAAGTCATCAAAAGACTACAAGCATTAACTGATGGCCAGGCCCAAGCTGTAAGAATTTACGAAAACATTACCTATCATGATTTGGATCAAAACAACGATGAGGTTTTGTGGTCTCTGCTGTATCATACTGGCTACTTAACCAAAGCAAAAAATAACCGTGAGCCGTTTGATATCGACTCTGAGTCGAATAAAACCTGTCTTATGCTTCCCAACAAAGAAATACGTCAAATTTTTCTCGATGCCTTTTTCCAGGAAATTAGCAAAAATATCACAGAAAATCCTTCCAACCAAACAATGTTAGAACAGGAAGCCTTGCTTACGCTGCTCTGGTCAGGTCAGGCTGAACGCGTAACAAACACCATCTCAGAACTCTTATTCAAGACCATCAGCTATTTTGACTATAATGAAATGTTCTATCAGGCTTTCCTGCTAGGCATCCTCTCGGCGGAAGCCAGCTCAAAGTTCACGGTTGTCTCCAACAGGGAAAGTGGTCTGGGCAGACCTGATATTTTGATTTACGATCATCAACAACAGACGCAGCTCTGTTGTCTCGAAATCAAAGTGGCGCAAAGCCAAGAAGAGTTAGACAAAAAAGCTGATGAAGCCTTACGGCAAATTGAACAAAAACAATACACAAGGACATTGAGCAAAGGTTTTGCCAAGACTGTCAAGTGGGGCATCGCTTTCTGGCAAAAGCATTGTCTGGCCAAACAGAGCCTTTGACGCTGCCAGAGCATGGCACACATCCGTCTATGGGGATCGCGTACGTTTCCAAGGATCAGTGCCTTGATGCGCTTGCCTCCTTTCTTGTCTTCCTTTTGCCTATGCAAGAAGCGCGATCTTTTCTTTACCCACAAGAGCCTAGGCACAACCCAGAAACGCCATCCTCTTGGGAGCAAACACTTATGGAGACCTTTAATGCCCGCCTCTTTATGGCCGCTGTGCGGCGCGAGGCCGGTGAACAGCAAAAAGATCCGGTCACTCTACAGGAACTGTGGGCCTTGCTCAGACTCAAGGGACGTCCCTTCCTTGAGGCGAGCTATCAGCGGCTTTTGCAGCGATTGCCTGACCCCACAGGCCTTGCCGGCTACGAAACGTCGTCGAATCATTTTCTTGGTAGGATTCGGATCCTGCTGGCTCTTTTGCTCAGCCCAGAACAAAGCGCCATTCCGCCACGACTGGCCCGTTTTTTGATGCGTCTGCGTAACATAAGCAAAAGGCAGCGCTGAGCCATGGGCTGGTTTCCCAAAAAAGGCCCCTTACTTGCCAAACCCAGATACTATCTGGCCTTTATCTTCTATGGCTTTCTTGTGCTGCGCCTGGTGCATACAGGCTATCCGCCAATCTTTTCCTTTCTTTTGGCTCTGGCCACAGGTCTTGGCGCCATCTATGCGCTGGGGGCTCTGGCCAGCGACAGTCCAAAGATCCGTCTCTGGCCCAGAGAAGAGCGGCAAAGCGCCAAAACCATGCTCTCCCTGCTGCTTTTGGCGACGCTTGCCCTCATCGTGGCTTCACTCTTCTTTCCTCTGCCTGAACGGGGCAGCTTCAAATTCTGGTAAAAAGCCTACGCCCACCTTGCAAGGATCACTATGTTCTCCACCTCTCAGCTGCGCCAAAAGCTCGCCTCACCGGAAGGCTGCTTCCAGGCCATGTTTGTCACCTTCTCCTGCTATCTTGTGGGCTTTGCCTCGGGCTATGGCTTTCGGGAAGTGTTACCGCCGCTCTCCTTTCTTTTTCTCATAGCCTATTACGTCAAAGACTATGCCCATTCCAATCTGCACCGTTTTCAGGGCAAGGGCTATCTTCTGCTCTTTGGCCTTTTTCTGCTCTTTGCCGTACTCACCTCAAACCATCCCCTGGACTCGTTGCTCCATGTCGGGCGTGGCATCAATAAACAGTTCATGGTCTTTTTTTTGGCCCTGGAATGCGCACGTGGCCGCAAAGAAGTCCGACTGCTGGCCTGGATGCTCTTCATCGCCTGCTATCTTGAAGGCTTGGCCTGTGTCCACCAATTCATCACAGGCCACGATTGCATCCATGGCGATGCTCTGCTGGCCGGCCGTCTCACAGGCACCATGGCCTGGTACTGGGTGGGAAGCTATCTGGTTTTAGCCGTGATCCCCTGCCTTGGGCTTTTGCGTGAACTTTTCCAGCGCTTTGGCCGGGGCATTGGCAGTTTTCTGGCAATCGCGCTGCTTTTGCCGACCCTTTTTGGCATTGTCTTTGGCGGCTCACGGGCCTCCTATCTCGCTGCTCTCGTGACAGCGGCCGTCTGCTTTTTCCTCACCCAGAGCAAACGTTCCCTCAAACGCCTCCTGCTCTGCCTTGGCCTTCCGGCCCTGTTGATCTTGGCGCTGCTCATTTTCTGCGGAGAAGGACGTTTTTCCGTCACAGGCATTACCCACGATTCGCGCCTCACCCTCTGGGGCTATGCCCTTGAGGTTTTTGCCACAGATCCCCTCACAGGCGTTGGCGCCTGGCAATACCGGCCAGTTGTGCAAAGTTTACCCCTGGCCCAAACGCAGCCTCAGGAGCTCGTGAGCCTCTCGCATCCCCACAATGTCTATTTACAGGTTCTCTGCGAAACCGGCCTGATTGGAACAATCCTCTGCTTTCTGCCCATTTTTGCGTTCATAGCTCACGGAGGCTCCGTGGCAGCAAAAGTGCTGCGCAAGCCAAATGTCCCTAAAAGTGCCCGGCAGCTTGCCCATCTGGCTTTTTTCTTCTGGCTCGGCTGCCTGGCTTTCCTGGTGCACGGTCTTGTGGGCCATGATTTCTTCAGACCCTGGTATCAGGCGCTCTTCTTCTCCCATCTGGGCATTCTGCAAGGAGCCGCCCTGGCCTTAAAAAGTCAATGCTCTCAGCAAAAGGACGAGGCCTGTAAAGGCCAAAGCCTTTAGCGGCCGGTTGTGGATACACGGTCAATGCGAGCAATCTGTCTGAGTCCTTTGGCAACAGCTTCTGGCCTACTTGCACACAGAGTGGACAAGCTGAAGCCTAAGCCTCAAAGCTGAGCTGCGAGCGCACGCGTTAAGGCTAACGTGCCTGGCTCACTCATTTTGGGCATGAACCAGCATGCACCATATTCCAGCCATCTGAGTGGCCTGTTTGCTGCGTAGCACGGTCTCTCGCAAAAGCGTGACCAAGGCCCTGTTTCTGAAGCGAGATTTCGCCGGCAAGGCGGGCCAAGAGCATGACGAAAAGGCATCAGGGAAATTCCGGCGAATCCTGACAGGCACAAACGCCTGACTGACGCTCTCCCCAAGCCAGAGAATACGAATCGACCACATCCTCAACCAGAAAAACGCCTTTGAGAAATCCTGACCCAAATGCTATAAATGCTGACGTCATCAAGATTTTGCCCTGGTCTTCAGCCACAAACAGACAATTTATAGTGACAAAAAATGTCACTTTAGATACAATTCTGTCACTACAAATCTGGGGTTTGCCATGAAGCTTGGGATCGAATCTGAGACATTAGAGTTCAAAAAAAGTACAGACGAGCTCAAAGAGGCCTGCGTAGGAATCTGCGCTATGCTGAATAAGCATCAGCTTGGAAGCGTCTATTTTGGCGTTAAAGCCAATGGTGAAATCATAGGTCAAAATGTCACTGAATCGACTCTGCGGGATGTTTCGAGAATGATTTATGAAGCCATCAAGCCACAAATTTTTCCCGTAATTGACAAGGAAACGATTGATGGCAAGGATCTGATCCATGTCCAAGTGAACGGAACCGAGGCGCCGTATTCAGCTTTTGGCAAATATTATCTGCGTACAGCCGATGAGGATAGAGAAATCAGCCCAGCTGAGCTTCAACAGTTATTTTTACGCAAAACGCGAGCCGATCCGTGGGAAACTCAGGATTCTGGGATATCGATGACATTGATCGACAAAACGCAACTGCGCAAATTCTTTGAAAACGGTATCCAAGCAGACCGTCTACCGGCACAGGCATTCAAATCTTCTGCTTTGCTCAATAGCTTGGGATTGACAATTGATCATAATTTGAACAATGCTGGCAACCTCTTATTCGGCAAAAAATGCCCTCTACAATTGAAACTGGCACTCTTTGCCACGGATGAAAAACTTACATTCTTAGATTTAATGAGGGCAGAAGGAAATATTTTTCAGATTCTTTCCCTTGCTGAACAGTATATATTAAAAAATATTCGTTGGCGTGTACAAATTGATAATATGGAAAGAAAAGAAGTTCCAGAAATACCAATAGCTATCATTAGAGAGCTTTTATCCAATAGTTTTGCCCATGCATTATATAATTCAAACTCAATACACGAAATCGATATCCACCCAGGAATGATAGTTATTTATAATCCAGGATCCTTTGCCAATCCTTATAAACCATCTGATTACATAAAAAAGAATTTACCTTCAATCTTAAGAAATAAGTTAATTGCAAAAGCTCTATATATTTCTAAAAATATTGAAGAATTTGGAAGCGGAATTAAACGCGTAGATGCATTATGCAAAGATGCTGGCATAAAGTATAAATTTCAAAATTACGAACTAGGCTTTAAAGCCGTAATTTATCGTTATTCTCAAAAAAATATAACATTACATGAAACAGAAAAATCAATACTTGCTCTATTAAAACAAAATCCAATGATGACACGCGATGAACTTGCAGAAAGAATTTCTAAAACTGTAAGAACAGTTCAAAGAACAATTAACAGCCTTCGTGACAAGGGAATAATTGAAAGAGATGGCTCTAAAAAAAATGGATATTGGATAGTTAATATGAATCAATGAGATAGTTTTTGCTTAGGGCGGTTTAAAGAAATAGAGCAAAGCTCGAAATTCCAGTCTATTGGCGGATCCACATGCTCCATGGCAGAGGGGGAGCGTAACCGCTCACGTGGTTGAAGAAAGCGCTGGTTTTAGGCTGCTTTCTGATGTCAGGGGCGATTCGTTTGACTAGAATTTGCTCAGACTTTCTGTTGTGAAGTGGCCAAAATTTTGCATTAATTTTTTCATGGAAAATCCTGCAAGTTTTGCCCCTCAACACTGGCTAAGCTTCCTCAGTCTTCCACCGAAGATTGAGGATTTGGTCTCGTGGTTGTTTTCTAGAGTCGCGGATCTTGAGGCAGAAAATGTCGGCTGTAGGGAGCTTCTTAAGCAAAAGGATGCTAAAATTGCCCAATTGACGAGCCGCGTGGTGGAATTGGAAAATCGTCTCAATACGAACTCCACCAATTCTAACCGGCCTCCTTCAACAGATCCTCCACATGTTCGACGTTCAAAGACTTCTTCTCAGGAGACTTCCGATTCAGCAGACGGAACTGCCAGCGATTCATCCGAAAACTCAGAAAAGCAAGACAAGCCCAAGAAGAAGCGTCCTTATCATCCTGGTGCATCACAAAAGCCGCTGAAGCCGACTGAAGAAAAGGACTGTATTCCTCAAGTTTGCCCACACTGTGGTGGTACGCATTTTGATGGCCTTACGGAATGCTCCAGTTTTCAGCACGTCGAACTCCCCGAAATTGTGCTTTCCATCATACTTTTTCATATCTTTCAAGGGCGTTGTACCCAATGCCACAATGTGGTTAAGGCGACTGTGCCTCAAGAGTATCAAACGAGCTATGGGAAGCGACTTTCGGCGCTAATCGCCTTTTTATCGAGCGAAATGGCAAGTCCAAGAAGGTCAATACAAAAGTTCATGAAAGACGTTTTTGGCTTGCCCAT
>JAILPJ010000031.1 GCA_024699605.1 Desulfovibrio sp. | reverse complement strand
CAACGTGTAGGTCTTGTGGCTTATCCTCGGTTTACTCCACCACAGGAAAATTTTATGTCAGAGAAAAAAAAGAGAGAGCCGCAGTGCCGTTCACACTGCGGCTCTCAAAGTAGTCAAGCACCCACCTGGAAAGCTTACAATTTTTTGCTGAAGACAAATAACCCCCGAATAGTTTGGGCATTGCCTCCCTGGTTGTGGGGCGAGAAAGCAAATTTTTCTTGTCGGCTACGTCAAAAAGGAATGGCGCTGCCGCAGGAGCGGCTGGCCATGGACAAAAAAGAAAAAGGGCGGAACCGAAGTTCCGCCCCGATCTTAGACGCTTCTTTTGCTGTTAGGCATAGACACTGAAGCAGAGGATAGAGGCCACAATGCCCACAGGAATACTGTAGAGCAGGAAGGGCCAGATGGTTTGCTTCAGGATGTCGCCTTCACGGCCGATCAAGCCAGTAACAGCGCAGGCAGCCACAATATTGTGCACGCAGATCATATTGCCCATGGCGCCACCGGCACCCTGAGCGGCGATAACCGCAATGGACTGCTTCACGTTAAAGTGCAGCTGTTGGGCAACGTCCCACTGGAAGTTGGCAAAGAGCATATCCGACACGGTGTTGGAGCCTGTGATGAAGGCGCCGAGACCACCGATGTAGGATGCCACGGCAGGCCAGGCACTACCCATAGCAGCGGCGCAGACCTTGGCCATGGCCAAAGGCATGGAGTCATAGCCCATGGGGTTCTGAGCGGAACCCTTGAAGATGGAGACCAGAGCCACGGCCGCAATCAGGGCGATGGTCGGAGCCTTCATCTTGGCAAAGGTGGTTCCCCAGGCTTCGGCAACCTTGGCGCCGTTCATACCGTGCAGGGCAATGGTTAAGAGAGCCACCAGAACAAAGGGAATGGTGCCGGGCAGCCAGAGCAGATTGATGGAGGCATTGACCTTAATGCCTTCAACCAGCTGAGGCAGAGCAAAGGTGGCAGCAGGGTTGGCAGCCATCAGAGGCTTGAGACCGAAGGCCGGTACACGGGTGATGACGAGGATAGCGCCGCAGAGAATGTAGGGCAACCAAGCCATGAACTGGCTCATGTGTTCCTTGTACTCAGTCACGTCGCTGGCTGCGATCTGACCGGTCCAGGAAGGCTTCCATTCACTGTGAGGAGCAAACTGCCAGTTGCCTTCAGGCACGCAGATACCCTTCTTGGTCAGAGAAATCAAAACAGCCAGACCGATCAGGCCACCAACCAGGGAGGGCACTTCAGGACCGGCCAACCAAGCGATGGCGTAGTAGGGGATAGCGAAGATCAGGCCGGCCAAGATGCAGTACTTCCAAGCCGCAAAGCCTTCACTCCAGCTCTTATTCTTGCCATAGAAGCGGGTCATAAAGCCCAGCATGAAAATGGGCAGAATAAAGATCATGGCACCGTGCATCAGGGTGACATTCTGACCAATCAGGGCAAAGAGAGCCTGCTGATCGGCTACGCCCGCCGGTACGGCAAGGCTTTTGAAACCGGCAATGATGGGGGTACCTACGGCACCAAAGGTCACAGGGAAGGAGTTGAAGACAAGACAGACAACGGCCGCACAAACGGGAGGAAAGCCTAGACCGAGGAGCAAGGGAGCCGCCAGAGCTGCCGGGGTACCAAAACCAGCAGCGCCTTCAATGAAGGCTCCGAACATATAGCCAACGATGATCGCCTGAACGCGGCGGTCAGGGCTGACTTTGGTCATGCCGGCCTGAATGGTTTCCATGGCACCACTGGATTGCAGGGTGTAGTAAATGAGAATGGCACCAAAGACGATGATCAAAACGCCGATGGCGTTGACGGTGCCTTCAAGGAATAAGGCGCCAATGTGAGGTAAGGGCATTTTCCAGACAAAGGCCGCAAGAGCTGCACCGGTCAGGAAAGCGAGGGGCATGGCGCGAGTAGATGGCCAACGAAAGCCAACCATCAAAATCAACGCCACAAGGATGGGCACAACCGCTAGTAAAGCGAGAATGCTTGGGGACATAAATCCTCCCTGATGGGAATGGCGGAATGAGGTACCGTAATCTCGCTTGCAGCCTCTCCGCTTTCAGCTTGCAGGCGATGGAAGATGAGTAATTGAGTAGACGAAAAGTTGAGATAGGCGGCTCACAGGCCGAAGCCTGTGAGCCTATGTAAGGTGTTATCTTACTTTTTCAGATGTTCGGCAAGCATTTCAGACATATGCTTGACTGTGACACCCATCTTACGCTTTTCTGCGCCACCCTTGAGCTGCATGACGCAGCCGGGGCAGTCCACAACGAGGGTTTTGGCTCCAGTGGCAGCCACATTGTCGAGCTTCTTGTCGAGCAGTCTGGCCGAGATTTCCGGGAACTTGGCGGAATAGGTACCGCCAAAGCCGCAGCAGACCTCTTCTTCGGCGCAGGGCACATATTCGCCGGCGTCCTTGATCAGCTCGCGCGGAGCCTCTCTGACCTGCAGACCACGGCAGAGGTGGCAGGAGGCGTGGTAGGTGATCTTTTCGTCGGTCTTCACAAAGTCGTCGGCTGTCAGCTTGAGCTTATCGTTGATAAAGGAGCTGAAATCAATGACCTTATCGGAGAAGAACTGAACCTTGTGGCTCATTTCGGGATCATCGGCCATCAGCTTGGGATAGGTGTGCTTGAGATGGGAAGCGCAGCTGGCGCAAAGGGTGACCACGTAGTCATAGTTGCCATTGAAGAAGGCATTGATATTCTGCTTGGCCACTTCCTTGCTTGTGACGCGTTGTCCCATCATTTCCAGAGGCAGACCGCAGCAGGTTTGCTCCATGGGGTATTCCACGGCCACGTTCTTGGCAGCCATGATTTTGACCGCCGCTTCCAGCTGCTCGGGATAGACGAAATCCTGTGCGCAGCCGCCGAAAATGGCTACACGCATCACAGGCTGGGAGACATTGGGCTTGATGGCCGGGAAGCGGTCTCTGAAGGCCTTGTCGGCGATGGCCGGTAAGGCCTTGAAATTGTGCTTGCCAAGGAAAATGGCCGGCAGATGCCGTTGATACTGTGTGCCGCCGGTGAAGGGCTTCTGGGCAAAGCTGGCGAACTTGAGCAGCGAATGGAAGACCTTGCGGTTCTTCATGGCCGCGCTCATCAGCGCTCCAGGCACACTGCCTTCTTCGGCGGTCAGGCGGCTGCGGATTTCACGAATCAGGCGCGGCAGTTCAATGCCACCGGCACAGACATTAGCGCAGGATTCACAGCCGATGCAGTTCTGACAGAGATACTTAGCCTTGTCCTTGCCATGGAAGAAATAGGTGAGGATCAGGCCAATGGCACCGATGTAGATATAGCCCATCTTGTGTCCGCCAACCAGACGGAAGACCGGGCAGACATTGGCGCAGGCGCCGCAGCGCACGCAGCGGAAGATTTGTTTAAAGAGAGGATCCTTGGAAATTTCGCGGCGGCCATTGTCCAAAAAGACCACATGCATTTCCTTGGTACCGTTTTTGGCCGACTGGCATTGATTGGCACCGCAGATCCAGGTCACGTAGCTTGTCAGACGCTGGGCTGTGGCGTTTCTGGGCAGTACCAGCAGCGTGGTCAGAGCCTGATCCAGCGAGGGAATAAGCTTATCCAGACCGGCAATGGCCACGTGTACGCGAGGCAGCGTTGTGACCATACGGGCATTGCCTTCATTGGTCACTGTGGCTATAGCGCCATTTTCGGCGATGGCAAAGTTCGCACCGCTGATGCCCATGTCGGCGGCAATGAATTTGCGGCGCAACTGGACACGAGCCACTTTCACCAGGCGTTGAATGTCTTCGCGGTCCTGTTCCTCACCTGTGGCTTTCTGGAAAACGTCGGCCACCTGATAGCGCGAAAGGTGGATGGCCGGCATGACCATGTGCGAGGGGCCTTCGTGGCGTAACTGAATGATCCATTCACCGAGGTCGGTCTCGTCAACCACAAAACCCTGACGTTCGAGTTCGGGATTGAGCTCGATTTCCTCAGCGGTCATGGATTTGGACTTCACAATGTATTTGACATTGTTCTGCCGGGCAATGCGCGCAATGATCATGCGTGCTTCAGCCGCGTCCTTAGCCATGTGCACATGTACGCCGCGTTTTTCAGCTTCGCTTTTAAACTTCGTGAAAAGCTCGTCCATATGCTGACAGGCATAGTCTTTGGCGTCGGCGATTTGTTTGATCAGACCGCGTTCATCAACTTCCTTGAAGACCGCTGTGCGGCTTTCACGGTAGGAGACCGCAAAGTTGTCCAAGGTGCGTCTGAGGAAGTCGTCGTGTAGGGCTTCGTCAAGTCTGTTATGATAGTCGGCAGAACTGGTTGGTGCAGTATGCATGAGTTAGCCCTCCAGAAGAATGATGTGCAGTTCCAGTGGTCCATGAACGCCGATGGCGCTCACCCGTTCGATGTCGGCCGTACGGCTGGGACCGGTGATCAGGGTCGTATAGCTGACCTTGCCGTCATTCATGCGTTCCCGCAGAAACGGGGCAATGGAGGGCAGATCGGGATAGATTTTGGATTTCTGCAGGATCAGGACGTGAATTTCGGCAATCATGCCCGAAAGACGCACGTCTTCATTATCCGTGATGGCCATACAGGTACCACTGGCGGCCACACCCAGTTCGGCAAAGGTCAGACCCACATCAATACCTGCCAGATGTTTTCGCAGGTTGTCTTTGATGCAGGCGATTTTCTGGCCTTCACAGAGTTTTTCAAGAGCGGCAAAGTCTTCATCGGAAAGGCTGGGTGCCGAAAGAATTTTCGTAGCACGGGTTGGACAGCCGAAAGGGCCACGAGGACCGGTCTCTACATTTTCCGGTGCGAGCAGCTGTGCAGGCTCTTTGGCTTGGCAAACCTCAAAGGCGTACTGCAGAGCGTCCGCAACTGTTGCCTTTTCCACAACGGTGGCGCTCACTAAAGCGGCTTTGGCCTTGAAGGCTTCGATCAGTTCCTGATTGAGTTCAGGCATGATGTTCTCCTTAATACTGAGTTAACAAGCATAAACACTGACTGCTCTGCACACGTGCTACGTACGCGGCAGGTTCTCAAGGTTGCCTGACATCAGTTATGATTCGGATTGACGAGAATATTTCTCCCCAAGGAATCCACATCACGTCTTCGATCATCCGATATAGCGTTTTTTCTCGTCAGGGCCTTTATATGAGAATTTTTGGACAAATCTTCCTTTGAAGATTGCGCGTCCACGGAACCAGTCGATCCAGTTTCATTGTGCATAGAGAACGTGGATTTTGCTTGTCAATATTTTTTTGATTATTCGGCGCATTCCTCTGTATAGGCTGCCTGTGGCAGCTTTCTGCGCCACATAATGTGAAGGAGTGAGATCTTACGGAGATTAGAGGCTTTCCGCATAGATTTCAACAGGGTGCTTAACCTGAATATTGTCGTTATTATGGGAAAGCACATCTTCAAGCTGCATCATGCACGCGGGGCAACCTGCCGACACGACCGAGGCACCGCTGGCTACAACATTATTGCGTTTGCGTTGTCCGATGGTACGGGAATAATCATAGTGGAAGAGATTGAAGGATCCGCCGCAGCCGCAGCAGCGGTCGGCTTCTTTCATTTCCACCAGCGTATATTTGCCACTGGCCTTGATCAGCGCGCGCGGCTGTTCTGACACACCCAAGCTCTTCTTTAAGTGGCAGGAATCATGGTAGGTAACCTTGACGCCGTCTTTGTTTTCCTTGGGCTGGACATGCAGCACATCGATGAGGAAGGCATTGATATCCATGGTCTTTTTGGCGATTTCCTCTGCCGCACGCTTCGAGGGAGCGTCGATCCGTTCAGCGTATTCCGGCCAGAGTTCCTTGATAGTCGAGGTGCAGGAGCCACAGGGAGTTACCAGGTAATCGTAGCTCTTGTCGGCCAGAAGGTTGAGGTTGACTTTCAGCTCATTGATCATGCCCTGACCGTCACCTGAAGAAACAGCGGGAATACCGCAGCAGGCGAGGGTGGCGGGCATGTAGATAGAGACCTGATGGTGGTGCAGAACCTTGATGCAGGCCAGCCCCATCTCGGTATACATTTTATCACCCAGGCAGCCAGGGAAGAAGGCTACCTTGAGTTGTCCGACACTGGGCCGTTCATCCAGGGAGCCAACTTTGGCGTGCAGACTCTGGGCTGCCAGGGGCCGGATGTGCCGATCACCCAGCATAAAATTGAGCATGGGTGAGCACACAGTCTTCTGGGGATCCTGAGAAGGCCGGAAAATGAGTTTTTGCATGGGAGCCCCGAGGCTCATGGCAGCATTGAAAAGCTTGGGGCTGGCCAAGAGATGGCGGAAAATAAGTTTTTTGGCCGGATGCAGACCCAGGTAGCTATGCACCACTTCGCGGGCTTCACGGAAAATCTCCATGATTTTGACGCCTGGCGGGCAGGCCGCCTGACAGGAACCGCAGAGCAGACATCGACCCAGTTTATCTCCCAAGGCCTCGGCGTCACGGAAAAGTTCATGGGCCATATTGCCAATAAGCGCCAGTTTGCCGCGTGCCACGTCCGCTTCCATGCCCGAAGCACCGAACATGGGGCAAACCGCCTGGCACATGCCGCAACGCATACAGTCGGTCAGTTTATCGTCCAGCGCCATGAGGCGCTTGGCCAGTGCTTGTAAATCTTCCATGACTAGATCCCCACCAGTTTTGTCGGATTGAGCAGACCCTTGGGATCAAGTGCACGACGCAGGCGCTGTGAAAAGAGAATAGTGCCGCGGCTGGTTTCCTTTTCCATCCACTTGCTCTTGGCCGTACCAATGCCGTGTTCGCCAGAAAGTGTTCCCTGCAGATTGATGGCCACATCAAACATTTCGTCAATGGCCATTTCGACACGGTGGAATTCTTCCTTGTTGCGCTTGTCACAAAGGAAGGTGGGATGGAGATTGCCGTCACCAGCATGTCCAAAGGTACCCACTTCAACCTTGTACTTGGCAGCGATTTCATTGACGGCCTTCATCATGGCAGGAATCTGGGAGCGTGGGACAGTTGCGTCTTCCAGTACTGTGGTCGGCCGGCAGCGGGCGAGGACGGGCAGAGCCATACGGCGGGCTTCCCAGAGCTTGAATTTTTCCGCAGCGTCCTTGGGGATATGCACGGCGGATGCCTTGTTTTCTTTAAGCACGCGTTCCACGGCCTGGGCATCGTCTTCCACCTGTGCCGGATGGCCGTCAACTTCGATGAGCAGGATAGCGCCTGCTTCACGCGGCAGACCGGAGTGAGTGAAATCGTCGACACGCACGATGGTGTTATTATCGAGGAATTCCAAGGTGCAGGGCAGCACATGGGCGGCGATGATGCCTGCTACGGCTTCTGCGGCATTCTGCATATCGTCAAAGACAGCCATCATGGCACGCGAGGCCTTTGGCGGGGGGATAAGTTTGAGGATGGCTTTGGAGATAATACCCAGAGTCCCTTCAGACTGAATGAGCATACCGGCGAGATTGTAGCCTGTGACACATTTGACTGTGCGCGAACCGGTCTTGACCACTTCGCCTGTGGCGTCGAAAAATTCTACGCCCATCACATAGTCTTTGGTCACACCATATTTCAGGCCACGCAGACCGCCAGCATTTTCAGCAATATTGCCGCCGATGGTCGAGACCGCCTGAGAACCTGGATCAGGAGGATAAAAGAGCTTTTTCTCCGCTACGGCCTGGGCAAACTGAGCGGTGATCACACCGGGTTCCACCACGGCGTAGAGGTCATTGGAATTGATCTCCAGAATGTGGTTCAAGCCATTGGTGAGAATGACCACAGTCTCTGAACGATCTGGAATGGTACCACCTGAGAGATTGGTGCCAGCACCACGTACGGTCATGGGAATGCCGTTTTCGTAGAGTTTTTTGACACATTCTCCAAGCTGCTCAGTTGTTGTGGGACGCACGACAAGAGACGGTATGACCGGCTCAAGTACCGCAGAATCATACGAATAGCTCTGCAGATCGGCTTCGGAAGAAAACACATTCTCTTTGCCGAGCATCCTTTCAAAATCAGCGATTAGACCTTGACTTACCATGCATCCTGCTCCATTCGGCACGGACTTATGCCCATGATTAGGGTTGGGAACCGACGCCCGGGGCTTACTGGCACGTTTTTGCCGGTTTAGGCATGTCTTTGGACTTATGATCCATTGTGACAGTGCGCTGTCCGGGAGCGTATTATCCAATGAGCCATAATGGCCTTAAGCTTTTTTGAGGCACACATTATCAAAATCTTTACTGTATTCTTTTTCACTTTCTAGCTGAAGAGCCATAGAGCGTCAACACTTGGAGGCGGATCTGGCGAGGGAAAATGAGGAGTTTGTGAAGCGGTTCACGCTTGCTAAGCATCTGAAATTGCAGACAGCGAGCGGAGGGGCTTGGAAGAAACCGTTGAGCAGTGTTCTTGGAAGGAGGATGATTGGTTTTGAAATTCAATTTACTGTGAGTATTGATTTTCAATATCTCATGGCTTTTCATAGATTGTCAGCAAGATACGATATCACAGTGTTGAAGCAAAAATCGCCAATTTTGTTCACTGGTCGAGTCGGAAGAAAATCCTTAAAAAAAAGATGCTTTTTTCAGATATCCTTTAAAATCGAGGGTTTTGTCGGGTTCAACGCACTTGGAACACGGGAAGTTAGCAATCTTTCCCGGGTGTTTTATAAACCATATGTCTTGGCTCAGGCTGGCGAGGCTCAATGGGCACGAATAGTCTCTTATTTAGGCTACACAGTTGGCCCATGGGGGATAGCAGGTGATTTCAAAGATAATTTCTGCTGCTATGTTGGCCTGACTGTCTGCTGAGATCAGCAAGGGAAGGTCTGGCATGATCTGATTTTGGCAGAGCTGATAGGCCTTAGCGATAGTCTCTGGAAAAGCCACGCCAGAAAATTCTCCTATCGTGGTGCTTTTTTGCTTTCAAAAAAGGTCGATACCGCTATCACTCCCATGAGCAGCGGATTCTTACGAACCAGGAAATCTGGGCATCGCAGAATTCCGCTCAGAGTGAGTTTTTTTGCGATTATCTCCCAGAAATCCCCATGGAAAGCGGGTTTTCAGGAAAACCGCCACAATCAAATCGCGGTGGTTTGTCCGTCGAACGTCAGGTTTTGGAGTTGGAGCAAGTACAGATTGCGTCGATCGTAGTGGCAATAAAGAGTTTTTGGTTATTTTTGTTTCAAAAATATTTCAGAAAGAAGAGAGCAGCTATATTTGCTATAAAAATTGTCAAACGGTGATATGTTGTATTTTCTCTTATCATGTTTTTTATGGTTACAAGAATAGATCTCTTATTGGCAAACTTTTCTAAGAAATAACTGGATCAAAATAAAGTATTTTATTGAGCAATGACACTCACTATCTGATGCTGTAGACGAAAAAATTACAGTGATTGTAGCCTGCTTGTCTTATTGTAATTTTTTTCCTAGTTCTATTGCCTCTTTTACGCCATTTGTGTTATATACGTCTCCTTTATCCTTAGCACATCTGACTAAGACCTTACCAATGTCATCTAAACTAAAATATTTTTTAATTAATTCGTACTGAACTAGAATAGCATCAAAAAGTTCAGTGAGAACATCTGAACCGACTAGAATAAGTCCTAATTTTTTGATTGTAAAATTATTTCTTATAGGATTATGCAATCTGTCTACCAGGGCTTTTAACTGAGCGCTTATTCCATAGAAATAGACAGGAGAGGCTATTACGAGTATATCGGCTGTGCTTAATTTACTGTAGATTACCTCCATATCATCATGCTGAAAGCATTTATGATTTTCTTGCTTTACACAGCTATTACAGCCTTTGCAAGGATTGATTGTATATTCGCTAATCGCTATTACTTCAACGTCGTTATGCTCTTTGGCAGCCGTGGCAAAAGCTTGTGCCAAGATGTCTGTATTGCCATTTTTCCTTGGGCTGCCTTACAGTACAATAATCTTACTCATCATACGTCTCCATCTGCTCGACTTGCTGTATTACTGTGACACGCCTTACATCTAGTTGATATCTATGAACGTTATGGAGGGTTAAAGGGCGGAAGCTATATGATAGACTTTGAGACGCACATGTCTAGCAAACATAGCGGTAAATTGTCATAAGACAAAAGTTTTGATTCAGTTTTTTTCCATATAGGCAAATTCTAGCTCATTATTAATCTTTTTGTAAGAAAATATTTTATAGCCATTTTTTTCATATAAGGGTATGTAGCTTGGGCTTTTGCTGCTTGTAAATAGTTCGTATCGCTTATTTGTATAGTATTTCTCAATAGCATTTAATAGCATTGTACCATACCCATGCCTTTGGTAGTCTGGGTGAACAATCAGTTTGCCTATATAGACTGTTTCATTGTTTTCTCTTGCACGTATAGAACCAATAATTTTATTATTTTTATTTGTCATTTTTAAAATAATACCATTATAATATTCATCACGTAATTCTTCTAATGTTTGAGTTAATGGTTGGATCTTTTGATCAGTAAATTGGAGAGCTACACTTTTAAAAGCAAGATATTGAAGAGATAATATTTCCTGCAAGTCTTGAAGTTGAGCCTGGCAGATATTCATCAGTTTATTTCGGCGTGGAAATATCGGTTTTTAAGCCCGAGAAGAAACGCCGCCTCCGCTGTTTTTTTCCTGTATTGAGAAGAATAACCGTCGGATCTGCTCAGACGACGGCAGCATTTTTACGATATTTGCTAAATTACATCAGTAACAGCTTGAAGCATCAAGTTTTGGCGATGCGATCTTTGCAGGAACAATGTTTTCTAGGTTTTGTGGGCGGTTTACATCTCAGTCGTGAAAATTTTTTGATCTGCTTCTTGGCAGATACCAGCCCATCAATCTGGTCGATTCAGTCCACAGAGAGCGCATCAAGCCAAGGGTCATTTTGGAAGAGTGAGGCAAATTCTGTGATATTTTTAGACAGCTGTGATGATGCAACAATTGAAGTGTTATGAAAGTACAGAGAAAAAGTAGCGAACTCAAGACTAAAAGATAAAAAAACTCCCGTTGGAAGGCGGGAGGTAGATTTTGTTGGGATTTTGGAAAGCTGAGCCCTCTAAGGAGAGAGCGGCGAAGCAGCATTTAGAGAACTATAGGACAAAAGACACGTCGTCTCTCAAACCGGACATTATAGTTTTTGGAATTGAACCGTATCACGGCCGAGATCTTTTGCCTTATAGAGAGCTTGGTCAGCGCGTTTAATCAATTCAGAATAGGGGTTTTCGAGTTCATGGGCTTCTTCTCCTGTCAGCATACCGACACCGGCGCTCACAGTTACAATGCCGCAAGGGCCTTGCTCATGAGGTATTTCCAGTTTGCGAACAGCTAGCCGCAGTCTTTCAGCTAATTTTACGGCATCATTAAGGAGCGTCCCCGGAAGGAGTACCGCAAATTCTTCTCCGCCATAGCGAAAGAGCATGTCGCTCTTACGTCTCAGGGCATTCTGCATAGCTTGGGCAACTTGCGCTAGGCATTTATCGCCAATTAAATGGCCATATAAGTCGTTAAAAGTTTTGAATTTATCTATATCAATCATAATCATGCATAGTCTTCCGCCGTTATGAACGATATCTGTCATATTCTTGTGCAGGTTGACGTCAAAATGCCTGCGATTAAAGACGTTTGTCAGATGATCAACATCTGTTAACATTTCTCTGGAAACGTGCTGCTCTGTAATATCACGAATTAGTACGTAAAAGACATTTCCGTGTTCAATTGTGTTAACAAGACGTCCGTAATCATCAATCCAACGAATTTTTCCATCTTTACGGCGGATGCGGTATTCTATATAGTCTAGATTATGATCATCGGATTCAATTTGTTCAATAATAGAGAGCTCAATACGTTCAAGATCTTGCTCGTAGACCATGCCTGGGAAGGTGAAGCCCGTTAATTCTTTGAATTCTTCAAGATTCTGGCAGCCAAAAATTTTAAAAACAATATCATTCGCATAGAGAAGTTCTTCGTCTCCTAGGGCTTTGTAGACGAAGAATCCACCAGGCATACACTTACCAAAATCAATAAGGACTGAGAATGGAATGTTTGATCCGTCGAATTCCTGCTCTGAAACTTTCAATGAAAGAGCAAGCTCTGGGCACGCGCTCATCAGGAAAGATGAAGAGAAATCACTACTAGCCTGCGTAGATTTACGCTCAGTCATTTCTCTCATTCTAAATTCTTTATCTTCATCGATCATTTGCAGCATAATATCTGCAAATACAGGATCAAATTGCTTGCCTTTGCCGTTGGCAATTTCAAAACGTACGTATTTTTGAGGGAGCGCTTCTCGATAGCTTCGATTGCTTGTCATCGCATCGTAGGCATCTGCAATCGAAATAATGCGAGCAAATTCTGGTATATCATTACCTTTAAGCCCGTCAGGATAGCCAGTACCATCAAAGCGTTCATGATGAGATCTGGCGACAGTTGTAAAGTCTGGTATCCCTTTGATTTTACTCAGGATATGAGCGCCAATCACCGAATGGCTTTTTATTATATCAAATTCAGTATTTGTAAGTCTGTTTTTTTTGTTAATAATTGAATCGGGTATACCTATTTTGCCTCCCGAACTTTTTGAGGTTTTATACCTCAACAAAGGACTAAAATTTTAAACAAAATTCTCTAGAGTTTTTTTTGCATTTTCTCATTTAGGAAACGCACGTAGTAAAGCAAATTTTTTTGCCAAAAAAAGAATTCAACAAAA
>JAILPJ010000023.1 GCA_024699605.1 Desulfovibrio sp. | reverse complement strand
TTTTGTTGTAGCAAAAAATAAAGATTAAAAATTTTTATAAATACCACGATAATTATAAAAAATAATTGATTCCAGGCTTTCTCCAAGAGGCCTGCGCTTTTTTGGAGAGAGTGTAGTTATAAATACACCCGGGAATTAGGGGTTATCTCTCGCTTGCTGCGGCATTTGTGTGACACGGCACAAAAGCAGGGCAGGATCCACGACCTCTGGGGCATGAATGCGGCTACCGATTTCGCGGTGCTGCTGCAGCTGGAAGCCGGCACATGCGACGCCGTGCTGCGGGAAAACGGTCTGGATTCCCCTCTGGGTCGCGCAGCGCTGCGGGGAGCAGACTTCCGTGAGGCTGCAACGCAGGCTGTGCTCAGCTTACATTCCAATCACACCACAGCCGACATCCAGCGGGTGGTGCAGGAACAGGCTCAAAACTATCTGGCGGCCCATGGGGCGGCTTTGCGCTCTCTGGACACGGCCGCCCAAAACCTCAATGAGCATCAGCTCGACATGCTTGTCCGCGTGGCCGTGCCCTTCGTTGCCCTTTCGCAAACCACGGCCGATGCCCAAAGTTCGGATGTGGCGCTCTTGCGGCAGGCCAACCTGGCGGCGGAAAAATTTTTCAGCCCGGGCATGACCGCCGACGACCGGAGCGTCGTCGTGAAAACCCTGACCAAGGCGCTCTTTGGCCAGAAGGATCAAGACAGCATGACAACAGCCTGCCAGAACGCCAAATCGCGACTGGAAAGCCTGCTGGGCCAGTTGCAGACAGTCTTGCAGCAGCCCGGCACCTCGCCCCTTATACGGGAGTGCTGCGACAATACCGCAACCCTCCTCAATGTCTTCTATGCCAACATGCTGGAATATGTGCCGGAGCAGCAACAGCAGGCTCTTCTCCTTCAGCCGCAGCAACATCCAGCTGCCAACCCCCAGATGGCGCTGCAGATGGAGCCTCCCCTGCCAGGCGTCGGGAATCTCCCCCTACAACATATCCCGCGCAAGGCGACATCAGCAGAGATCTTTACCGCCGTGCACAAGTTGGAGGCCAATGGGGAAAATAAACTGGCGGCCTATCTTCTGCCCATCATGGAAAAGACAGGCTGCGCGGACACCGAGTTGCTCAACAGACTGAGTGGCTTCGCCACCAGCCGTCTGCAAACGGCCTTCGCATCCCTGCACACGAACGGTGACTATGCCACAGATCTCAAGCATTTTTATAATGATCTCAAGCAGTTCGGAGATGACATCCAGGCTGCAGCCGCCCGCTTTCCCCAGTATGCCTCCGGAGAAATCGCCAAGCTCAGGGTGGATATGTTCATAGCCACGCACACAGATGAAGAGCTGGCCAAAACGCTGGACGCTCTGCAATCGCCAGAGGCGCAGTTAGGCCTGAGCGTGCTGTACAATCATGCCATCAAGGAGAATGAGGCCCTCTCGACTCTGCCGGCAGCGCAAAGCGACATTGCTGCGCGATCCAAGGCAAGTCTGAACACTGTTTTCGCGACCCTGGGAACGCTGCCTCTGCTGATGCATGGCATTGCCGCCAAATTGGGACGGCCTGAGCCTGGCCCCCTGGTCTTCGACCCGGACAAGTCCATACGCGATCTGCCGCAGCACGATCAGCTTGCGCCCATCCTGCCCTCCCTGTTCCACGCGCACCTCAATAAGCTGGACACCAGGCTCTTTCCCATTAAGGCCAATTTGAGCCAGAACCAGTATGATCAGCTCAAGAACTTTTTCGCCAATCTCACGCTGCCCGATGGTTCCAAGGTGGGCAGCTACGATGAGGTGCAAAGCCGCGAATTTGCCGTGGACAATCCCCATCGGGATGAGGACGATCCCGAGACTTGGAGCGTGGATACCTTGGCCATGGTGCTTTCCTTCCATGCGTGGTCTCTCTCCCGGCTTTTGGAGCAGACCAACGGGCAGCCCCAACCGGCCCAGCTCTGGGGGGTTCTGCACGGCGGGCAGCCGCCTCAGGACCTCAACCTGGATAACTTCACGGCTAAACTCATGCAGCGCATGAGCGAGGAAGTGGATGCCTTCGAGACCATGCTGGGCAACAAGCTAACCTCGTTGGACAACTTTGTGTTTAATGCGCACAACAACTACGGCATCCCTCCTTTTGTTCTCATGGACAAGTTCAGCAATGTTCAACATGAGGACGTGACTCTCCGGATGCGGGATCAGACGCTTCATCAGGGCCTCTTCGATCTTAAGCCCAACACGCAATTCATGCATGGCAAGGATGCCTATGGTTTCGGTTGTGACTTTATTCGCGCCGGCATGCCTCCTGGAGCGAAGCATGTCAGCGACGAAGGCTGCAAGATCACCATCGTCAGCGCAGGCCAGGAACATGTCTTCACCTGGAAGGAGTACGTTGACTTTACCAGGAGCGAAGCAGAGCAGGGCCGCACCTATCCAAGCGGCGAATTGGGCCATCCCTATATGCAAAACATCGTGAACGCGGCGAGGCCATTGTGTCAAAACGACCTCCAACTGGGCACGGTGGGTCTGTGTACTACCCAGGCCGTGCAGATGGCCTTGCGCTATTCCGGTCAGATATACAAGGATGTCAGCGGCGGTGCGCTAGAGCACACAGCCCTGGATCACCGCATCGAAGCGGGGGAGAACGGTACTGTCAAGGTGACCATCACGGAAAAGCCCGGTAGCCTCTTTAGGTTCCGCATGGAAATCTCCGTGGACCCCCAGGGCAATCCCACCATGAACCAGGGCGAGATAACCTTCCCGTCTCTGGACAAGTGGAATGCCTACAAGCAGGAGCATCCCGAAGAAAGACTGCGTTGATGCCGGCCATCAATGTGAAATATCGGCGCACTGCCTGCCCCGATCGGACTTGACGATTTGGTCGCAGTGCGCCGTGTTCTCTCGGCCAAAGCCGTCAGCCTGCGATCTTCGCTCGAGGTTTTTGCTGTCCATGCCGTGCGAAGCAGGATCTGGGGCAGCAGAAGCAAAAGGAGAGGGCAAGCAGGGGACTTGGCAGCCTTGTTTTCTTGTGGGGCATTGAGGACTGCGTCAGTGCGTTAGCGTTGCGCGGAGTTTCCTCGCAAGGCGGAAGGAGGGGAGGCCTGGATGGCGTCTGTAACGGTCGGACAACCGATCTTGGCGGAAACGTCTTTACGGCATCTCTTGGCGCAGGAGAGAGTCTTGCGTGATGTGCTACAGAGAGGATGGAGAGGCGAAACATTGCGTTATGATACAGCAAATTGAAATAAGCCTGGAGCCGAAACGTCGCGGCTTCCATTTGGTAACAAACGAGATAATGCGTCAGTTACCAAGATTACCGAAGACAGGCATCGTGAACATTTTTACCAAGCACACCAGCTGCGGGCTGAGCATCAACGAGAACTGCGACCCTGACGTGCGGGTGGATATGGAGACTATCTTCAATCGTCTGGTTCCTGAGAATCGTCCTGAATACGAGCATACGCTGGAAGGAGTCGATGATATGCCCGCCCACGCCAAATCGACGCTGAGCGGAGTCAGCATCACCATTCCCATCACCGATGGCCGCTTAAATCTCGGCTCCTGGCAAGGCATCTACTTCTGCGAGTTCCGAAATAACGGCGGTTCCAGAGATTTCGTCGTAACAATTATAGGCGAAAATACGTAGGCAAGGAACCGTTCTATGGCCTCGCTCAATATCCTTATCGGCGGTGATTCTTTCAAGAAAATCAGGGAAGAACACCGTTGCTATGTGGACAAGACATCGTTTATCGAAGAATTTTTTGCCCTTGGTCAGCCGGAGGTGTCCCTCATAACGCGCCCCCGGCGTTTCGGCAAAACGCTGATGATGACCATGCTCAAGGAATTTTTCGACATCAAGCAAGCAACAATCTGTTTGCAGGGCTTGCCATTGCTCAAAACACAGGGCTTTGCGATGCCTGGATGCATCAATATCCAACGCTATTTCTTTCGTTAAAGAATCTTGAAGGCGCAGCTTTTTCTGAGGCACTGGATCAGTTTTCCTTTCTCATGCGAGGTCTTCTTAGGCTCTGCCCAAAAATTACTTTTAATTTTTTTCCAATAACTCTATACTGTCTCTCGAATCTTTACGCCTACTTTTGTGCGATTGGAGGACAGAATGGAGGAAGCCCAAAAACTGTTCGTTGGGATCATGATGACTAT
>JAILPJ010000022.1 GCA_024699605.1 Desulfovibrio sp. | reverse complement strand
TTTTGTTGTAGCAAAAAATAAAGATTAAAAATTTTTATAAATACCACGATAATTATAAAAAATAATTGATTCCAGGCTTTCTCCAAGAGGCCTGCGCTTTTTTGGAGAGAGTGTAGTTATAAATACACCCGGGAATTAGGGTTTATGGGTCGGGGTAATTGACGAATTCAGGCATAGGAAAAATTCGAGGCAGCGGTTCCTGCACGACATTTCGTGAACCTGCCGCTGAATGCTGATGCGATCATCTCCCTTTCTGCTTTTTTCATGGCAACGTCCTTTTCTCGAAGATCTTTTGCAGTACGTGGAAAGCAAAAGTGGTGGTCACCGGGAAGAAGTGGTCATCCTTGTCCCCAACAACCGACCTTTCCGCTATATTGTGGATCTCTATGGCCAAAAAAAGCTCTCGGGACTTTTGCCCAGAGTTGTGACTCTTGAAGATGCGGTAGATGCCTGGCTTTTGGCCAATGCTCAGGCGCCTCGGCCCCATGCCACACTGCTCGACAGCTGTGCTCTGCTCCATCAATCGGTCCAGATGCTGGGACCCAGAGATGAATTGTTGGCTGAAATGAGCGGCATGGATCTTGTGCGTTTCTGGCCCTGGGGCTTACGCCTGGCTTCCCTGCTTGAAGAACTTTTCCGCCAAGGCCAGGAGCCCAAAAATTTGCAAGAGGTGCTGGATGCCCCAAGCAAAGAAGCGAAAGCGCTTCTTGCTTTTCTCGGTCACATCCACACAGAGTTCTGTGAGCGCCTCGCTCAAAAAGGCCTCTCTACACCAGGGCTTGATCTTTTTCGGGCAAGTCAGCTACCCAATATTCCAGCGCTACTTCGTCCATCGCAGCACAATCTGGTTTTGGTGGCTGGTTTTTCCGTCTTAGATGGGGCGGAAGAGCGCCTTTTACGACAACTCTGGCAGGCGGGAGCCGAAATCTGTCTGCACACCGATTGCGCGCTGCACAATCCAGAGGCCGCTCTGCATCATGCCTGCCTTTGCCACAAAAAATGGCTTCAGCGCTGGGGAGCCCAGACGCAGCTTTTTGCCCAGAGTGCTTCTTCCGTTCAAACGGTCTTTCATTTTCATGCTGGCTACGACGCCCATTCGCAGCTTCTGGCCCTGCAAAAAGACCTGAAGAGCAAATGGCAGAAAGCCATGACAGGCACCCATGCCCTGATCCTTGCCCGCCCATCACTGCTTGTGCCTGTGCTGCACCATCTGCCCACTAAGCAGGTGAATATTTCCTTGGGTTACCCCTTACAACGCACACTCTTTGGTCAGCTCATCACTATTCTTCTCAATCTGAAAAGCCGCCAGCGTGAAGATTCGCTTTTCTACTGGCGCGATCTCTTGCATCTTTTGCGTCATCCTTACTTGCAGCGTTTGACCAAAACAGCCCATGACGAAAGTGTGCTCGATTTTGGCCTCCTGGAAGACGCCATTGCCCAGGGACAGCGTTTTCAGGATCCGCAGCAGCATCTGACCACGGTTTTTGACGACGAAGCGTTGTGCGAACGCTTCAGAGAGATTTTTCAGCTTTTCCTGCACGCCCTGGACCACACTGAGACGCTGGCTGACCTTGCAGCGTCACTGTCCCGGATCATCAGCTTCCTTTGGCATGACAGCGGAATTGACTGGAAAGCATATCCCCTGGATCTTGAAGCCATTGCCCGTTTTGAAGACGCGTTGCTGCCGCAGCTTTCCGATGCCCTGATGGCGTCTGAACCGATTTCCTTTGATTTGCAAAAGCGGCTTCTGGAAGAGCTGATCGCCCAAGAACGCATTCCCTTTGAAGCTGATCCCCTGACGGGTGTACAGATCATGGGCCTTTTGGAAACACGACTCTTACACTTCGACCAGATCTCTATCCTTGACGCCACAGACGATTTGCTGCCTGGCACACCCTCGCAGGATCTGCTGCTGTCAGAAGGACTGCGTCTGGCGCTGAAGCTTCCCGGTCGCACAGAACTTGCTGAGCGTACCGAATACACGCTCTTCCGCCTGCTCGCCAATGCCCAGCGTGTTGCCATTTACTGGCAGGAAGGCGTAAGTCAGGGCGCCTCAGCGGACGGGAAAAAAATCCCCAGCCGCTTTGTGGAACAGCTCATCTGGCAACTGGAACAGCAACAGGGCAAGGTCCTTGGCCCTGACGATGCCCCACGATCAACGGCCAAGCCCAGTTTGACGGTACGCATCCCAAAGCCAGCCTTTCTCCCCAAAAGTCCGGCTTTGCAGGCGCGCTTGGGCGAGCTTTTGGATTTCGGCATTTCCCCAACCCAGCTGGACAGCTTCTTAACCTGTCCCTTGGGTTTTGCCCGCCACTATCTGCTCAAACTCAAACCCTATCAGGAACTTACGGAAGGTGAAGCGCCCAATCTTGTCGGTCAATGCATCCACAGGCTTTTGCAAAAACTCTATACGCCGTATCTTGGCCATGAAATCAGCAAGGGCAAAATTTCCCCGGAAATCCTCAGGCAATGTCTGGATGAAGAGCTGAACGGCGCTGATCTTGGCAATTTGCCAGCCATCAGCTACTATATACTGAAAAACGCCGCACGCAGCCTTCTTGGCAAATACCTGGAAGAACAAGTCACAACCACCGTTCTTGCCCTTGAGCAAAAACTGAGCACAAAGTTTGTCTTTGGACCTGGCCAGGCCACACTCTATGGCATTGTCGACCGACTCGATCAACGCCAGAATGAACTCGTCATTCTTGATTACAAGACCGGTCAACTGAAATTGCCCGCTCAAAGCTTTTGGGAAAACCGGGCCTTTCTCGAAGAACTGAGTCAGGCTCTGAGCCAAAATCGGCCTCTGGAAGAACTCAGTGTCTCTCTTGCCCATCTGCGCGAAGAGCTTGCGAGTCTTCAGCTTCCCCTCTATCTTGTGCTTTCCCAAGAGTATTGCCAGAAGCACTATGCTCTTCTTCCCCATAATGCCTGTCTTGTGAAGCTGGCCGATGGAGGCGAGGAAAAAGCCTTGTTTGAAGACGATTGCCCCTTAGACAATCTTGAGCGCCTCCGTGCCTGTCAGGATATCCTCAAACTGACCTTGCGTTGTCTTGTGGAAAGCGCAGGCTTCGAAGCCATTGCCTCTGACCATTGCAGCTATTGCCCCTACAACGAACTCTGCCTGCTCTAAGTCTGCCAACAAAAGCAGTCTGTGATCAAAGGCTGAGCGGACAAAAGCGCCAGTTGGAAAAAGAGGACGCAATTGTCCCGTAGCCCGGGCTTAGGTTTGGCAAAATCTGGAGAGACCTTGACGCCTATGCCGCCATCACCCCCCATTTTGACAGTCTGTGGCGCCACAGGTGCCGGCAAGTCAAGCCTGATCAATGCTCTGGTGCAGGCCAATGTTGAGGCCGTGGGAGTTACCGCGACCACACGCCAAGCGCAAAAACATGCCGTTCAGCTTGCCGGTGACGCTATCGTCTATCTTCTGGACACGCCTGGTCTGGCCGAGGCCGGCTGCCATCAGGAGTATCTGGCAACCTTGACCGGTCTGCTTGCCCAGACAGACATTCTCCTCTGGGTGATTGGCTTTGATAACCGGGCCCTGAATCTCGATCTTGAGATCCTGCGTCAGATACGGGCTGATTGGCCAGACAAGCCCATTCTTGTGCTTGGCAATGCCGTAGACCGGGCCAGCCGCAACTTCGATCCCCAGAACTTTGATCCTGTGGCCGGGCAGAGCGCAGCTGAAAAGGCCGTAGCTGACTGGCTGGGCTATCTTGAAAAAACGCTAGCCCCCGTTGCCCCGGCCTATCTTATGGCCTGTGCCGCCGGCGAGAGCTGCGATGACAAAAGTCATCAGTACAATTTGGCAGCTGTTTCCGCACGGATTGAACAACTTTTGCCAGAAACCAGGCGTCAGCGCTGGCTTGCCAGTGAAAAAGCCCAGAGCGATCGCTATCAGAAAGGCGAAGATCTGATTATGACCGCCTGCGCTGCAGCCGGCACAATTGGTCTTATGCCCCTGCCTTGTGTGGATCTGGCTTTGCTCATCACAGACCAGGTTGCTCTGCTGTTGAGTCTTTGCAAACTCTATGGCCGCAGCTTTTCCCAAGATACCGCTCGGGCGCTGGTCCTGGCAGGACTCTCTGCCGTAGGCGGGCCTCTCACCTTGCAGGCCGTTGGCAAATTCGTGCCGGTTGTGGGCTCGCTTCTTGGAGCAGGGGTGGCTGCTGCTTCGACCTATGCTCTGGGCTGTGCCAGTCAGAGGATTCTGGAGGCTGATCAGGCCTTTGAACTGGTAGCCTTTAAGACCGCTGTGCGCGAGCTCTTTGAGCAGTATCGGGCGGGCATGCACTAGGCCTGACTGAGATTTCCTCAAGCAAAGGCAAAGCGCGTTTTGCCTATCTTTCCCCCAAGCAGAAACGGAGTACCGTTGCGATGCTCAACCCGGAACTTTTGACCTGGCTCACCAGCAATCTCAATTTTGCGAGTCTTGAAGAGCTGCTCAAAGCCGCCAAAGACAAGTTTCCTGAAAGTGATATTGTGCCGACGCTTTTGCTCGCCGGACGCACAGGTGCCGGCAAATCCAGTCTGATCAATGCCCTGGCCTGCCGCACGGTTATGCCTGTGGGCGTTTTGCCAACGACCCAGAAGCCTACACCGTTTGAGCTTGAGCACAATGGCCTGCCTTTGCGCATTCTGGATCTGCCAGGTGTTGGCGAAGCCGGCCACCACGGCGAGCGTATGGAAAGTGTGCTTGATCAGGCCGATGCTGCCCATCTTCTGCTTTTGGCCGTACCCTGTCCCGAACGCAGTCTCGACTACGAATCCCTCCTGCTCGCGGAAGTTGGCAGACATTTTACCAACCGTCCGTCTCTGCCCATCATCATTGCGGGGACCAAGGTGGATCTTGCGCCCCCGGTGCGTGACTGGCAGCCACAAACTCTTGATCTGCGTAATCCCAGTTCTGAGAAAGAACAGCATATTGTTGACTGGCTGGCCTATGTGGGCCGTGTCTTAGCGCCGTCAGGAGAGATCTCGCCCTGTGCCAGCGGCGAAGCCTGTGATGATTTTGTCAATCAGTATGGTCTGCCAGAGCTGCGCAAACGCATCTTCGATGCCTTACCCGATGCGGCACGCACCTATTTTGCCCGGGCAACTCATGATCTCAGCCTTTTGAACAGCCGTGCCGAAAGCATAGTCCGGCTCTTTAGCGGTATGTCGTCGGCTTGTGCTGCGCAACCGATCCCCGCTGTCCCCGACTCGGCGCTCATTATGCCCATTCAGGTGGCGATGCTCGTGCGCCTGACCGCCTTGCACGGACGCAAGCTCAACTCTGACCTGGCCGGTAAACTCCTTGGTCCATTGGTGGCACGGGTTGCCGGACGTTTTGCCTTTGAACAAGTGACAAAATGGATTCCTGGCATTGGCTCCCTGGTGGGGGCGGCCGTTGCCGCCAGTATGACCTATGCCCTGGGCATGGCCTATCATACACTGCTCTGCGAAGGACGCTGGAATTTTGATGCGCAGGCCCTCAAGGAGGAAGTCCTGCGCTGGTGGGAAAAAATCCAGAAAGATCTTGAGCCGTGATTTTTGCCCATAGACGGCACTGAGCAGGAGCTCAGAAGCTATTGGGAAAAGCCCCTGGCAAGAGCTTACGCCAACTCTCCTGAACAAGTGTGCCCGCCTGGTGCGAGACTGGCTGCGGAGATAAACCGCGCACAAAGAACGTCTGAAGATTTTGTGATTTTCGGAAGTTGACGGTAGGCTCACCATGAACAAGCAAAGCAATGGTCAATGCCATCACCATGGTCTTGGCCATTGTGCTGGTGTGGGCATGGGTATCGCTTTTTTTGAGCAGACGTGACCAAGCCCGTTGCGGCCATGGCTATCTTGGGTAGTGGCTCTCTTATCGCTATCTATTGAATAGACGGTACCTCCACGCCGCTTCCATCGCGGCGACGGAGTGGGCGTCGGCGCCGAAGTTCGTGGGGGCGGAGGGGGGAACTATGTCCCAGAATTCTGTCCAGTAGTGGTATTTTTGTGTCATGGAGGCGTAGTTTTTCTCGAGAATGACGTTGTTTGCTATTGCTGTCTCGATGAGGGTTTGCGCGGATTCACGCTCGGCGTCCCCGAATGTTCTGCGGCGACGGTATGCGCGGTCAGGGTGCGCTACGACGTCGAAAAGCCCTGTCTTGGCTCCTTCGGTCATGGCCTGGAAAAGCCCTTCGAACTCCAAGGTTTTGTCCGTGTCTTCGTAGCTGTACTGGAAGACGTCGGTCTCGAACATGTGTTGCCCGATGATGAGCAGGTCGATGCCGTCCGTTGCGCGGAGCGCTTCGATGTGCTTGGCATAGGACGGGAGCCATTCGACTTCGAGCCCGCACAGGACTTCAATTGTTCCAGAAAACGTCTCTTTCAGTCCGTTGATAGTCTCCAGATATCCGGGGAGCTCTTCGATGCCCATCCTGTTGCCGAAGGGATTGTCCGGAAAGGGCGCGTGGTCGGTGAACGCAATGCGCGACGCGCCGAGCTCAACCGCCTTTCTGACGTATTCTTCTTCGGTTTCGTTTCCCGCGTGTCCGCAGCGCCAGGTGTGGACATGGAAGATTTCATTCTTGATGGGCGCGTAAGCCATGCCGTTTCCTCTTTTTTTGTTGCAATGGCTGTGGGGAACTTTCTTCCAGATGCAGGGCGTAGCCTCTGGGAGAAAGAGGTTCCTGCGGTTTCCATAGACAGCAGCAGCGCTTTGCTATTGGTATGTTTCGCACGGAGAACAGAAAATAACTCTGATTACCACGGCCATCCTTGGCATCATTTTCGCTCTCGGTGTCCTTGGATTGACATCACGCGCAAGCAATCCTGATTTTCTAGCCCCTCTCCGGAGGGGCCTTTAAATTACAAGCGCCGACAGGCTAAAAGCCAAGTTTTGATCCAAAATTGGCAAAAAAAGTCAGGATAGCCACGTGTAGAGCTGATTTTCAGGTTTTGAGCTTTTTTATTTTTGTAGAATATCGATTGGCTTCCGAGGAGAGCTTCGGGGCGCTCTTTTACCCTACCAGTGGCAAAACAGAGTAAGTGTGGACTAGCGCATAGAATACGCGCAAGGAGCGCATCCCATGAAAAAGAGTGTGACCTCTTTTCTTCTTTGCTTTTTGTTTCTTTTCTCGTATCCCAACGTTGCTTTAGCCAGAGCAGGCAATTTTATCAGTGGCTCATATTGTAATCCAGATCTTCAGCAATATAATGCAGAAATAGATTGGAGCGAAGTCCCTGAACTCGAAAACGCACGTGATTTTGCTCGTTATTTGAATGACTGCATCGAAGAAAGAATGCAGATCATTCCGCTTCACTTCGTTAACGGTTTTGCGTTAAACCAGAAAACAGGGATCCTCCCCGGCCAGAAGACGCTCGCAGTAAATGCTTACAGATGGGATTATTACATTATATCAAGTGAGAAAAACTCACAAAAAGTCATCTATGTCCTTTATTATTATCCTGGTCTTCGCATCGCTGATGCCTATGCAAATGGTGATATCTCAAATCTAACAGCCGACGAACGCCAAGTCTATACAATAGCTCTCAAGTTTCTGGAGGAATTAAAAAATGTAAAAAGCGATTTTGTTAAGGAATTATTAATTCATGACAAGATTATTAATTTAACAAATTTTAGAACAGTAGATTTTTCAAAAAAGAATTACAGTTTAAGAAATATATCTGCTCTTGGCGTCTTTCTTGACCATGTAGGGAATTGTCAAGCTCATAGTGATGCATTCTATATGTTAGGAAGAATGGTTGGTCTTGATGTAGGTATTATGCGTGGCGTTGCATTTGGCGGCACACATATGTGGAATACCATTACAATTGATGAAAAAGGTTATTTTGTTGATCTTTCATTTGATAGAAATTCATTTAAAGATAATACTAACAAATCATATATTACATATTATTATTTTAATGCTCCACGCGAAATTATGAAGGCTAATTACACATGGGATAGGTCATTTGAAAGAGATAAAATTCAGGATACTGTTGATGACAATTATTTTTATGGGACACAAGAGCATTTTAGAAGCAAGCGGAAATATTTTGGAATAAGTGAAGATTCTGCTGAACAAGCCCTAGAAAGCGTAGCTCAAGGTGTTGCCAGAAACGGCTGGAAACTATGGTATGCCATGGTTCCCTATGATAAATATTATTCTAATGTTCAGAATGTTCTTGACTATTTTGGTGAGGCTTTAACGAATAACAACTGGTATGGAAATTACTATATTAATGTGAAAACAAACCCTCACTGGAAATATATGTTCTATACAATTATTATGAGGAAATCTTGAAGCAGTGGCAGACAGTTTGGGGAGGTCTGTGTGATCAAAAGTAGTCTGCCTTGCTCTAGAATTTTGGCCGCTTTTCTTGTTTTGTGGCGAAAACACCGTCTGCACCAATGAGATGTCTTTTGTGCTGAAGATGCTGAGCCGTTTTTTCCCATTGTCCTGGGCGTCCACTTCTAAGGGGAAATGCGCCAAGCAATGGTTCAGGGGCGCATTGTGTGTGGCCGCGAGGGCATTTTCCGCAAGTCTTACCAAGTTTTTCCCCATCGATCGTCTGCTTCCGCATGCTTCGGCGATTATCGCTTGTGCGTGACTGAGCGGGAAGCAAAAATGACGACTGATCCTGACTATTTTCGGCGTGATTGCAAGAAGTCATTGACCTTGTCAACACACTTCTCTACAAGAATAAGGAAGAGCTTGTGCAACGCTTTCTGCGATGAATGCCTTGCACAAGCAGCCGCCATAGATTCCAAATCATGGGGGAATCTGCCAATTCAACCTTGTTGCGTTGTGGATGTCGTGTTCAGAACGCAATAAGCAAGAAAGAGGTGAGCAGAGCATGAAAAATCAGCAGAACGTATCAAAAGTCTTTTGTACCGATTTTCGCTGTAAACCCGATGAGAGCCCTGCCGATAAGCTCAAACGCTTGATTAAAGCCGCAGGTTTCGGAAAAATCGATATGGATGGCAAATTTGTGGCCATCAAGATGCATTTCGGTGAGCTTGGCAATATGAGCTATCTGCGTCCCAATTATGCCAAGGCTGTTGCCGATACGGTGAAAGCCATGGGAGGCAAACCGTTTTTGACGGATTGCAATACCCTGTATCCTGGCAGCCGCAAGAACGCCATTGAGCATCTTTATTGCGCCTGGGAGAACGGTTTTACTCCGCTTTCCGCGGGCTGTCCCGTCCTTATCGCAGACGGATTGAAAGGGACTGATGATATTGCCGTTCCCGTCTCTGGAGGCCAATACGTTCAAGAAGCCAAGATTGGCCGAGCGGTCATGGATGCTGATGTCTTTATTTCACTGACGCATTTCAAGGGACATGAACTGACCGGCTTTGGCGGAACCATCAAGAATATCGGTATGGGCTGCGGTTCACGGGCAGGCAAGAAAGATCAGCACTGTAACGGCAAGCCGACAATTGATCCCAAAAAATGCCGTGGCTGCCAAAAATGTCTGAAGGAGTGTGCAAACTCAGGTCTCGTCTTTGATCAAAAGGCCAAAAAGATGTCTATTGACCTTGAGCACTGCTTGGGCTGTGGTCGTTGTATTGGTGCCTGTAACTATGATGCCATTAGTTTTCAAGTGGATGCGGCGGTCAAAGAACTGAACGGTCGTATGGCTGAGTATGCCAAGGCTGTTGTTGATGGACGACAGAATTTTCACATTTCCATTATCCGCGATGTTTCGCCGTGCTGTGACTGCCATAGCGGCAACGATGCACCGATTATTCCGAATATTGGCCTGTTTGCTTCCTTTGATCCCTTGGCTTTGGATCATGCCTGTGTGGACGCTTGTCTCAAACAAGAACCATTGCCCAACAGTCAGCTGACCGATGCCATGGAGAAGGCGGGCTTTACCGATCGCCATGATCATTTTGACAATACTAACCCCAACTCGGAATACAAAACCTGCCTTGCTCATGCCAAGTCAATCGGCTTGGGCAACTCAGAGTACGAACTGGTTTTCGTCAAGTAAAGTGCTTGTGATTGGTCGCTCTGAGGAGTCTTTTGTTGGAAAAAGAAACAGCACGATTGGTAATCTTGTGTAAGTTTTCTGTGATGGTCTAATGACAGTGAGGAGCAGCGGCTTGTTTACTGAAGCAGGCGCTGCTCTTTTTTTGGGCTCTTTGCTGACAAGCCATTTTTCTAATGTGGAAATCCAAGAAAAACGCAAAGTTTTTTAAGCAAAATACGGCAATTTTCTCTGTGCGGACAACTTCACCAAAACTGGCCTGAAAAGGGAGATGTTATCAGAAAATGATAACTATTTCAAACAGTTACCAAAATAGGTCTTGCTCCAAAAAATCCGTTGCCATTTTCAGCAAAAGAAGTCATAGTAACAGTATTCGAAGTAGATAGATGAGTTAGAAGAGATGCAAATCCTAATGGGGAAATTGATTTTTAACTTCATTTTTTCCTGTATACTTTTATTTTCGATATTTATGAAAAAACAAAAGGCAAACAAAAAATATATTGAACGATTATTTGAAAAATAACCATAAGATTGATCTTTATGGCTTAAAAATTACTATAATAATCAAGTGTTGAGTTTGCTGATATTGATAGTAAGGCGTAAATAACTTACCTTAATTTTCTTAAGAAAAATTATATATTATAGTCTCGTCATGAGTATCTATGTTTTTCATGGGTTTGGAAAATAGGGAGAAAAGAATATACAACATAATAATGTGGCAGATTTTGGGTCACATTTTCTTGAATCAAAAAGTCAGTAAAATCAAGTGGTAAGTTGAAGGATAGTGTTATGAGTAAAACAACGCATTTCACACGTCGTCAATTGTTGACGGGTATGGCGGTGGCGGCAGGGGGAGCGGCAGGTCTTGGGGCCTGGGCTACTTTTCATGATACCGCACAAAGAGCTCCAAAGGCCGGAGCGGGTATTTCCGTGGAGGGAAGACCTGAACCGCGGCGCGAATTGATGACCTATACCACAACGTCGCGCAGCGGTGACAAGATCTCCATGCTCGGTTTTGGCTGCATGCGCTATCCGGTCATGCCCGGTGAGAATTCTCCGCGCAGTCCCAAGATCAATGAAGCGGCGGCCTTTGAGCTTGTGGATTATGCCCTGGCGCATGGGGTGAATTACTTTGATACCGCCTGGGGCTATCACAATGGCGCTTCACAAATTGTCACGGGCAAGGCTCTGAAACGCCATCCGCGCGAACAGTTCTTTCTGGCAACCAAGATGCCTGGCTATCTCAATCCTGATCGGGCCAAGGCCAAGGAGATGTTTGCCATCCAGCTTAAGAACTGTCAGGTCGAGTACTTTGATTATTATCTGCTACACAACCTCTCGCGCGTAGACAACTATCAGCGCACCTACGAAAAGGGGGGCGTCCTGGACTATCTGCTTGAAGAGAGAAAGCAAGGGCGCATTCGTAATCTTGGCTGGTCTTTCCACGGGGACAAGGCCATGCTTGAGTATGTCTTACGTCGTGATGTTGATTGGGATTTTGCCATGATCCAGGTCAACTATCATGATCTTTTACACAAGCTGGTGCCAAGCCCGTACACCAAAAGAAACGTGCCTGAGCCTGCCCCAAGCAAATGGATGCTTGACAAGGTTGTTGCCTCAGGTTTGCCCTTTGTGATCATGGAACCCTTGCTGGGAGGACGCTTGGCCAGATTGAACGGCAAGGCCCTGAATATTTTGCAAAATGAGCGACCTGAGCAGACGGCCGCTTCCTGGGCCTTTCGCTATGTGGCCGGTCTGCCCAATGTGCTGACCATTCTTTCCGGCATGACCTACAAGGAGCATTTAGAGGATAATCTCGCTACATTTTCCCCCTATGTGCCTTTGTCTCAACATGAGCAGGGCGTTTTGCAAAAGGCCTTGGATGCCTTCGTGGTTGCGGACAATATTCGCTGCACCACCTGTGGCTACTGTATGCCCTGTCCGTATGGCGTAGACATCCCCACAGTCTTTAAGCACTACAACGACTGTCTTGACGACGATCTGGTTCCCAAGGGCAGCCGCAATGCCGACTATGAAAAAGCCCGTCGTGGATTTTTGACGCAACTGGCCAGACGTCTGCCTGAATTTCGCAGTGCAGCGCATTGTACGGGCTGTGGTCAATGTCTGAGCCAGTGTCCGCAATTCATCAATATCCCCGAGGAAATGGAAAAACTTGCCAAATTTACCGAACAATTGCGGCGTCAAACGGTCTAGGGGAAAGGCTATGTGGAAGAGATTACGACTGTGTCTTGCCCTGTTGTGTTTTGTGGGTTTTGTGCTCCTTTTTTGTGATCTCAGCGAGCACGCCTTTTTGGCAAGTACGCTGGCCTGGCTGGCAAAAATACAGCTTATTCCCGCCATTCTGTCAGGAAGCATGGTCTTGGTGCTCGCGCTTGTTGCCGTAACGCTGATTTTCGGGCGAATCTATTGCTCAGTGGTCTGTCCGTTGGGGCTTTTACAAGACCTGCTGCTCAGTCTGCGCAAGCAGCGATCTTTTCGCTATCTCAACCCACGCTCCTGGCTTCGCTTGAGTGTTCTGGCCATTTTTCTTGTGGCCATGTTTGTTGGTTTGCCGTTTTTTCTCACGTTGCTTGAACCCTACAGTGCCTTTGGCCGCATTGCCGCGGATATCGGCCAGCCTTTGGCTATTTTGATCAACAATGCCTTTGACTGGCTTTTGCGCAGTAGCCAGAACTACGCCATACGTCCGCATCCGCTTTTTTCCCATGGCTATCTGGGGCTGACTGTGGCCATGGCAACGTTACTGATCCTTGGCTATTTGACGTACGCACAGGGACGCGTGTGGTGTACACACATCTGCCCTGTGGGCACCATGCTTGGGCTGCTTTCTCGTTTTGCGCTCTTTCGGCCCCGTATTGATGCCGAGCTCTGCAGGCATTGCGGACAGTGCGAGAACCTCTGCAAGGCTAACTGTATCGACGCCAAGGCATCAACCGTTGATGTCTCACGCTGTGTAGCTTGTCTCAATTGTCAAAATAGCTGCGCTTTTGGAGCCTTGCGTTTTACCGTCCATATGGCCCAAACACCTCATGAAGATCGACGTCGTATGCTGGGCAGGGTGGCCATGGGAACCTTAGGTCTTTTGGCTGTCCCTAGGTCAGCATTGGCTGCAAGCAGCAAAAGGACAGAGGCTGAGATTTTGTCACAAGGTTACAAGCCCAGGCGCCGTAGCGATCAACCTCTGCTGCCGGCAGGCGCCCGAAGTCTGCGGCACTTTGCAGCCCACTGCACTGGCTGCCAGGCCTGTGTGGCGGCTTGTCCAAGTCAGGTCTTATGTTCTTTTGATGCCGGCGCGGGCTTTTTGCAGGCAAGCCTGAGTTTCGCTCACGGTTTTTGTCGACCTGAGTGCACGGTCTGTAGCCAGGTCTGTCCCACATCGGCCATCCAAACGATCAGCGTTGAGGAAAAGAGTTCCATACAAATCGGGCACGCTGAAATTGACACAAGGCTCTGCGTGGTCAAGACCGATCAGATTACCTGCACGGCCTGTCAACGCAACTGCCCCACAGGCGCTATTGCGCTCGTGGGGCAGGGTGAGCTCAAGGAGCCAGCCGTCAACAGAGAAAAGTGCATAGGCTGCGGGGCCTGTGAATATCACTGTCCGGCCAGGCCGGTCTCTGCCATTACGGTTCAAGGGCATAGCGAGCATAGACAGATTTGATGTACCAGATCCGCCTTGCTTTTCAGTCCTTATCACCATCTGAATTCAGCGTTCAGCTTACTGGTACTTGCTTGGCGTAATCTCAACAAAGGCATCTTTAGGTGTGCCAACAGGCCGTGGGGCTCCCAAGTTTTTAGAAGTATCTACGTCTTCAGCCATGGGGTTCTCTTTCACACCAGTGACATAAAAGATGCCGCTCTCTTCTCCGTACTTATCCTGAAGCTGTTTAGCGTGTCTGATTTCAGAATAGGTAATCTCTGATCCGCTCTCGCTCTTATCAGTTCTCCCTTCTTTCCAGAAGTTTTCGCTGAGAATCTTTTCCATAGCATTTTTTTCGTTTAAATCCGTATGCTGTCTGTCGGCATGTTGAAAAAGCACTGAGATGTTTTGCTCTCTGAAAAAATCGAGTCCGAGTTTACTCGTCTGACGGAAGGTCGCATACATCAGAATATTATTGATAAAATGATACATTTTATTGTGATTACGTCGATCTCCATTATAGCATTCCTTCAGCGCTTGATCTATATCACAGTCATCTTCATTCATCCTACGCAGCAAAACATTGTTTATACTAGTTTGGTCTTTCTTACTTAGCCATCGCTCTTCTTTAAAAAAATTAGTTAATGCTTCTTGCTTTTCGTTGCCTTCTGGGAGGTTGCTAATAGTAATAAATTCTTTAAAGATAGCTGTGGCTTGGTTTAAAAAATCTGGTGTTAGTTCTTTCATCTTAAGTGATGAATTTTTGATTATAAAATTTCTTAATGCTTGATCTGGATTTTTTTTGAAATCAGCTTTCCAGCCAGTTTGCTTGTCATTTGTTGTTATGTCATCATCTTGATTCATGTAATTGTAAAGTTTCTTAACAATATTAATTTTTGAAATATTCTCAGGTCTCTGAATAAAATTTATCCATGCATTAGCTTTTTGCTT
This sequence comes from Desulfovibrio sp., assembly GCA_024699605.1. Classification (GTDB taxonomy): domain Bacteria; phylum Desulfobacterota; class Desulfovibrionia; order Desulfovibrionales; family Desulfovibrionaceae; genus Desulfovibrio. The sequence goes on along the minus strand of JAILPJ010000022.1, from coordinate 2,376 downwards.
GTCTATATTAAAGTGTTTACAATATTTGTCTTTAGCATTGAGATTTTTTGAAGTTAAATTAGACATAAGATTATTGTAGTTTGTTATATTAAGAGTCCTGGTTGTTATACCTATAACATTATTGTAGGTATCAATTTTATTGAATAATAATTTTTTGGTCAAACCTTCTTTTTGTAAAGTGCGATTGACGGCATCAACAACTGATTGTTTAATAATTAAGTTGCGATTATCAGAAAAACCGTAATTGCCTATTTCGATATTATTCATATTTGCTTTTCTGCCAATGGCAAGAAGAGCATCAAAATTATTTTTAACGAGCACATATTCTTTGCTGGCTAAAATATTTTTAATTGATGATTTTAGGTCATTTGCACAGTTTGTATGCTTATTGCCCCAACGATTTCTGAAGTATGAAAAAATGCCTTTGAAATCGCGCTTGACATCAACGTAAATTTTTTGATCATTTTTTACAAATTGTATATCATAATATTTGCCATTGACTTGAATTTTTCCTGACTGAAAATCATTGCTTTTTTCGTCAGCTCGTAAATGTTCTACAATATCTGTAGCTTTCAGGTCATTTGCTTTGTTCAGAGAAAACATGATATCTTCTACCATAATAATTTCTCCTAGACTAAAAGTGAGCAATTGTTAAGAGTGTTGGAAGCATCTGAAGTAGAACTGTTAAAAAGCTCACTTAACACTAGTTTATATTTTACAAAGTCTGAAAAAATATTAAATAAACTTGTTGCATTTAACAAGGACGCAGTTATTATCTCATAGACAAAAATAAACCCGGTTAGCTTATCTCTGGCAATCACAGGCGCATTACCACCGTAGTTGATGCCCGGAACAGAGTTTAAATTTAGAATTTCAGTGGCAAGCTTGTCTGAAAGTGGATCTGGTAATTCATCGGCAATAACGCTCGAAAGAATAATTGTTCCATCATCTTTTGAAACTTTTATGCCTACTGTTGTCTTTTTGTCAAAAATAACTTCAGCCAAATTATAATTTGAAAAATCTAGCTTAACATTAATAGTTTTTTCAAATTCATCAATAATCTTTTGAAGGTCTATCTCGTTCATTGTTTTTCTATCCTTGACTAGCTTAATCTTGTTTTAATGAAGCGTGAGCATTTTGATAATATTCTATAAAATCAGTAAAAATATCAATAAGTTTACCTTGAGCAAGATATGTTGCGCTACAGACAATGTAAGCAATAAGAAATCCCGTTTCTTCATCTCTTCCGATTTGGGGTATGTTTCCACCCTGGAGATAAGCGTCTGCAGCAGAGTTTAAGCTGTCAATTATAAAATTATAACTAAATGACTCAGGTCTATCCTCGCAGAGTATTGTCGAGATTATTATATTGCCATCGTAATCTTCAGATCGAATTGATATATATAAAGAATTGTCAAAGTATAACTCACATATCCTGTTTTCATTAAAATGAAGATCTAATCCAAGTTTTTGACCAAATTCTTGAAGCAGTGCATTGTGGTCGTTTTTTATCATTATGTACCTCTTATGTACAAAATTAAGCTAAATATAGTAAATTTTTTGTATAATATTTTGTTGACATTTAATATATTGTTGTTGATATATTTTTACAAATTGTATGTATGGTAATATGGAACTTGAGAAAAGAGTTGTCTCTGCTGATGCTATCGCAAGCATTGTCATATAACTGTATTTATACTATCGTGTAAATCAGCAGATTACATATAATTAATAACATCGATACTGGCGGATAGAGCGTAGAGATCTATATTAGATATTAGAGAATAAAATACACTGTGCTCTGCTTAAGGTGTAACGTTCAATGTTGTCATGAGGTGTAATTTTTAAAACTACAGTTTCAGCAAACCTTGCTAGGTCATTGTGGCCAGTAAAAGACTAATTGATGGAAGCGACTTTTAAACATTTCATAGTAATGCAATATAATACATTTACATATATAAGGGAGTGTGTCGTCGTAAGCTGTCTCTAGTACTTGTTTTAAATAATATTAATATATGTATTTACTATTCAAAAAAATTTGATAAAAAGATATCTGTTTTAGATAAAGTCTTGGCAAGGTCTGTGTAGCTATAGCTAATACTATCAAATATTTGTCTATGAATAATTTGTATATTGTCTTTAAAATTTATATTTACAAATATTTTTTGTAATAAATCTACTATGATTTTGGCTTTATTGTTGCCATTAAAATAATTGTATATCAAAATTGCATAGTAAAGTGAAATAATGTCATCATTCTTTGCGTCTTTTTTTAACTTACAGTAGTTATGTAAAATGTTGATAATGGTGTGTAAGTAGTTATCTATGTCTGAGCTTTTACTAGCGATCTTTGCAAATCCTGCGGCTAAAGGAATA
>JAILPJ010000107.1 GCA_024699605.1 Desulfovibrio sp. | reverse complement strand
GTCTTAATTTGTGAATATCTATGGAAGAAAATTAGTATAAAACTATGTGTGCATATTATTTTATAAATATAGATGTTTGTCAAGTTTAAAAGATTAAAAAAAACTATAATAAAAAATAGTAAAAAAGTTTGCATTTATAAGAAATAACGCTATGGAAGATTCGGTGTCTGAAAGCCGGCTTCTCATGCGGTACTTTTCATATTTCGGCTTAGTCAAAAGACGATGTGTGATCGATGGGCAGAATTGCTGCTGTTGGCTTCTTGTCCCTTTCAGCACGTTAGGCGAGCAGGGAGGAAAAGTCAAAAAATGATTTCCCTCTAAAGTTTCTTTGCGCTCAGCCGATAGTCTTCTTAAAAATGTGCGTAGTTGGCACAGGATGTGCATACTGCGTGTATTTCCTACCATTGCCAAACAGGGATGTTGTATGGCTTCCTCACACACGCCTTCACTCACGCAAGATCCAGATTTTGCGTCCGAGCTGCTATTAAACCGGATCATGAACGGGCAGATGGTCCCGGACAGCGGAAAAACGGTGACCGCAGCCAATCGTGCTCTGGCAACAAACTGCGATGCCACTGGTGCCAGCTATGGTGTCATTGCGGCCAATACGGCTGCGGGAATGACCATTGTGCAGGGGACACAAGATGCTTTGACGGAACTCGTGAACCAGGTAAAAACATTGGGTGAGATCTGCTCTGCCTGTGAGACCAATAGCGAAGCCCAGCGTGTTGCGCAGCAAGTAAAAAATACTATTGACGAGATTTTGGCAGCCAACGTCAACGGCGTAACTGTGCTCGGCAATACCGGGACCGATGTGACCATCGGGGAATCTGAAAAGCTCACTGTTGGCAAAGCCAATGTGAATCGCTCAGGATCCGCTTTTGATGCCCTCTATAGCAGTTTGTCCAGCATAACGCCCGGAAACGCGAGAAATCTTTGTGACGCAGCCGCAGAAGAGCTCTATGGTGCCATTGCCACTCAGGGCGCGCAATACAATATTCTCTCCAACCGCTACGATATGCTCAATGATTTGGTCGGAACCTATCATCAGGCCTCAGATGAGGCAGCCAAGCAGGCAAGAGCTTCTGCAGAAACCCTATTGAGCGTTGTGCTTTAGGAGGTTGCGTATGAACTATGAAGCGTTGCTCATGGGGGTCCTCAATCAGAAGTTGACCAAGCAGGTCAATCAGGCCGTGCAGGCTGTTGATCGCGAAGATCGCAGCATGCCCAATTCCACACGACGAGCCTTTGAAAGTCGCATGAAAGGGGATGCTGCTGTTGCGCGTATGGCTTCGCAGAACATGGAAGATGGCAAGGCCATGGTCAATGTGGCGCAGACCAATGCCACGGCCATCAAGAGTCAATTGCAGGCGATTCAGGAAATTTTGACCGACTGCGCCTATACGGATTCTCTGTCGTCCACAATTCTTAGCTCGGCCTCTGACAGTATTGGCGAGCATATTGATGAGATTTTGCGCCTTGCCAATAATGCGTCCTTCAACGGAATGAAACTCATGGATGGAAGCGCCGGCAACAACGGTACCGTTGATTTGCAAGCAGGCAGCAGTGTGCGTGCGCAGAAGTTTATGAATCTTTTGGACAGCTCTCTGACCAGTGGTGTCATGGGGAGCTCTTCCATGAATTTGAATAATCTTTCGCAGGAATTGGCCTTTACCGATCAGGCGGGCGCCAAGGCGGCCCTGGCCAATGTAGAACAGTATATTGAGCGCATGCAGGGCCTTGAATCGCAGTATTCGTACGATTACAAGAGTCTGGACAATCTCAGTCTGCTCTTTGAGGAACAAGCCGATATTTACGATCAGGCCCGTGAGCGCTCGTCGGCATCTCCAGCCTCTGGCAGTCCATCCACAAGCAAATCGTCCATTCTCTCGCAGCTTTTGTCGTCAAGCTCAAACTCCATTATCTCGGGCTCGACATAGCTTTCAGATTCTTTGGCAGGTTGGTATTTTTCCCCTTCTTTGGAGATTTCTATGAACGCCTTTGCTCAGCTGCATATGCAATCATCGCTCAATGGCTGTTATGTGGATATGCAGCCCACAGCCTTAGCGGCCACATCGCGTAAGACTGGCTTAAATCAATATAAGCGCCAGCTTGCCGAGACCCGTGCCGTGCTTTTTCAAAAGCGGGCCATGCAGATGATTTCAGGTGATGAATCGCAGCAGGCCGAAGCTCGTCGAGAATCCGTACTCAAGCGCGTTACCAGAGAATTTTGGACCAATTTTGTGGTGCGCGGGGAAGATACGGCCATGCTCCGTCATTTGCAGAGTAAACTGCGTGAAGAATTTGGTCAGGACCTGCATTTTTATTATCCTCCGGGCGATGTCCAGATGAGTATTCTGCGTGAGAAGGAAGATGGCCCGGAACCTGTAGAACCGCATATTCATGCGGCCATTGTCAATCGTGCCTGGCAACTGGCAAGAGACCTTGTGGCCAGTCATATGCTCTGATGGCAAAACAAGGAGTTGCGTCCTTTTTTTCTTCTTTCCCCCGCATTTTGCCCTCCAAGTTCAGTTCCGCTTTTCCCTTTCTCCCCCAGTTTTTCTCCTCTCTTCGTTTGACAAACGGACGTTGCGGGAAATTTTTTCCTGTTCTTGCCTTTTCGAGCGTGCCAATTTCGCCCGTCCTTCTTACGCGCTATGTTCGTCTTGACTCTTTTCTGCTGACAGGCGAAAAACGCACAACATCACAAGTTTCAATGATCATTTCTGATCCACAGAGAGGTGGAAAGCCTGACTCTTTGGATCATTGAGTCTTGCCTGAAATAAGCGTTTTGCCTTGAGGAAAAAAATGCCATCGCACGATCAGCACGAAAACCCCTTGCTTTTGACCATTGCTGAGGATTTGACGATCACCCCTTGTGAAAAAGGTCTTTTTGATGAAGCTCAGAGTTATTTAGATAGTCTCACCAAGCCCAAGGGAAGTCTCGGAAGGCTTGAGGAACTCGCACGTCGGCTTTTTGCCATAGGAGGCGGTCAGCGTCCTTTACGCGTGAGCCCGGCCATCATCTACACCATTGCTGCTGATCATGGGGTCGCCCAAAAACAGGTTTCCGCCTATCCCCAGGCCGTCACTCGGCAGATGGTTGAGAACTTTTTGCGGGGCGGAGGCGCCATCAATGTGCTCTGTGCAAATCTGGACCTGACACTTTGCCTTGTGGATGCCGGTTGTGCGGGTGGACCCTTTCCAAAGCATCCGCTTTTACTTGACCGGCGTCTTGGTGAAGGCACAGCCGATATCAGTGAGGGCCCTGCCATGAGCCGGGCCAAGGCCCTTGAGGCGTTGCGTATGGGGGTAGACCTTGCACGCGAGGCCGCTTTGGATGGCTGTCAGTGTATCGGCATTGGGGAAATGGGCATTGCCAATACAACACCTGCCACAGCCCTTTTTTCTGCGTATCTGGGCATGGAGCCTGAAGCCATTACTGGGCCAGGCACAGGGCTCTCAGAAGAACAGATCAAGCGAAAAACTGCCGTGATTTCTGAAGCGTTGCGGGTCAATCAAAACAGTGTGCGGAATGGTGACGCCATAGCGATGTTAGCCGCTTTGGGCGGCTTCGAAATCGCCATGATGAGTGGCCTGATCATAGGGTGTGCCGCAGAGCATTTGCCTGTGCTTGTGGATGGTTTTATTGCAACTTCCGCTTATGTGGCTGCCAGAGCTATTGAGCCAGGGATTTGTGAGTATGCCATTTTGAGCCACGCCTCAGCTGAACCCGGATACAGGAAGATTATGGAAAAACTCGGCGAGAGACCTTTACTGGACCTTAATCTGTGTCTTGGCGAAGGCACAGGTTCTGCTTTGGCCTACCCACTGTTGCGGGCTGCCGCAGCCATTTTCAATGATATGGCGACATTTGAGAGCGCAGGTGTCATGGGGGCAGTCAGCAATGTCTGAAAGTTCCCTTTTGCAGTGTCAAAAGCTGAGTAAAACCTTTCCTGTCAAAAATAGATTTTTTGGCAAAAAGCTTACGCTTAAAGCTGTCGATGCCGTGAGCTTTACCCTGGACAAAGGGGAATGTCTTGGGCTTGTGGGAGAATCAGGCTGCGGCAAATCCACCTTGGGCCGTATGGCTTGCGGACTGCTTGCTCCCAGCCAGGGGGAAGTGCGACTGTTCGGAAAACCTCTGCCGTTAGCCAACGCACAAAGCTGGGCCGCTGGACGCTTGCAGATGATTTTTCAGGACCCTTTTTCCTCGTTGAATCCACGGATGACGGTTGCGGCTTCTGTGGCTGAGCCGTTGGCGGCAAGAGGTGTGAGCCGCACAGAGAGGCTGCAAGCAGCCGAAGAGATGCTTGCCTTGGTTGGTCTGGCTGGTGTTGGCAAAAGGTATCCGCATGAATTTTCCGGAGGTCAGAGACAGCGTATCGCTGTGGCAAGAGCGTTGATGACAAGGCCTGAGGTCATTGTCTGCGATGAGCCGGTCTCAGCGCTTGATGCCTCTGTGCAGGCACAGATTCTTAATCTCCTCTGCGATATGCAGGAGCAGTTTGCCCCAGCCTATCTTTTTATTTCACATGACCTCAACGTGGTTGGCTTTATGTGCCAGCGTATCATGGTCATGTATCTCGGCCGTCTCCTTGAAGATGGTCCGCGCGATGAGCTTTTTGCTCATGCGGCACACCCGTATACCCAAGCCCTGCTCAGTGCGAGCCAGGGAAGCAAGGAGCAAGCTGAGAGAGCGTTACTGCAAGGGGACTTACCAAGCCCCCTGCATCCGCCAAAGGGTTGCGTTTTTCACCCAAGGTGTCCAAGGGCAGAAGAGATTTGTCTAAGGCAAGCGCCTACCTGGCGAACGCTTGGACAGAACTGGCGGGTACGCTGTCACTTTGCGCAAAGTTAGGGGAAACTATGGAAGAACGAAGGAACACGCTTGGTCCACTGTCTATCCGTCGTGCCGAAGAAAAGGATATTGCCGGTCTGCAGCATCTTCTTGAGCAGGTTAACAGAGTGCACCATGAAGGCCGGCCAGATCTTTTCAGGCTGACAACTAAATACTCCGAAGACGATCTCAAAGCGCTTTTGCGGCAGGAGCATTTCCCGGTTTTTGTTGCCTTGGACGATTCAGGGAGGATTCTGGGACACGCCTTCTGTCAAATTATTGAGCATAAGGGCGAGCGTCTGCTTGAAGACATCAAAACCCTCTACATCGACGATATCTGTGTGGATGAAATGGCACGCCGTAAGTCTGTGGGGAAACGCTTATATGAGACCGTCTTAGCCTATGCCAGGGAGATCGGCTGTTACAATGTTACGCTTAATGTCTGGGAGTGTAATCCTGGGGCCTGCGCCTTTTACCGAAGCTTGGGTATGAAGACGCAAAAGTACGGCATGGAAACCATTTTGTAGCAATTGTGATCATTGTGATCCCATAAATCTAATTTTTGACGATGATCAATGTAAAATGAAAATTTACGTAAACGTGCATTCGAGAACTACCGCTACTGAGCCGCCAAACCCCGTCTTTGCGGGGTATTTTTTTAATTTTCTGGCCTTTTGACTTCCCCATGTGTTAGGATAGTTGTCACTAGGAGAAGAAAGTGTTGTGATAGAGGGCGGTAAAGGAATACCCGAGGGCAAGAAGCAGAGAGGGGGCTCATCCTGTCTCTTTAAACGTTAAAAATTTTTAAAAATTTCTTGAAA
>JAILPJ010000038.1 GCA_024699605.1 Desulfovibrio sp. | reverse complement strand
ATCCTATTAGCAAGAAACCATATACTATATTTGATATTCTTCCAATTGCTGATTATTAATAGTTCTATTTAAACTCCATTCTTTCAACCACTCTGGACAATCAGCAATAGGAAGAATATCAAATATAGTATATGGTTTCTTGCTAATAGGATTAATACTTCCAGGTCCTAATACATATCCACCAACACCTCTTACATCAAAACCACAATTTTCTTTGCCTTTTGTTCTTGATTTATACTCTTTACCATCATTAGGATATTTAAAATACAGATGATATTTATCAGGTCTAGTTAAAATAGTTAATGTTGGCATCATCATATTAATATTATACAAGTGACAAAATTTTTTAAAATCTTCAATATTATCTACATCTAAAACAAGTATACCATTATTATTTGTACCAGGACCACATACAATACCATATTTATCACCAGTTGGTATATATGGTGATTTCTCATAAGAATATTTCTCCCATCCACTGACTTTAGTACCTTTCAAATCCTCAATCATTCTTTCAGATTTAACCTCATCATCAGTATTACCTTTATATACACCTTGATTTAATGGAATAAGAGAAAAATAATTAGAAAAATATTTTATAACTGTTTCTAACCATGCCATATTTGGATATGAATCATAATTATCATCAATAAGTTTTTTAATATCATTAATATCCATTTTAGATCCGATATAAAGATTAAGATGTTGAAGAAGATGCAGTAGTTTAAGAATAAAACAAGAATTATTTTTAGTAATATATAACGACAAAATTTGTTATTTATAAAATACCTTATTGTAATTAATATAGTTTTAGATGATGATTAAATTGATGATGTAGGTGTAGTTTTAATTGCATCAGTATCTGTAGTTGTTGGTTTACTTGATACACTTACAGATGGTGTTTCATCTACTGTTGTTATTTGCTATGTATATTTACTACTTATAGATAAAAACAGGACAGCAGGAAATGAAAATTTAATATTATTTTTATTTTTGGAGAAAAAGGGAAGGGGGAGAGAGGGGGGAATAAAAAGGTTTATCGTGATTTTCGTGTCCTCCTGTCCGGATTTCAACTGTATGTAGCTGGATACATACCAAACATACACAGTAAATGTAAATCCTTAGGAGAAGCACGCTCGGAAGCAGTAAATGCAACATTCCCAGTCAACTTGGTGAATGCAGATGGCGCAGATGAAGAGGGCCGTCTTGACTCAGGAAAACGTTACTTGAGGTACACCTCAATCCGATAAAGGTCATTCTGGTGGAGCAGGAGTAGGGTGACTCGTTCACCAGGAGAACCAGCCACAGTTGCCACAACCATATCTTAGCAGCATCAGTACCTTGCTCCCCTCCCCTTTGAACATCTTAACAAATCATAAGCAATTTATCGGTAAGATTATTAATTGATCTCAATTATGCTTATATCGTTAACTCTTCAATCAATGTATAAAAACGTACATTGGGTCATATTTTTGATTTTTGGGGATTTTTGGTCTGGGGCTGGATCTACCAGTAGGAAAATTTTAAAGATTCCAGGAAGGACCCTTTTTGTAGGAAATTTTGGGGATTTTTGGATTGGACCGGGAAGGTGGGGTAGAAGATAATTGAGGAGATGGAAATAAAAAATGGTGACCCTAGGAATAAGGTCACCATAAATACTAAGCTAACTATAGTGTTGGTTATTTACTGGTGAGGTGAATCACTTTCACTCCTCCATCACAGTCACTTTCAACATCACTAATCTTACCAGTAGCTGCACCAAGAGTAAAAGTTTTTGTTGCTCTTTTACCAGTGCCATCTGCAAGGGCTACACCATAACCAGCTCCCAAACCATAATAAGCAACTTTACGGCAGTCACTGGGTGACAAATCTGCAATCTCCATAGTAAAGAGTGAAGTTGAGGTTGCAGTCATCTCTGTCTGGGTATCTGGATTAACATCTTTAACCCCTGCTGTACCAATACGAATTGGATGAGTTGTTGGAAGAGTATAATCCGAGTCGTCATCTTGAGCCGGTTTGATAATGGAAACGTACTCGTGAGGATTTAAAGTTGCAACACTTGAGTAATCTGAATTACAGTTTGCACCTATATACTGAACACTAACTCGTAAAATACTTACAGCATTTAAAGATGCTGCCATTTTTCCAGAACTTATAACTTGTGCTGCAATTCCTGCTACTATAGCAACCATAATAAGATAAAATAGAGAGGTTGCAATAGCTTCAACACTCATAAAACCGCTTTGAGAAGTAATTTTCTTGCGATGAGTCATATGTTCCCTCCATGGAAGAAGTGAGAGTAAAGAAGTTACACTATTCTCCCCAACCATCGCTATCGGCCGTTTCGCAGATTTCTTTAGTGCGTTCACAAGTTCTCAGAATAGATTCGTTCCTTGCGATAATACCGTAATAAGATCCCATATGGCAAGGCCTACAAGCGTGAGAAGAAAAAAAATGCATAAGATACCGAAAGCATTGAGTTTTCTGCAGGCTACCTCGACTTGCGAAACGCGTCTTTTCAGCCATTGATCAGCAAGGAGTGGCAGGCGCTGGGCAAAGTGGGGCAGTGCTGCATAGAAGGCCAGTTCCTGGGCCATGTCCTTTTCCATGAAGGATTCGGGCGCATGGGCTAGAGTTTCACCGAGATCATTGCCTTGGGCAAAGAAGGCGTAGAGCTTTTGAAGATGCCCTTTGAGCCAGGAGCTTGGACTGCCTTCCAGGCTGAGTTTAATGGCATCGTCAGCTCTAAGACCACCTTGTAAAAGCGCCCCTAAGGTAAAGATCCAGACTGCGGATGTCAGAAGTCGGTAGAGGCTCCAAGGAGGAAAATGATCCGCAATGGCACGAATTTTTCCGGTCCATCTGGGCAAGGACCAGAGCATAAGAAAAACACAGGCAAGAATGCTCAGGAAAAGTGCCAGAGATTTCCAGGAGGCGGTAAAATCCGCTACGTCTCGCAAAAGTCTGGCAAAGCCAAACCAGCGCTCGGCCGGAACCAACGTGGTGAAGGCGGGCACCACAAAAAAGGAAACGGTGAGCAGAAGGCCAACAAAGAAAAAGAGCAAAAACAGTGGATAACTCAAAGCGCCGCGTACAGCTGTCAGGACGCGTCCACGCATGGTCACAAGTTCCGCAAGGTGTTTCAAGGTCTCGGAAGGTCTGCCGTTGTTGTCCCCTGCGGCCAGCAACATGTACTCCATGTCGGGAACATTGTTCTTCAGGGCCTGCGAGAGAGGGGCACCAGCTTCCATGGCAGCAATGGCCTCATCCAAAATGCGCTTTTGGCGTTTGTCATCCTTATGCGTGCGCGTACGCAGAAGGCGCAAAGCCTCAAGTTCCGGTAAGCCATTATCCATATGACCGGCTAGGGCTTCATAGAGTCTGGCGCGAGCAGCTCCTCCCAGAAAGACGACTTTGGCAAACATGGCATTCCTCAACGCTCAGGAAAGAAGCCAAGACAGTTTTCCGCATCTCTGGGATCCAACAGCCCTTCGCCGATGAAATCCAGTGCCTGTTCTGCTGTGGTCTGAAGACCAAGACTTCTGGCATAGGCAAGTGATTCCTCCTGATCACGGTTGGCCAGATAGTATAAGAGTTGCTGATCAGTGCGCACAATCTCACAAGCCACAAGGAGTCCACTTCTGCCGGTTTCTTTGCAGTGCTTGCAGCCAGCGCCTTTGATACGCACCGAGGTAAGCTCGACACCCTGACTTTTCAGACGTCTGAGCATAGCAATAAAGGCCGTATCGCCTCGATAGCTATTTTCTTGCAATACTTGTGCCAATTTCAAGGAACAATGTGGGCAGAGTTTGGGCAAAAGTCTTTGATAGACAAGGCCTGAGAGCACTGAGGGGTCCTGCAGATTGGTGAGGGGATCGGCAAATTTTGCCACGAAGAGCAGAGACAAAAGACGTTGGAAGATACCGAGGGCACTGGCGGCATGGATGCTGCTCCAGACAGGGTGTCCGGTCAAAGCCGCATCGAGAGCTGCTGAAGAAGCCTCTGGGTGGCGTATTTCGCCAATCATTAAATAGTCTGGGTCAGCTCGCAGCGCCCCGGCAATGGCTGCACCGTAGGCAAGGCCTCTGTTGTCCGCAGAAGTATCCACGAGCACCTGTGCTATGCGCTGCATGGGGTATTCAGGGGGATCTTCAATACTTAAGAACGAGCGGTCTGGCATTTCCTGGGCCAAGGCTTCAAACACATGGCGCAAAAGCGTTGTCTTGCCGCTGCCGGTGGGTCCTGCCACAAGGGTTAGGCCTGGGCTGTGGGAAAGTTTGGCGAGGCTCTGAATATGATCTTTGGAGTAGCCAAGGGCTGTGAGGCGTTCTTGGAGTGTGCCTTCGGCTTTGACTGTATCGTAGAGCAGACGGATGGTCATCAGAAGTCCCTGACCATTGGCTGTTTGCAGGGGCTCTGTGTGGACACGTGCCGAATGCACGGTTGGCGGGAGAAATCTGCGGTTAACGATGCGGCCTTCCTGCCGCGTCATGGGATCAAAGCGCGGCGAGCCTGCCTCGGTCATGGACTGGTAGATGGCGCGCACAAGCGTCATCAAGGCGCGTCCGCCCATATCACGCCAGGGTTCCAGCATGCCCATGCGTCTGAGCGCAATGGTGCCGTGGGTGCCAAGGCAGGTCATGTGAATGTCACTGGCCAGGGCGTCAAAGGCGTCGCGTATCAGCTGAATGGCCTGACCCTGGATGGGATTGGCGGGATGGGTGGAGGTATCGAGATTGAGCAGGAAATGATCGAAGTCTTCGGGCTTGTGCCAGACAAGCTGAAGACCCTGGCGGGTTTTTAAGCTGGCAAAGGCTTCAAAGTGAATATTCCCTCGCAGTTCCGTTGAGGCGTGGAGGCTTTGTTCCACAATGATGGCCCGGCCATCAAAATGCTCGGAAAGGGCGGGGGGCTGCTCGCTTGTCACATTCAGTCCTGAATGGTCAATGTTTCATTGCCGTGACCGCGGTTGATGACAACGGAGCTTCTGGAAATGGAGACCACATGGCCATCGGCTATGGGATCATTGACGCGGACAATGCGTGTGCCCTGGGGAGTGCCCACTGTGGCTGAATAGCGGCCATTGACACTTTGGATGGAGAGCAGGCGCAGGGCAGGCTTGGGGCTAAAGCCCTCGGGCATGCCAATGGGGGGATAATCCAGGGACGGCAGACGACGCGAGACAGCTGCTGGCGCCTGATTGGCCGAACGCAACTGATGTAAGCGCGATCTGGTTTCTTCAATGCTCACCTGCAGCTTGAGCTGCTCAAGCTCGGCACGCAGCTGGGTCATCTGCCCCAAGGTTCCCTGGCTAAAGATATTGGCTAAGGGTTCTTCCTGAGCCTTTTCCTTGGATTCAGGCAGCGTTCTTTCTTCGATTTGTGATTTGGCCGGTGGCACAAGGCTCTTGGAAGGGCGCTTGGGGGGATTTTTGGCCATTTCATCCACTGGCTGGTAGACAAAAGGCTCGGCAATGGCCATATCGGCCCCACCCAATTGGGCCAGCATTTCGCCTAAGGACTTGCCTTCCTGGGTGTGGGTGTTGGGCAGTTCCTTCAGTTCGCCATAGATGGTGCGCAAAAGACCGTTTGAGACATCGTGCAGGGCAGGGGCCTTGGGCAGCTGCGCAAGCCTCTGCTCATATCGCTTGGGGAGATTGGCATTGGTGGTGAAGGGCAGCTGACAGGGGGAGACGACGAGATACATGCAGCCTACGCCAAGCAGGAAACACAAAAGCGGCAGACAAAGGCTGATGAGCCTGGCTGCGAAGCGTGAGGATGTGTGTGTTTCAGTTGGCATGACATAATCCCGTGAGTTTCCATTGGCCATTGGCAAAGGAAAGTTCCGTGAGTACGAGACCAGGAATAGCGCCCAGTGCTTGATACAGTTCACGGTCGAGTACGGTCATGGAAGGCAGATTATCGATGCTGAAGGAGGCCGTATACCAAGGGGCTGTGAGATTGACCACAAGGCTGCCTTCTCGCACCTCGCGTTTTTCTTTGTCCTTCCAATTGAGATTGAGATGCAGACCGAGCACCCGGCTTAATTCATAGAGAGTTCTGGCGACATGATCTTTGCTGATGAGAGGTCTTTCTTTGGCCGCCTGAAGCTCTGGCAGTGTGACTTTGCGGCTTGCCTGGGTGGGTGTCAATAAGCTGGCACCCTTGGGGAGATGCAAAAAGCTTGCCGATGAAGAGAATTTCCAGTTGTACACCAGGCTTTTGCCTGTGCAGACGGCATCGGTCAGATCCCATCCCAGTTCATTGGTGGCTTGCTTGAGGATGCCGCCCAAGCAGGTGCCTCCCCAGTCCTCCGGTGAGGGCTGTTCAAGCCAGGGTCTGGGAAAGAAGCGCTCGGGATGGGCCAGGATTTCTGCCCTGCGCGCCTCAAGATACCGTCCAATGTCGGAACTTTCATTCTGAAAGTCAATAGAGCGAAAGAGCAATACCGCCAATACCGCTAAAAGCACATAGCCAATGCGCCGAATTTTTGGCCACGGTGAGGCCAGGGGCACAACCGGCGCATAGGGAAAAAGACGTTGCAAACACTGTTTGAGGCGAGAGACATTGGGTAAGAGTTCCGCCGCATTTTGCACCTGCTGAAGGTTTGAAACATCGAGCATCAGGGCAAGATTTTCGGCATGGGCCAACGCCTCTTCTTCCTTGTCAAAATAGCGATCCCCCTCAGCGGCTACCAGTCCTTCCTTACAGGCACAGACCCAGAAAAGGCCATGCATGGGAAAACGGCAGACAAAAACCTGGGCCTCGTTACGCTTCTGGGCAACGGCTGCGGCGAGAGAGGGGACACCCGTGCTTTTGGGGCACGTCTCTGCCAAACCAATTTGCTGAGGCAAAAGCACACAGCGCGTGAAACTGCCATGGATAGCGTCGTTTGCGGCCTGGGCCTGTTTGCGCAGCTGCTCAGAGCCTTTTGTCATCTGCCACCAAAGCCCAATGGCGTAGGCGCGTTTTCCCACTCTGACGAGGCGCATAGTCCTGCCCTGGATCTAGCCAAGAAAGCTTTTGGCTTGACTTGGCTTTGGATGAACGGCTTGCGGGTGAAAGGTATTTCTTCTGCAGCGCTCTTTGCGAGCGTACAGTCTTGGCCTGAAATTGGGCCATGCGCTCCTGGTCAAGGCGAGCAGAGGAAGACTTGCCGGCAAAAGTGAGGGAGCAGCAAAAACGGAGGAATTGACACTTTGCACCGTGATGGTGATGACAATCAGTGTTTTGGTCTTTTGTTTGCCAAAGCCAAAGGAGATCAGGGCGCCACTGACATCGGTGTGATCCCGTTCCTGCTCAAAGCCTGCCAAGACCAGCGTCTGCCCCATATTCATGAATGCGCGCTGGTTGAAGCTGCGCATGGAAACAGTGGGCAGCTGGATGGTGTTGTCACCTGACTGGGCCTTATCTAGCTTATCGAGCGAAGAGAGCCCAACATTATACTGCAGCACACAACGTCTGCGATCCAAAATATTGGGGATGACGGTCATGGCAAAGCCGTAGGTGACCTGGGAAGGCAAGAGGGCTGTGCTATTGCCGCCGGTACTTGGGGTATAGCTTGCGACACTGCCAAGATACGATTGCCGTTTGACATTTTGCACAGGCAGCGGCTGGTTGTTCATCACAACACCTGAGCCGCTGGTTACCTGAGTGGCCTTGCCCAAGGTGCTCAAAGCCTTGAGAGTGGCCGAGCTGCTTTTGAGATCGCCGTCCACAATGGTGGCTGTGAGTGAGCCTGTGGCTAAGTTAGCCAGAATGGACTGCCCGCTTGCCAGTTTCCAGGTATCGTTGGCAAAGAGCATGGAGACATTCATGTCGACTTCGGAGTCCTGGTTGATCTCAACGGACCAGACCTTCACCGAAAGGGCCACCTGGCGCATCATGGAAGAGTTGATGGAATCAATGTATTCGGCCACCTGACGCATGACAGGGACTGTGTCGCGCACAGTCACGGAACCGGCAGCTCGATTTAAGGTGACGGAACCTGCCGGTGAGAGCAGGTTTTTGATGCCTCGTTCAATATCCGCCCAGACGTCTACGGCGTATTTGGTGTCGAGATTCTGCGAGGTATCAGAGGAGGTTGATGTATCGCCGGAAGAGTTTCCAAGGCCTGAGTTTGAGCTCGTGCCGCGGCCATAGCCCAAGCCATTGGTATTGTCACCCTGTTCTGAGGAACTGGACATCTGGGAGGAATGCTGAACGGAGCCTGGTGCGGCGAGAATGGCAAAGGTTCGCAATTGCATGCGCGTGAAAGTGACCGTATTGGTGCGCGGTTCAAAATCCCAGGCTACGCCAAAGAGATTGCCAATGTGATCGAGCAGTGCCAGGGCTTTGCCTTCAAAATTGACGGTTTGCACCGTATTGGCCACATCGTCGATATCTGGGGCGATCTGCATGGAGATTTTCAGCATTTCGCCTACGGTGGCACTGATTTCAGGCAAGGTGCCACGCATGGTCAATGAACTTTTGGCTGAAAAGATGGGATATTTGGTGTAGTCGCGCGAGTATTCAACAGGGATGGCTCCAAGATAGGAGCTGTCTTCTTCGGCAACAATGGGGGCATTGATTTTTTTATGCAGCTCTTCGTTGTAGTGCTCGGCACGTTGTTCAATCTTATTCTGGCCTCCGCAGCCTGTCAGGCAAAAAAAGAGACAGAGCAGAAGGCAAAAGCTGGGCATTACGATTGTTTTGGCGCTGGCCCGAGAGGAATCATGCATGAGGAGCCTCATTCTTCGCTAACGAGAACCACCATATTCCCGTTGTAGATGGTGGCACGCAGCGAGTTGCCACGCGCCTGCAGGCCGGTGAAGAGTTTCTTGAGGGCATTGGGAAAGGAATCATTGAAGGCAACGGAAGACTGCAGATAGTAGTCGCGCGAGACTTTCCAGACAAGCTGATAGCCGGCAAGGTTGGTCCAGCGTTCAAGTTGTCCGCGTAAAAGACCTGGTGACATGCTCCAGCTTTGCTGAAAAGTCAGTGGAGGATTTTCCGGGGTGCTGGTTTGCGCAGTCTCGCTATCGTGGTAGAGAGGAGATTCTTTGCCGGAGGAGCAGGCGAAGAGAGAAAAGCTTAGGCAGAGCAGAAAAAAAAGTCGCAGGCAAGGACTTTTGGCGAAAAATGTTACGGTGTGCATAAGCCCAAAGCATACGCGAAATGGCAGCGAATGTCGAATGAGCCTGTCTCTTTTGAGTCTGAAGCGGCAAAAAATGATCGATCACAGGGAAGTGTCTAAAGGCTATGACCTTAGACGCCACGTGAGTGCGTGTCTTGCGACGCATTCATCTTACGTCTTACGGGTAAAAAAACGCAGAACACGGGCTTCGTGTTCTGCAGCTTTGGGTCTTCGAGGGAAAAACGATGGATTTGATGGACAAATGAGAAAGCGTGCCCTTACGTTCGTCAGAAGCATTTTAAAAGCCGAAGAAGTGGAATCCGCGGATCATCAGAGCAGCAATGGCAATTCCGCCTCCAAGAAGCCACTTGAGCCGCTGATGGTTAGAGCGAATTATTTCTGCTCGAACCTGTTCTATTTGGAGGCGCAAATCAGTACGAGATTTTTCAATACGAGATTTTTCAATACTCCGGGAAAGATCGGAACGGTTTTTTTCAATGCTTTGTGTAAGATCAGAACGTACTTTCTCAAAGTCTCGGGAAAGATCCGAGCGCATTTTTTCAATACTTTGTGTAAGATCTGAGCGTACTTTCTCAATTTCAGCCAGAAGCTTTTTACTTTCAAGTTCAAGATCAGTCTTTGTCGCAATTTGATGTTCGTTGAAAAAATCATCAAGGGCAACGAGCTGCTTTCTGGCGATTGCGTCGGCCACAGCGGCATCGAGTCCTGCTTCCTGCAATTCCTTGCTGTATCCTATGGTGTCAAGGGAAAGAATGGACATCATACGCCTCCTCAGCTTGAACTGAGTTCAATCCTTACTGTCTTTCATATAACACAGAGTGTGTTGCTTTGAGAAGTCCCCCAATGATGCCTGGCTGAGCCATTTTCCAAGGTCAAAACAGTATCATTCTTTTTTCTTCAAGCAGATACCTTTGCGAGTCTGACCACAAAGAAAGCCATGTGCCAGAAGCCAAATCTTTTCATCCTTACAAAGGTTAAGACCGATACGACTCTTGAGAGCTTTGCTTGCGATGACTTAGCCTTAGGTCGTAGGGCAAAAATAACCGCAGAACACAGGTATTGTGTTCTGCGGTTGCGGGTTTACGAAGGGAAAGGAATTTACTTGATGTAGAAATGGGAAAGCGTGCCCTTGATATAGGCGTGGAAATGGCTGAAAATACTGCTCTGTTCGCTTTCTTGATCTTCCATGGCTTCTCTGGCCTGGCAAACCATGTCTATGCCGTAGGAGAGAAAACTGATGTAGGCGAGCTCGCGAAATTTCTTCTGTAAGAGATCCGAATGGGAAAGGATTTCCTGCACCTTGTCGGTGTCATTGTCTTCTCCTTCCACAATGAGGTCACCCTGATCTGAAAGGGAAAGGTGCAAGCGGTTTTCTAGCTGGATGCCGGCACGCTGCATTTCGGTCGTCAGCAGACGGATAAATCGTTCCTGCAGGTTTTCGATGCGACTTTCCAAGGTTTCAAGAATCTGCCTGCCTTCCATGGCAAGTCCATCGAGTGAAGAAAAATTTTTGCCTGCAAAAATGTCCTCGCTTTCATTCATGGCTTCCATGCTGAGGGTCTCTTCGACGCCATCGGGCATCTTCATATTGACCATTTCATCGAGGTGATTTTGCGTTGATGTATTCACAAGTACGCTCCGCTTTAAAAGGTGCGTGAGTGCTTGGTCTTGGGGGAACCAATCAATTTTTGCAGCCCAAGCTTTCCTGCTCAGGCCAAAGCAAAAACGGTGCCAAAGAAGAGATTGTTTGCCAAAAGCCGTAGTATTTGCTCGTTTTTTTGTTGGCTTGCTTTGTTCTTTCTTTTTTCTTTGTCTAGAAAAGTAGTTTTTTTCCGCCTGTCAGCCGAGGCATAGGGAAAATTTTGACAGTCAGATGAAAGTCTTGAGGAAATTTTGACAGCCCCGTTGAAGATCTTCGAGACGGGATATTGCTAGGCATTTCGGGCAGATATGAGCGTTCGCGCTTGCGTGCTGCTTTGGGCTATGGTAAGGCCAAAGACGGTCACATTCGCAAGTCGGTACGTTTCGGCATGTGGTGTTTTTTTCCTAGTCGCTTGAGGCAGGTATGGTGCATAAACTGCTCTTCTGTATGGAAGACCTTTGTTTTGGTGGAACTCAGCGTCAGACCCTGGAGCTTGTGCGTAGACTTGATAGAAAACGCTTTGCGCCTGCGCTTTTGGTCTTTACAGGGCCAACGGATTTAGATGCCATTCCCCGAAGTCTAAATGTGCCAGTGACCTATCTTGGCCGCTCGCGCGCCGTCTATCCCCTGTTCTTTCTGAGCATGGCCAAGGCTTTGAAAGCGTTGCAGCCCGATCTGCTCATACCGGTTACAGCCCTGCCCAATATCTGGGCACGCATCTGGGGACGTCTTTTGGGAATTCCGGTTGTTGGTACCTGCCGCGGCGGCGGAGGCCCTGTGCGTCAGCATGAGCGCTTTCTCTGGCGTCTGACCGCTGAGATGATCTGCAATTCTCAGGCGCTCAAAGAGCATTTGCTGCGTCTTGGCGTTTGTGCCGAGCGTCTGCACTATATTCCCAACGGCGTGGACAGTGATTTCTTTAGTCCCAAGGAGCCTGTTCCCTCAAAACGGGAGCCTGTGCTGCTCTGTGTGGCGCGCCTGGCTGAGGACAAGGATCATCTGACGCTTTTTCGGGCCTTTGAGCTCGTTGCCCGCAATGTTCCCAACGCCCGGCTGCGTCTTGTGGGCGATGGGCCCAGGCAGCAGGAGCTTTTGGCCTGGGCCAAAGCCCATCCTGATCTCGTCATTGATTTTGTGCCAGGCACAAGTGATGTGCGGCCGCATTATGCCGAGGCACGTCTTTTTGTGCTTTCTTCGCTCCGTGAAGGTCAGCCCAATGTGCTGCTTGAGGCCATGAGCTGTGGTTTGCCCATCTGTGCTACGGCAGTGGGTGGCATCCCGGCGCTTGTGGAAGATGGTCACACAGGTCTGCTTTGCCCACAGCAAAATCCCGAAGCTCTGGCCGCCAATTGCCTCCGCTTGCTTTCCGATCCCGCTTTGGGTGATAGGCTTGGGGCTTGTGGCAGACAACGTGTTTTGGCTGCCTATGGTTTTTCCCCTATGGTTCAGGCTCACGAGAAAATTTTCTCCCAGGTTTTGGACAGCGTCTAACAAGGCCTGGGTGTTTTGGCTTTGCTCTTGTTCCCCTGCAGGAAGGATGTCTCCATGCCCGCTTTTTGCTTTTTGGCTCGCCGACTGGCGCCCATCGTTGTTTTTTGCCTGTTTTGGCTTTGGGCTGCGCAAGCCCAGGCGGATCCTAACGCTTCCGAGCGTCAAGAGCTCTGGAGTGGCTCGATCTATACGTCAAAGTTTCGCTGCGGTTTTTGTTTTAGCCCCAAGGGGGATGCGCGTGGCGTGCTTTTGCTGCGTACGGCGTATGGGCAGGTGGATGTCTATCATCTTTACGGGACGATCGCCCACGGCCATGTGGATGTGCGTCACAGCTCAGGCCATCATGTGGTCGGGGATATCCTGGGGGAAGAGGTGGAAGGCAGCATAACCCTTGGTACAGGACGCACAATCTCTTTCAAGGGGAAGCGCAAGACAGGTGTCCCCTTGGCGCCTGAGGATTGTGCGCCGCCCGCTTTTTGAAATCTTTTGGCTGCGAGCTGAGTTATCATGCAGATCCTTCTTTATATGCTTTCCTCGCTGATTCTTGTCTTGCTTTTGGCGCTCTATCTTGCTGGCCGCAAGCTGGAACGCCTTGCAAGCCAGGAAGAGGCTGATCTTGAACGCTGTACCGTGCTCAACTGGCCGCAGGTGGCTCTGATTGTGCCTGTGGCCGGTCAGGATCCACGCATTGAAGCTTCGCTGACCTCATTGCTTGAACAGAATTATCCCGCGTTCACCCCGGTCTTTGTGACCGAAAGCGCCACTGAGCCTGCAGCCCTGCTCTTAGCCAAACTTAAGCAACGCTATCCAAGACTTGCGCATGTGGTAGCCGGTCCGGCGGGTCTTTGCGGGCAGAAAAATCACAATGTCCTTGCCGCCATAGCGTCTCTGCCCAAGGAGCAAATCGACTGCTACGCCTTCTGCGACAGCACTCACCTGGCCAAGCCCGATTTTCTCACCCACCTGATCCAGCCCATTGCCCGGGGACATGCCCTGTTCACCACAGGCTATCATGAGATTGTGCCGCGTGATCGTGGTCCCATCACACTGGCGTATACGGCAAGTGTGCTCATCATGCGTCTTTTGCAGGCTCTTTCGGTTTTTACGCAGCCCTGGGGTGGTGCCATGGCCATCAAAAGGACGACGTTTGCGGAGAAAGATATCGCCGGTCTCTGGAGCAAGACGGTGGTGGATGATTGCGCCCTTGTGGAGTATCTGGCCAAAGTCGGTGTGCGCGTGCGTCTTGTGGCCAAGGCCTTGCTTGCTACTGACTGCGCAGACCACAAGAAAGATGTTTTTCGAGCCTGGATGGAGCGTCAGATCCTCTTTCCGCGTTTCTGTGTGCCTGTGCAATGGTGGCTTCTGGGCGTGATGCTTGTGCTCTTCTTTATGTTGCCCTTCGTCTGCCTTGAGGATCTCTGTTTTGCGCTGGCCTTCAGCCAGAGCAGCCGTCTTGTTTTGCCCCTGCTGCTTTTGGCGGCCTTTGTGCTTTTGATTTGTGCGCTGCGCCGGTTTTTGCCTGTGCCCATTGGCCTTGGGCAATGGTTTGCCGCTTTTTGTCGGGCCCTTGGCACGTTTTTCGTTGTCTATCTTGGCACCTGCGGGGCGCAGGAAATCGTCTGGCACGGCAAGGTCTATAGGGTAGGTCGAGGGGGTATTGTGCTGGACAAGCGTACGCTTTCGGCCAAATAGCTTGGGGCCTCTGATCCCGTTTTCAGGGGCAAGCGCAATGGACGGCAAGATGAGCAAGCATCGCTTGGCTGGAAGACGATTGCTCGTTTTTTTGGGGTAGCAAGCGCAAAGAGCAAGCCTTGCCCATTGCCCACAGCAAGGCCCACGCTTCCCATTGCTTCACCCATTGCAATACTGGAAAAACAACGGAGGCAGCGTTTCCTCCCCGTCCTCAACGGCGGGGTTTTCCACGCTGAGAATGTTTGATGATAGCCTTTTCGGATCTCGTACGCGTCAGCACACGTCAGGTGGTCAGACAGCGCGGTTTTGGTGTCGTTTTGTCCATTGCCCTGGGCATCACAGCCTTTATCGTGCTTTCTGTGCTGGGACGTGAGATTCGTTTCAAGGTCGGTCAGGACATGGTGCTCATGGGCGGCGTTAACGTCATGCAGATTTTTATGGATGACCGTCACTATCCGGGCCAGCCCACCCGGGAATTTTTGCCCTCGACCATTCGTGCCCTGGAAGCTCTGCCAGGTGTCAGTCTCGTCAGTAAGAATATGCAGAGGTGGCAGGAATTCCCTATCCGCGCAAGCTCCGGCGAACGCATTGTATCGCTTCCGATTCTGGCCATTGATGAACTCTTTTCCGAGCTCTATTCCTTGAATCTCAATGCCGGCCGTCTCCTGACCCACGAGGATGTCAGCGATCATCGCAGGGTCTGCATGCTGGGCAATGATGCGGCCAAGAATCTTTTTGGCAGCGAACAGGAGGCCTTGGGCAAACTGCTTTTTCTGGGGCAGGATGTCTTTTCGGTGATTGGCATTGTCAGCGGTGTGATGATGGGCGATTGGCGCGAATGCGGTTTTATGCCCTATACGAGCATGGCGGACAGAAACTGGGGCGACGGCAAAATCACCCGGCTTTTTATCCGCGCCCTGACTTGGGAGGACGTGCCGCGTCTGATGCATGAAATTCCGGAAACGGTGCGTAAACTGCAAGACTCCCCCTATCTTGTGATGCGTACACAGGAAGAGCAGCTTGAGCGTCTCAAAGTGACCTTCATGTGGGTTGAGACCTTGCTCTGGCTTGGTATTGCCGCCTCTCTGATGCTCGGTGGTTTTGGCATCTGGTATGGCACCTTTGCGGCCGTGCGCGCACGTACCAAGGAAGTTGGTCTGAAAAAGGCCATGGGGGGCAGTGACAGTGACATTCTTTTGCAATTTTTGGCCGAAGCCCTCTGCAAATCGGTGGCCGGTGGTATTTTAGGGATTGTTCTGGGTTTGAGCCTTGTCTGGACAGGAGCCTGGGCTCTGGGCATCGGTATTTCCTATCCCTTGCTTCTGGGCAGTAGTCTCGGCAGCATTTTCTTCTCGGCGGTCATCGGTGTGGCCGGCGGACTCTATCCCGCCATGCAGGCCAGTCGGATGGATGTGGTTTCGGCGCTGCGTTTTGAATGATCATTGGGGAGGCTGACTGTGAGTGCACAATTTTCTTTTGGCTGGAGTGAAGGTCTATGCCTGTCATTGTAGCCAGAGGACTGCATAAGGCCTATGCCGGCTTTTCTCCGGTTTTGCGCGGAGTCGACATCGATGTGGAGCAGGGCGAGCTTGTGGCCATCATGGGGCCATCAGGCTGCGGCAAGAGTACCATGCTGCACATTCTGGGCATGTTGCATGCTCCCGACAAAGGCTCTCTGAGCATTTTGGACCGTGATGTGCTCAGCTTTTCGCGAGAAGAGATTGCCGCCTTTCGCCGTGGCAACATGGGCTTTGTCATGCAGAGCAACAATCTCTTTGAGCATTCCACGGTTTTTGAGAATGTGGAATTTCCCCTGATTTACGAGCAGATCAAGCCGCAGGAGCGCTGGGAGCGCGTCATTCGAGCGCTGGATCTGGTGCACTTGTCCATGCGTGTGCACTATCCAAGCAATCGTCTGTCTGGCGGTGAACAGCAGCGTGTGGCCATTGCCCGTGCCATGGTCAATGAACCGCGCATTCTTCTGGCAGATGAACCAACTGGAGCCTTGGATGCCCGCACCAGCCGGATGATCATGGAAATTTTCCGCAGTCTCTGCCACGCCTCGGGTGTGGCCATGGTCATGGTGACCCACGACCCGAAAATGGCCGAGTTCTGCGATAGTATTTATACCTTGGAAGATGGGGTGCTCGTTTCTCGCAAGCACGAGCTTTTCTCCAACCATGAGGGGTTTAGCCAGGCGCTTCTGGCCCCACCGACTCCCAGAATGCGCGGTGTTCTGATCGCTGAAAAGCTCCCTGTTCCCATGGGAACGGGTTTGGTCAGTGAAGCGCAAATGCTCTATAAAGCCGGCCTCTTGGCCCGAATTTATACGCTCAAGGGCTCAGGGCTTTTGGCCCATCCCGAGGGCTATGCTTTGCCGCTGGCCATTCGGCGCTGCGGCTTTTTCTCCCATCTGGCTCAACTGGCCCGCCTGCTGACGCCGACCTTTTTCCGCTTTCTGCGTCGGTATTCAGCTGGTCTACCACTTTCAGGGCAAACAGGCGGGAAAACCTCGCTTTTTTCGCGTCTGCGTGCTGTGCTCTGCGGCTTTACGTTTGCCCGCTGGCTGCGGGAAGAGCAGATTTCCTGTTTACTGGCTCAAGATGGCGAGGCCTCAGCCACAGCCGCCTGTGTGGCTTCAGAGCTGACTGGCGTGCCTGTGGCTTTTGACGCGCGTTTTCACAGTGCCGCAGGTACCTGTGGTCTCTTGGCCAAGGTTCAGCGCGCTGGACTGATTCGTGTCAATGCAAAGAGTTTGCAGCGCAGACTCTTTGATTTTGTGCCGGAAATCTCCAAAGAAAAGCTGATTTTCATGCGTGATCCCTTGGGCATTGTGCCGTCGGAAGAGACAGAGCACAGTCAGCTCGATACCTCGGATCACGTTTTGACCATTGGTTTTGCCGGCAGTCTTGTGGCCTCGCGTGGGGTTGATATCATCCTTGAGGCCTGCGCGCTTTTGCAGAACAGCATGCAGATTTCTGTCAAAATTGCCGGTGATGGTCCTGAGCGGGCAGCGCTGATGCGTTTGGCCAAGCGTCTTGGCGGTCTGAATATGGTCTCTTTCCTGGGACTTCTGGCCCCTGAGCATATGGAAGCCTTTTATTCTGGGCTGGATATCTTTGTGGCACCCAGCCGGGTCTCTCTTTCGGCCTTTTCCGAGACTTTCCCTGAAAGTGTCAGTGAAGCCATGGCTTTTGCTTTGCCTGTGATTGTGTCGGATCTGCCGGTTTTGACGGAAGTGATCCGCAATGGCGAAAACGGTCTGGTGATTGCCCAGGAAGACGCCAAGGCCCTGGCCTGTTCTGTGACACGCCTGGCCCAGGAGGCGGATTTGGCCAAAAAGCTTGGGCAAAGGGCTCGCAGCGATATTCTTGCCCTGAAAAACGCGGCTCACGATCAAGAGGCTTTTGTCCAGGGTTTACTTGCTCTTGCGCAGAAGAAGCCTTGTGAAATGAGCTGAAAAGGAGCGAGATCTGAAGGTGACGCTCACTCTGTCAGGGGGCGGTTTTTTCGTGTTGTGGGTAGGTTGTGCGGGAAGGTGGCAGGTCTAGGCCTGCCATGAAGTCAGGAAGAGAGCAACATGGCGCATTTCTGGGCTGCCGATATCGGTGGCACCAACTGTCGTCTGGCACAGTTTCGTTATGCCGAGAAGCTTGAGCTGGAAAAAAGCATCTGGCTGGCCACAGCCCAGGTGACCAGCGAGCGTGAACTTTTGGCCGCTTTTTTTGAGCATTTTTCTGACGGTAGTGAGGATCTCGAAGGTCTTTGTCTCGCCTTGGCGGGACCGGTGACACCTGAGGGTGGGCATCTGGTCAATGCCGATCTTGTCTTGCGGCGCCAGAGTCTGCGATACGCTCTTGCTGCGCTTTTGCCGCAGGCCAAGCCTGAGGTCATCTTGATCAACGATTTTCAGGCGCAGGCCTATGCGGTTTTACCTCTGGCAGAAGACTCCAAGCCTTTGCGTACACGTCAGAAAGCCTGGCCTGTCTGTGGGGTGCGTGCTGTGATCGGGGCAGGTACTGGTATGGGGGCAGCAAAGCTTGTGCTGCGTGAGGATCAGGTTTTTGCCTGTGCAAGCGAAGCGGGGCACATGCCTTTTCCCTTTAGGCTCGATGAATACGATTTTGCACGCTATCTCGCCCTGGAAAAAGGTCTGACTGAGCCCAGTTGTGAAGATGTTGTCTCCGGCAGAGGCTTGAGCTTGCTGCAGGCTTTTTTAACGGGAGAGCAGCTTGAACCGCAAGAGATTGGCAAGCGTTATCTGCAGAAGCCATCTCCGACCTTGAGTCTTTTTTCCCGTTTTTACGGTCGTTTTTGTCGCATCTGGATTTATAGCAGCTGCTGTTACGACGGACTGTGGATTGGCGGAGGCATTGCCTTGGCCAATCCTCTTTGTGTTCAAGGTCCAGATTTCTTTGCTGAAATAGAGGGGCAGGGCGTCTATAACTGGATCAGCGATATTCCACTCTGGCTTTTCCCTTCAGCCGACTCTGGCCTTTGGGGCGCTGCCGAGGCGTTGCGTTTTGCCATAGCGGCAACTGGTAACTCTACTGATTATATAAATGCAAAAAGCAACTATTTCTAACAAATTAAAATAACGTTAACATCAATAAATATTGAGATGGTGCAGCTGCAGGATATGATGGGGCAGTACAGCAGCTATACTTCTAGTGCCAATACAGCTATTTCCAAGTCCAACGATGTTCTTTCCAGCCTTGCGCGCGGACAATAAATGAGTATGGTGAAGTTCGATTTTCCTCTGTGATCAGCGATTGCTGCTGCCGTCTACAAATGACTAGGACTACTTGCTGTTACCTGTTTTGCCCACTCTTCAGTCATCACAACGACTTCCGAAGTCAATCCATAGTTTGAGCAGTTAAAAAAACAGTTGATGGTCGGTATTTGCCGGCCACCATTCTTTTTGGAATGAAGGTTCAGATGAGGCTAAGCCTATTTCATGACGCAGACCAAGTGGCCTGGAGCATGCTAACGCATCTGGTTTCCGCTTAAAGAGTACTTGTATGAGCTCTTTCCACACAGTCACGTTATAGATCAATCTGGCATATAGGTTAAAACAAGCAAATTTATTACCTATGGACGATTATCATCCGTGAACAAGGCCGTTAAAAAAAATTTTGAATCTGTAGTATTATAAAAAAGAGTTGCTTTGCATAATGAAAAATATGACGCTAACTGTTAAATTTTCAATAGTTTTTTATGTGTTTATGTTTATTATTATTTTAATTAATGGATTAAATGTATTTATTATACAAGTAAATGATTATAAATATCAAGTAGAACAAAATCTTAAAAATATTTCTGCATTTTTAAGCAATATGATTGAAGTGGAGGGTCAAAGGTTTGTATATATGCAAGATTTTATATTAAATAATATTAGTAAATTTAAGATACCATCAACATTTGACGGTGCATATCGTAAAGAGCTTGAAGTATTTGATAGAGAATTTGTTAAAACATACCCAGGTAAAGTTTTTGAGGTAGACATACATTTTGATGATTTATCATATGAATTAAAATTTCTTTATACAGAATTTATGTTTCGAAAATGGCTTAACATTTTTGAAAAAGCAAAAGAAAAATTTAATATTAAATATGCGTATTATCTTGTTCCTTCTAAAGAACAATTACATATGTATTGGCTTCTTGATTTTCATAGGGGTATAAGCAAATTTCATGGCCCAGACTTTATAAATATATGCGCAGACGTTTATGAACCTATAGAAGAGCACAAAAAAATGTGGGAAGCGTGGGAAACTGGGCTTTCTCCAAAGGGATATGATGTTTACGACAATAAGTATGGGAAAACATATGCTTATTATACACCTCTTTTTATTGGAGATAGAAAATGTGGCGTAATAGGTGTTGAGATAGAAATAGACAGGATTAGGTCGGATATACTTTCAACAGTAGTCA
>JAILPJ010000063.1 GCA_024699605.1 Desulfovibrio sp. | reverse complement strand
AAAGTGCCTGATGGGGAGTTTCAGAGCTCAGGAGTGTCTACCCATACTGACTGACAAATTACGGTCATGCTATTCTTCTAAAAGCCGCTTAAAATCTAGCTTTAGGGGATTTTCAACCTCAATTTGCTGATAAACTCAGGTATTATGAAAATCAGCTCACCCTCCCCGTGACGGGGTGTGGTCAATTTCTTTGTCTTGGAGCAAACGCTTGACATACTCTCACACAGGCGAGAGATGATCAACGACTGAGAAAGCGATTGAGATCTTAGCCCATGATACGGCTCAGTGTCTGATTTCTGCTGGCCTGCATGGTATTAATGAATTCTATGGACTTGGAGATCAGATCACGCTGCTGCTGCATGGAATTCTTGATGATTTCCATGGTCGTGTGCTGCTGCTCGATGGAGGAATCCAGAATCTTATTCTCAGCCTGGGCCTTGGCATTCAGATAGGTGCCGATGGAAGAGAGAATACTGCCCGCATTGGCGGTGACCTGGGAAATACACTGACCTCTCATCTGATTGGCCTTGAAGACGTCACCCGTTCCCCGGACACCGACAAAAGTCCCAATGGCGCTGCCCAGCATACTGACGCCGGCCCCGAAACACGTGAGGATCAATTGATCACGCGCCGCATCCTTAATATTATCGGCCTGCTGGATCATGGACTTCTGCACGGATTGGCTTCGCTTCATCAGTTCCGTGACATTTTCCTGATTCTGCTGGGCGGCATCCTGGACCAAAACGGCCGCCAGCATGGCGCCAGGGGAAAGAGACGCCACAAAGCCGCTTAAACTCGACATATCCACATTGCCGCTTGGGGCGTCAGGCACAAAACCACGATTGCTGACAGAAGGATCATTCTGCCCTAATTCAGAAGGAAGACCTGGGTTTTCAAGCTTGCCTCTACTGCCCTTCGTGATGGGATCGGTCTGGCCACTTTCAATGGTGAGACCATAGTTATTCTCAGGCGTTGATGACAATCCATTAATGCCGCTCATACTATCCTCTCCTTATAAGCCTGTTAGGCCATCGGC
This sequence comes from Desulfovibrio sp., assembly GCA_024699605.1. Lineage (GTDB taxonomy): Bacteria > Desulfobacterota > Desulfovibrionia > Desulfovibrionales > Desulfovibrionaceae > Desulfovibrio. Next base: position 12,710 of record JAILPJ010000063.1, on the reverse strand, counting down.
GCTGCGCCGCCATTGGTCAAAATAGCCGTCTGGGTGTCCGCGTTCTGCTTGACAATATCCGTAACCACTTCCGTGTTCTTCTGAGCCTGCTCAAGAACGGCCTTCAGATGTTCGTTGACCAAATCATTGATCATCTGAATCTGTTCCAGAATGGCCTGCAGACGCTTTTGATCAGCCCGGCTCACTTCCGCGTCGTAGACATTGACGCCACTGGCAATTTCCGCTCCGCTAGAGGCTATGCTCGTCACGCCCTGAGCCACTGTGGCACACTTTCTGGCAATGGTGATGGCCTTGGAAGCCGTGTTGATGGTGCTGCCACTGCTTGCACCCAGAGTACAAATCAGGGCGGCAATACTGATAGCCAGATCCAGCCCCAGCTTCAAATACTGCTGAACATCCTTCGATGCGCCCATCAATCCCGCAAGTTTGGCGATGCCACTGGTCAGGCTCCAGCCTTGACCACTGACCGCTTCTCCCACCGTATCCAGAATCTGGTTGGCAAGGGAGACACTCAGCAGAACAAGACCAGCCACACCCAGGGCACCGCCCACACCGGTGGCAATCATGGCCACACAGGCTATAGCAGCCACAGCCATACCGATATACTTAAAAACGTTACCCAGTTTATCCCAGAAAGAGGCATTCTTCAGCTTATCAATCTGCTCTTGTATCTTGTCGATCTTTTCCTGGTTCTTAGCCTCACGCACAGAGGCATTGGCCTTAATGGAGGAAATACCGGCCTTGACTTCTGTGTCGCGCGACTTCTCGTCAATCAGATCGAGCAGCAAATCGAGAGCCACAGAACTGCCAGCGGCCAGTTTGGGCATCTCCAACTGAGGCAGCTCCGTAAAAGACAACGTTGTGTTTCCGTCGCTGTCAGGAGGAATGGTATCGCCCGACGAGGCGAGCTTATTCAGTTCCGCCTGCAGCTTTTCCAGAGTCTCTGCGGTAATCTCACCGGGACTATTTGGCACATATGGCTGATTTTGAATTTGAGACATCACTTACTCCTAAGCCAAAGACGCTAGAAGCTCCTGCGCCAACTTACGATAGCGCATTTGCTCGCTATCCGCTTGGTCGCCGGAATTCGTGGCGATTTCCAAGACTCTACGGGTACTGTCTGTGTCCTGAATGGAGCAGCAACACTGCGCCAAAAGATATAAAGGCTTGGGGTTCAACGGATAGCCCAGACTCGCTGACTGAGCAAAGCAAAAGACCGCTTCGCGGTAAGAGGCCCGTTTTTCCAGGCAACAACCGAGACCCAGCCAGTAGCGGGGATTGTTACTGTCATATTGGCAAAGGGCACGGTACATTGTTTCCGCGTCCTGTAATTTGCCAGCCGAAAACAGATTGCAAGCCAAGGTGTAACCGGCTTCTAGGGATGCCGGCGGAATCTTGAACATTTCTGCAATGGAAGCTCCCTTCTTGGCCTGCTCATACATTTTTCTGACTTCTTCTTCAGGCAGTCCAGAGACTTCAGCTATTTGCTTGAGCGTTGTACCCAGTTCTTCGTCAGGAGACTTTTGAGATTGTGCCATGGATAACTCCTTAGATACGCATAACACCCTGACGACGGCCTCCGGGCACAGAAGCGGCCCCTTTGCTCGACGTTTCTGCCTGATACTGAGCGGCCCGTGCGGCACCCTCGCGCTTGGCCTTGGCCTTAGCCTCTTCCAGCTCCTGTTTCACATCAGGCGGCAAGTCCGCTTCATTGACATCCACACCGCCCTCCTCGGGCAAGCCTACGGACTTGCGCAGGCTCTTTTCCTGCTGCTCAAGCCGAGAAAACTCTTCTTTCAAATTGGCAAAAGCCTGCTCCTGACGCGCAGAAAGTTCATCACTATTCATTGTTCCAACCTTTTGTTATGGGTTAAGGACATGACAACTTTTTCTATGATTGGGTTAATACCCTTTTCTCATAGCTTGAGCAAGCCCACGAGCCTATGTTTTAGCTTCTTCAAAATCGATGAACAAAAATCGCGACCTGATCGCTAAAAGATAATAATTTCAATGTGTTACAAAAATCCAAACAGTCACCGAACAGGCTTTCCTTCGTCATAAATGACGAAACGCTGATTGCTCAAACCAGCATAATGTGTCAATACGCTGATGTTTAGCATTGTGGCAGGCTTTCGTCAGATCTGACGTACCTCAGATGATTTGCCTTTTTCTAGCACTGCTCATACACTTAAGAGACCCTATCTTACGCCTTAGCTTTTTAAGGAGGGCTCATGCTGAACGAAATTTCCGCCACGACTCAAACCAATCTCCATGCGGCCCCCACGCCCGAACAGACACCGGGAGCAACCGGCAAGCTGATCGGCAAGGCAGTGATTGAAGTCCAAACACCGCAGTCCATTCTGCAGGACGCCATGGAAGAGTTAAGCTACAACTTTAACAAATCCAATGACTATGCCCTCAGATGCCGTAAGGAGCGGGATCGAACGGAACGCTCTTCCAAGGACCGGCTCAAGGCCTTTCGCAAAGTGGCCGAGGACAGTGGTCATCTTCGCGTCGATGAGCTAAAAAAAGCCATTGAGGAGCATCCCGAGCGCGAAGCCATCATTCGGCGAGCCCTTGAGCAGTACGAGGAAGCCGACGAAGCCTGGGCTTGCCTGGAGCAAGTCCGTGAAGAACTTGAAAATAGCGGTGCCCATCCCGAGGTTTTGAAGGAGCTTGATGAAGCCCTCTCCTTACTGGACATCCGCTATGGTGCGGCCATCAGAGCCGGCATCACCGGCAGCCTGACCGCCGCCGAAAACTATGTCTCCCTCGGAGCGCCCCTGGAACTCGGCGCCACTTATCGCAAGGCTGTGCTCGAATTCACCAAAACCCTTGATCTCTACAACTATATTCAGGAAAATTACGGGGGAAACTTTGAGCAGGCCGTGGATTTTCTCTATGCATCACTGGCCTCGGACATGCGCTGTGACCAGCCAAGCGTAGAGATATCTGCCCTGAAAAGTCTCAATACAAGCTTCGGTCGTCTCAGAAGCTTTCAGAGTGCCAATGCCATCTGCGATAAGCAATTGTCGCGCTGGCAGAACGTGCACCACGTATCCAACTGCCCTCTGCAGGGCATTGATCTTTTGGGAAACATTCTCAAGATGAGCGAACAATCCTATCTGAGCCCCTCCAACGCCCATGACTTGGCTCTTGAGGCCAAGGCACCTGACCTGGAACACCGTATTTATTTCTTACAGGAGCTGTTGCAAAATCTCCGCAATTTCTCACCGCTCGTCTTTGACTCAAACGAAGGACGGACACGGCTGCTCGATGCCGTGCAAGCTGCCGTGGATCAGGCCGTCACTGAAGAAGACGCGCTCTTGGCCAAGGAGTAGCCATGCTGAGCACCGCTATCAACGATTTTGGACATCGTCTGGGTATGGAGAATCTCGCCATCGGCCCAGAAGGTGTCCTTGCCTTGGATATTTCCGAGGTGGGCAGGCTCTATCTTGAGCTTTCCCGAAAAAACGGGCAGGAAGAACTTTTGATCTATCTCTCCTGCCCCCTGCCAGCCCATGACCCGGATCTCGCCCGCCGCGCCTTAGCCGCCTCTCACTATGCCCAGGCGCATCCCTGGCCACTCTGGGCCGGAATCCATAAAGACTCACTCATGGTCCTGGTTCGGCTCAACGAGCGCCAGGCCACCGGCCAGACCCTGGAAAATGTGGCGCTTTTTCTCTCGGAAAGCCTGAAACGCATTTGCGAAGGAAGCTAGCATGCCCGATCCATTACACCTTCTCGACGGCCACGTCGGCATTGAAAATATTCTGATTCCCCAAGACACGCCGCGTATGCCTGAGGCCCGTCCTCTGCCAGCCACCGCGCTGCGCGAGGCAGGTCTCGAAGAACTCTTTGGCACGGTCAATTCTGACAAATTGCTGGAACAGGCACTCTGCCCATCGGTGGGCGACGGTTCTGTGCTGCAGCCGCAAGAGTTCAGCCATTGTCTGAAAAGCAGTTTAGAGGCCTTAAAAGACAGTCAGCAAATCGCCGTGCGTTCCTTTGTGAGCGCCGAACTCGCTCCGCTGCTGGAAAATGAGACCCTGCTTCAGGCCTATTCCGGGCTCTTGGTGGGAGGCTAACGTGACCCAGTCCCCCCTCTCCAGTCAGCAGAAACGCGCTTTGCACGTTCTGGGCTTTCTTTTTCTGCGTATGGGGCAATTTGCCCGGGCCAGACGCCTTTTTTCCGCCCTGGTGACCCTTGACCCAGGCGACATCCACGCCCGCTGCTCCTTAGCCTACGCCTGTATTGAGCTTGAAGACGGTGAAGCGGCGCTCCATACGCTGACCGGTCTTGGCCCGGGAGATCCCATCCCCGGAGGCGACCAAACCCTCTATCTGCTGCTGGCTCGAGCCCACAGACTGTTGGGAGAAGAACTTGAAGCGCAGGAAGCGGCAGCGGCCTTCTGGAAAACTCGCAGTCAGGACCAAGAAGCTTCCTAAGACCTGGGAAACCGGTTTCTTCCCTGCCGGTCAGAACACTTCTTGAGAGCAAAGCAAAGACCCCTGGCGACACTTACGCCAAGACCTGAAAAGGATCGGAGGCAGCGTTTCCTCCCTGTCAAGAACGGCAGGGCTTTCACGCTGAAATGACGTTGAACATCCTCGCAACCGCCCGTTCTATCGTATCGCGCACAGTCAAACACAGTGACCTAGCCCTTGTTGCTCTGCTCGTGGCGGTCATCGCCTTGATGATCATGCCGATGCCAACCTTTCTGGTGGACACGCTCATCGGCGCCAATCTGTCGTTGTCTTTCGCCATCCTGATGTTGACGATGTATGTCAAAACGCCTCTCGATTTTTCCTCCTTCCCAACCATTTTGCTCTTCACGACCCTCTTCCGTGTGGGACTGAACATCACAACCACCCGTCTCATTCTGCTCAATGCCGATGCCGGCGAAATCATCCAGACCTTTGGGGAATTTGCCCTGGCGGGCAATTTTGTCGTGGGTGCCGTCGTCTTCCTGATCCTGACCATTGTCCAATTTCTTGTCATCTCCAAGGGTGCCGAACGCGTGGCAGAAGTCGGTGCCCGCTTCACGCTCGACGCCATGCCCGGCAAACAGATGTCCATTGACGCGGACATGCGCGCTGGTGTCATCGACGTGGCCGAAGCCCAAAAGCGACGTGAGATGATCGGTCAGGAAAGCAAAATGTTCGGCGCCATGGACGGTGCCATGAAGTTCGTCAAGGGCGACAGCATTGCCAGCATGGTGGTGGCTGTGGTCAACATTGTCGGCGGCACGGTCATCGGCGTGACCCAACGCGGCATTCCGGCTTCTGAAGCCCTGAATATCTACGGTATTTTGACCATCGGCGATGGTTTGGTGTCCCAGATTCCCTCACTGATTATCGCCATTTCCGCCGGTATTCTCATCACACGCTCGGGCGACACCAATGTGGATGTGGGCGCTCAGATCGGCGGCCAATTCTTCAACCAGCCCAAGGCCCTCCTCATCGCCGGTCTTTTGATTTTCCTGTTTGCCCTGATTCCCGGCTTTCCCAAGCCCCAGCTGTTCACACTGGCCTTTACCCTGACCGGCTTTGCCTATGTCTTGAAACGCGTCCAGCAGACCCCAGCCGACCGCGACGCCAAAAAAGATTTTGAACAGTCCGTGCGCGCCTCAACCCAGTCCCAGTCACGCGCACGCCAGTCAAGCGAAACACAGGACGAGTTTTCACCCACTGTACCCATTATTCTCGACATCTCAAGCGAGCTTTCCGACAATCTGAACTACGATAAACTCAATGAGGAACTGGCAGCGCTGCGCCGTGCCCTCTATTTCGATCTCGGGGTGCCCTTCCCCGGCATCAATCTGCGTGTGGCACGCCGGCTGAACGGCCTGGTCTATGAGCTGCAAATCAATGAAATCCCCTTGAGTTCTGGCAAGCTTGAACCCAAGATGGAGCTTGCTCGTGAAAGCCAGGAAACGCTCCAGATGCTCGGTATCGCGGTCAAAAAAGGGGAAGATTTCCTCCCTGATGTGCCAAGCCTCTGGGTCTCCAATGAGGACGCGGAAAAGCTCGCCAAGGGCAATATGAACTGCATGAGCCATTCGCGGATCATCGCCTACCACCTTTCTCTCTTGCTGTCGCGCCACGCCGGCGATTTCATCGGCATGCAGGAAACCAAGTATCTGCTTGACCGCATGGAAGAACGCGCACCGGATCTCGTGCACGAAGTCACTCGCCTTCTGCCTGTTCAACGCATTGCCGAAGTTTTCCAGCGCATGGTGCAGGAGCAGGTCTCCATTCGTGATCTCAGAGGTATTCTTGAAGCGCTGATTGAATGGAGTCCCAAAGAAAAAGATATTATCATGGTCACGGAATACGTGCGTTGTGCCCTCAAACGGCAAATCTGCTATATGCACTCGCGCGGACAAAACATGCTACCGGCCATTCTGCTCGATCCCCCTGTGGAGGAAACGATCCGTAAATCCGTGCGACAGACCTCGGCGGGCGCCTTCCTCTCCCTTGAACCAGAAATCTCCAAGCGTTTTCTGGATGCTGTGAGCGAAGCCGCCGGCGACTACCGCAGTCACAGTCAAAAACCCGTGCTCCTGACGAGCATGGATATCCGCCGCTATGTGCGGCGCCTGATTGAAGCCAAACACTATGGCCTGATGGTCCTTTCCTATCAGGAACTGACCCCGGAAATTTCCGTTCAACCCTTAAGCCGCATCCGTCTTTAGGTTTTTTTATGGAATCTGGCACTTCCTACGCGGCCCAATCGCTGCTTTTGGTCATGCAGCTCTCTTTGCCTCCGATCCTGGTGGCCTCCATCGTTGGTATTCTCTTCAGCCTCTTTCAGGCCATCACTCAGCTGCAGGAACAAACGCTCTCATTCGGTGTCAAGCTGATCGCCGTGGGCATTTCGCTCTTCGCCATGTCTGAATGGCTTTGTGGGAGCATCATGCGCTTTGGCGAAGATATCTTTGACAACTTTCAGCTCTTTTAGCGATGGAGAGCCCAAGCTTTTCCGCGCAGCAATGATGTCCCATGGATATTCTCACGCTCTTTGATCAGCTGGCCATTTTTAAGCATTTGACGGCCATTCTGCTGGGCATGCCGCGTCTCTTTGCCGTGGGTCTGGTTGCGCCTTTTCTCGGCACAGGGGTGATCGAAGGCCAGGTCTGGCTTGTGATGATTCTGGGTTTGTATCTGCCCCTGCACCCGTGTATTCTGGCCCAGTTGACGCCTGAAATCACGCTCTCGGCCAACCTCAACCTCTCCATGGCCGGCACCTTTGCCTGTCTTTATCTGAAAGAAACCTTGATCGGTTTTGGCCTTGGTTTTCTGGCAAGTCTTCCCTTTGTGGCCATTGAGTCGGCTGGCGTCTTCATGGACGATCAGCGCGGCGCAGCCCAGGCCGAAGGCACGGAAATCTTAACGGGCAGAAGCGTCAGTCCCATGGGGGCCATGCTCTTTCAGTGTCTGACCTATTTGTTTTTCACAAGCGGCGCTTTTCTGGCCTTTTTAGCCCTTGTCTACGCAAGCTATGAACTCTGGCCCATTCCTGCCATGCTGCCTATGCCCGACGGTTTTTCCGTCCCGATCTTCTTTGCGGGCAAAGTGGCCTGGATGATGAGTTATATGCTTTTGCTCGCAGCGCCGGTAGCAGCGGCCTGCCTGCTTGTGGACATTTCTCTGGGACTCATCAACCGCTTTTCTCCCCAATTAAACGCCTATGTGCTGGCCATGCCCATCAAAAGCGGCCTGGCAGCCATTCTGCTCTGCTTTTATCTCGGCCTGCTGCTCTCGCATGCGCCGAGCATTTTTCAGAACATAGAAGAGGCCATCGGCGATTTTCAAGGGATGTTGGGAAATATCCATGGCTGATGAAAAAACCGAACAACCTACCCCAAAACGCCTCCGTGACATCCGGAAAAAAGGCCAGGTCGCCAAAAGCCAGGATGTGGCTTCTTCCCTTTCCGTTCTCTCCATTGCGCTCTATCTGATGGTCATGGGCGAAGAGATGCAGCAAACCTTGCTTGTGCTGACCCAGATTCCCATGCGGCTCATGAATCTCCCCTTTGAAGAGGCTCTGCCCCGCACCATAACCGCTATTTGGGAATGTACCTTGCATCTCTTTCTGCCGCTCTTGGCTCTCGTCTTAAGCGTCGTCTTTTGCTCCAATCTGGCGCAGGTGGGCTTTCTCTTTGCACCAGAGGCGGCCAAGCCCAAACTGGAGAATCTCAGCCCCAGCCAGTGGTTTAAAAAAGTCTTCTCCCTGAAAAACGCTTTTGAGCTTTTCAAAAACATCCTCAAGGTCGTTATCCTGACCTGGGCTGTCTACATCATCTTCAAGGACCATTTGCCGCAGCTCTTCCGCATTCCTCAAAGTAATCTGGGATCCATGTGGATTCTTCTCGGACGCGTGTCCCTGGCCTTGATTCTCACTTCAGCCAGTATTTTCTGTATACTCGCCGCCTTGGATTTCTTTTTCCAAAAATGGCAGTTCACCAAAAAGAATATGATGAGCAAGGAAGAGATCAAACGCGAATACAAAGAAAGCGAAGGCGATCCGCTGATCAAAAGCAAGCGCAAACAGTTGCATCAGGAGATGATCAATCAGAATTCTCTGCAAAAAGTCAGAAAAGCGAAGGTGCTCATCGTGAACCCCACCCATTATGCTGTCGCATTGGACTATGACAAGGACAAGACGCCTCTACCGATCATCCTGGCCAAGGGCAAAGGGGAACTGGCGCTGAGGATGATGGATGTGGCCCGGCAGGAAGGCATCCCCATCATGCACAATGTGCCTCTGGCCCGCAGTCTCTACAATGAAGGCAGCGAGGATGCCTATATTCCCAAGGAGCTGATCGGCCCTGTGGCTGAAGTCTTACGCTGGGTACAAGGATTGTCCCATTAACGCTCTGAGGAACACCGTGTCTTGCCAAAAGCTTGGGAGCGATCTGAGAAAAGCCTGGCTGCTTTTTCTGCTCTTTGGCCTCTGCCAGGCCTGCGCACAACATAAGCCAGCCCCTCCAGCCCCACCAAGCCATGCCCAAACTGTTTCCCAGGTACAGACGCTGATCAGTCACCTGGACCTTGTGGCGACCGATACGCGCTCGCTCCAAGCCAAGATGGCCCCTCCGCCCCTTGTGGATGACCGCTATGGTCCTGGCAAACTGGGACCGAGGATTCTTCTGCATACCGATGAGGTCACTCAGGTTTTGCCAGAGCGTCTGGAAATAGCCCGCGTTGCTCAACCGCACGATCTGCCAGAGGACTTGCGCGCAAAACTTGCCCCAAGCGCTTCCGAGCCCCCCCAGCAATCCGAGGAAGGCCCAGGAAAGCTCAGCCTCAAAAGCGACGTTGCGGACTATCTTGCTGGCAAAGACACAAAGCCTCGCAAGGCCAGGCTTTTACGGGTCTGGGATATCCGCGAGCCGCGTTTGCGCAAGACAAGTCCCATCCAGCCAGCGCAATACGATGCCTTGAGCTATCTCCAAACCTTAGGGCTCAAAAGTATCTATGATCTCTCGCCTCTGGCCCGCAAGCTCATTGTCCCCAAAAAAACCTGGCCAAAGCTGGCCATTCCAATCATTCCGCGTACCCCCTTTGATCCCACAGCCCCCACACAGGCCGAGTGGCAGCAAATGATTGACACTGCCGCCAGGTTTTTTGGCCTTGATCCGGCATTTGTGGCGGCCATGATTCAGGTGGAATCCAATTTCGACCACCGTGCCATCTCCACGGCAGGTGCTCAGGGCGCCATGCAGATCATGCCGAAAACGCAGGAATTGCTGGGTCTGCAGGATCCTTTTGATGCACGGGCCAATATCTATGCCGGCTGCGCCTATATCCGCGCTCTGCTCAACAAGTACGAGCGGGTGGATCTGGCCCTGGCAGCCTATAATGCTGGACCAAGAGCCGTGGATAAAGCCCATGGCATCCCCCCCTTTCGCGAAACGCAAAACTACGTACGCAAAGTTACGGAACTTTGGCAGGGAACAGCTCCCGAAAAGCTTACCCCAAGCAGCAGAGTCCAGGCCAAGAAAAACGCAGCGCCCCACAGGCCCAAACCCAAGCGTCGCAAAAAGCCGCGCAACGTGCTGCCCAAGACCTAAAGCAAGTCCTTTTTCCTGATCTCTGCGCCTTTGCCGCACAAAGGCTCCAAAGGCCGGACTGACTTTCCTCAATCAGGCCCCAAAGCCACAATCTTGCCAAAATGAGGGAAAATGAGTTAGAACTTATCTTGAAAATCTTTTGTTTGTCGTAAACTAAAACGCGTTTTCACAGTTTTTTCAGTCTTGCACTTTGATCCGCAATGAGTTTTCCATGGCCCCACTCCTCCCGCACCCCCACCTGTTCTCAGTCGGCCTGATCCTTCTGCTCCTCTGTCTGCCTCAGCCTCTTTGCGCCAAGCAAGCCTGCAACGACATCTGGACCATGCAGCCCAAAGATCAGAAAAAGGCCCTGCCTAACCTGGCCACGCCGCCGCAAAGACTGCGCCCGCTCACAACCCTTTCGCCTCTGCCCGCGTCCCAGATCGGAACTATCCGCAGTGTAACGCTTCCCACACAGACGCCCTTACTGGCATTGACCTTTGATCTGTGTGAGCTTGCGACCAGCACCTCAGGCTGCGACATGGAACTACTGGCTTTTCTGCGCGAGCAGAAGATCGCAGCGACCCTCTTTATGGGCGGCAAATGGATGCGAACGCACAAAGACCGTGTCAAACAGATTCTTCAGGAACCGCTCTTTGAAATCGGAAATCATAACTGGACACACGGCAACTGCGCTCTGCTGCCAAATACGGATCTCATAGATCAGATCCTCTGGACTCAGGCGGAGTATGAGCTGATTCGTGAAGAAGTGCTCAGTGAGGCAAAAGCGCAAAACAGGCCTTTGCCTGAGATTGCCGAAGTGCCCCGTCTCTTTCGCCTTCCCTATGGGCGCTCAACCCCTGCGGCATTGAAAACCATTGCTGCCCTGGGCCTTGCCACAATACAGTGGAATGTGGTGGGAGAAGTGGCGCAGGTCAAAAGCCGCAAGCAGGCGAGACAATGCGCCGAACAGCTCATCAAAGCGATTCAGCCTGGCGCCATCCTTCTCTTCCACGCCAATCTTGTTCCCGTAGGCACCAATCTCCTCGTGCAGGAGCTTACCGCCCTTTTGCAAGCCAAGGGCTATCGTTTCGTCACTGTCAGTCAATTGCTCAAAGCTGGCAGCCCCAACCTTTTCCAGGAAAGTTATTTTACCCATCCCAAGGATAATCTTATCCTTGATACACGCTTTGGCCGTTACGGAACAGGATTCAAGCGGTAGTCGGTAAAACTGGCCATTGGAAACTTTTTATTGTGCAATAATATAAAGTTTTATTATCATAAATATTAACCATTCTATTAAACTTTAATAAATATAGCCTTCATACTAGCATGAGACAATATAAATGTTTCATATCAATAAATCATTCTTACATTGCACATTAATAGTTTTTTTGATCAATCAATTCATAAAATTTGTAATTATATTAACATCAAACTGTCAATATTTAGATCTTTTACAATTTGATGCTACTTGGTATAAATCAATTATTGACTATGGTTACTCATTAGATTCTTCGCCATGGAATAAAAACTTACAAATGCTAAATATTGTTTTCTTTCCCTTATTTCCCATTACTGTTAACCTGTTCCATAGCATAACTACTTTATCAACGAGCCTATCACTAATAATTATTAGTAAAATATTTACTTTCCTGTCAATATATTATTTTATTGTCATGGGGAAACTGTTTAATAAAGAAAAATCAGAATGGCTGTATGGTTTTTTGTTTATATTAAATCCATATATCATATATGGAAACGTTGGCTATTCAGAATCTTTATTTTGCTTACTAACCGAATTGTTTATTATAAATTATTATAACAATAAAATATTATCAGGAATTATTTGATCTCTACTTACTGCAACTCGATTTGTTGGCATCTGCATGTTTTTTGCTTGTTTAATTAATATTATATATGATTTTTTTATTAATAAAATAAAACCCATAGTAAAAGAATTGACGTGTTTAATGCTTATTCCGCTAGGTTTAGCATTATTCATGCTTTTTTTACATATAAATTTTGGAGACACACTAGCCTTTAAGCATGCTCAAACTGCCTGGGGACGTGAGCCATCTAACCCCTTTTACATACTATATGCCTGTTTTTTTGACCCATATTTTGCAACTCGAATTTGGGCATCTGTAATAATTTTAACAAATATACTATTATTATACCTTTTCATTACAAAAAGAATAACACAAATCATCTTTACGTTTTCCTTACTCTGTATTTACATCCCACTAAGCACAGGCATATATTCAATTATGAGATATACATTTTGGATTCCTACCATTCTATTTTCTTATTCATATATTTTTAATACTAAAAGTCTTATAATCTTTTCTTTAGTATCATTACCTCTTCAAATATATTTCTATAAATCATGGATAGCTAGCTGTTGGTTTTTAACATGAATAAATTGATATTGTTACCACTTTTACTAGCTATTTTTTATTGTTACATTTTTTACACATTCTTTATTTATAATTGCTCGCCTGAATATTATAATTTTTATATAAAAAAAACAATCTCGGCAAATCATAAAGAAATTGAATTATTTAAAAATAATGTTTTAAAAACAAATATTTTATATAATCACAATTCTCCTGGCCTGCTTTTATATAAAGGATGGTCACATCAAGGCAG
>JAILPJ010000017.1 GCA_024699605.1 Desulfovibrio sp. | reverse complement strand
ATCTCAAAAACCTACTCATAGTGCGGTCTTTCTAGCACCTCAATTGGCTTACCCCTCTGAAGTCCGCATGGGAAGCGCGCTTTTCAGGAAAACCGCTAAAATCAAGGCTTTGCGAGGGTGTTGCCGCGTCGAAAGTCGAGTCAAATACAATTGGATCAATAATTGGTTCATTGGGAGCTGTTCGTGCATTAAGACATTTCATGAAAATTGCTCTATTGCAAACTGTAGGCAATGGTTCAATTCCTAAACTTTTCATTATGTAATCTATATTTTCATTGAATTTCTCTTGCCTTAAGGTTTTTCTTAGATTATCGTTAATTTTTTCTCTGTTTCTATATACTGATCTATAGCTAGATCCGCTTAAAAATATTTCTTTATTATTTTCATCAAATATCACAAACAATTTTGCATCTCTTAATGAGTTTGTTATTTCGTCTATTGTTAATTTATAGCCAATATTTTTTAATTTTATTTGTATTAATCTTAAAAAGTATCAATCCTAATACACAGCTCATTAAAACGGGAAAAAATTATTTTTAGCAATTGTTTTTTAATTAAATTAGTCAAATCTCAAGGTTTTTTAATAAAAACTATGATTGTGTGTAGTCTTTTGCTCGCTAACTATAAAAAATAAAAGCAATGTACCCTACTACAAAAGCGCCCATCCATTATCTTCTGCAGCATGCAGCAAAGGGTGTCGCAAGGGGTGAGTAGCTATCTTTTTCCCCCAAACAGCACAAAACTTTTGTGGGGAAATTTTTTCTTTATCCTCAAAGTCGTTTATGTCCGTTTCCCAAGCGCCCCAAGGTGTAGTCAGAGCAATGCTTCCTGCGTGTTCAGCTCTCAAAACATAGTCTATCTGCGCAAAATTTCCCATCTCTTCAGAAAAACCTCCTATAGCCAGAAACGATGATCTTGCAACTGCCGTGCAAATGACTTTTCCTATGCCACCGAGGCTTCTGTGCGAAAAGAGCATTGTCCCTGTTAGCACATGAGGTAAATCCGATAAAGCAAGTCCACGCGCTAAAGGAAATGGACGTCCGACAATATCAGGAAAAGCACCCAAATCCCAAATAAGATCCTTTTGATAGACAGTGCCACTCACAAGTGACACATTTTCTTGTTGCGCAAGAAAAGCCAGTTGCTCCGGACGACAGAATGTTTTGGGAATCAATGAAGCTGATAAAAAAAGCAGCGTTTCAGAAGTTGCCCTCTCTGCGGCTTTGGTACAGACTTTTTGCCAAGAATACCCCATAAAGGAAAGGCTTTGCAAAGAGGCATTCGGGCAGTGTCCTTGCAAAAAGGCTGAAAGCATATGAGGAGCTTTGACATCTTCGGCCAATGGCTGCCAAAACACTTCGTTCAAAGTCGAGCCAAAAAAAGTCAGACTTTTCATAAGCGAAGAAGACATCTTCGCTGATGTAGCGAGAAAGATTACACTAACTCTATGCGCAGGATTAGGATGCAAAAGAACGCTTTGGAATCGTTTTCCAAAAACATCACAAATTTCACCTGATACACCTCGTCGTACAAGGCTTTCTTCAATTGCCCGCTTCCTTGCAGCAATAACATAGGGTTTAGCACCAATACTTCCTGCTGTACTACCGGGATGAATACGCCAGTGATAGAGAATTCGGGGGATATGTCCTATGTTAGCTGGTGAAATATGTTCAAGAACCCTGAGGCAAAAATCGTAATCCTGAGCGCCATCGCATTCTGGCCGTAGTCCCCCCACCTCTCGTATGAGTTGAGTCTCAAGTGTTGAAAGATGGCCAGTTCCATGTATTTGCCAATCGCAATTCCCTTTAAAATAGGGGGTTCGACGAAGGCCTGTGTTATCAATATGATCGTCATCACTAAATACATATCGGAATGCCGGATGAGCTGCTAAGGTTTTTGCTGTCTCTTCGAGAGCGGTCGGGGCGAGAAGATCATCCTGATCCATAAAGGAGCAATATGGTGTTTTGACAAGCTCCAAAGCTGAATTCGTTGCTCGAGAAATATGCCCATTTTGCGTGCGAAACGTGCAACTGATCCGGTTATCGAGAGCAAGAAATGCATCTAAGAGATCTCTTGTTCCCTCAGCTGAAGAGGCATCATCAGCCATACAAAGCCGCCAATTTCCATAGGTTTGAGCACAGAGCGATTCAATGGCTTCCCTGAAATAGTCAGGATCAGGATTATACACAGGCATAAGGACGGAAATGGGCGGAAAGGACGGACCAACATCAAGAGATTCCACAGAAGGCAAGGTCGGTTCAACGAGTTCCTGCCACGCATCATAAGCTGAGGCCACAAAATCAAAACCTGCGGAATAGAAGCCAAGCGAACGTAATGCGTTCATTCCGGAAGGAAGAATCCGCTTACAAAAGGTTGTACTTTTATCTTCCCAAGCCGCCAGATCCTCTTCAAGCTGTGGACAGGAAGCATTCTTTGCAAAATGCAGAATGCGACTAGCTAAAGAGAGATACCAGGTATGGGCTTTAGGCAAATAATACGGGTAAGCTTGACACAGAGACAATAGTCGTTTTTGCTCCGCCTCCTCTGCGTGTGTAAAAAAGGAGATGAGCCTTTCTGGATTGGGGAAAAGGCGATAACGCAGCCATGCGTTTTCCCAGTTGTTTAGTGTATCACTCGTTTCAACTTCATCTCCAGGTCCTTCATTTAGCCAGGAATCAATACGAAGGGACATGCCATCAGCAGCAAGAAGGGAGTGATAATCAGGAACGAGGAGATTCGGAGGAAGGCGTCCTCGTTGCTGCTGGCTGTTCCAAAGACCTAGCAAGGCTAAAGAGAAAAACGGATACTCAGTCAGAACTCGGACAGTCGGAGAGACCGCAACGAAAGTTTTATCCTGCCGGTGAAGTGTCAGGGTAAGATGCAGCGAGGCAAGTTCTTCATCCAAATTTTCAGGGAATCCGCCTATACGCAAGCAATCAGCCAAGCGAACCAAGAGAACGTGATCAAAGGCGATTTGAAAGAGGCGAGGCCGCTTTGTCAAATAATGTGTTTCTCTGATCCCCTCATGCAGGGAATGCAAAAATAACTGACTATCTACTGCGAGCCCTAAATTCAGGACACGACAGGTTTCCACCTTACCAATTCCAGGCCTCACCCAGACAGGTGCTGCGGCTGCAATATGGCCAGTAAAAAGTGATTTGCGAAGGTCCATGATCGAACCTGCATGAAGCGTAAAGGAAGAATCCCAAAGGAGCAGCAACGCATCAGGATAATCCTTGGCAAGTTGAGGAAAAAGGGCGTTAGCGAGAACTCTCCAAGAGACTCCTTTAGGAAGCTGGATGGGACAAAGAAAAGATTCTATCTTATCGAGGCAGGCATGTTCTGGAATAAAGGCGAAAATGTGGGCGTCCGGAATAGCGCGAAAAAGATTTCTGGCACAAGAGAGCGTTTTATTCCAAGAAGAACCATGTAAAAAAACAATAAAAGGCTCATCCATGTAAAATCCTTTTATTCTGTGTCGATTTGCTGGAAGAAAATTACAGTTATCATCCTGAAAACTTTCTAATAAAACTCAAAATGAAATTTGCTTTCAATAAATGAATTTTTAGAAATATCACAAAAAAGAGCTTGGCTTTCGACTAAGCCGAAATATGAAAAGTGCAGCATGGGAAGTCGGTTTTTAGACGTCAAATCTTCCGAAACGCCATTTCTAATAAATTAAAACATCGGTTTAATATTTATTATCGTCATTACCTGGCAAAAAATAGTAAGTTATGCTGTTATTTTTTTACTTAGTACATCAAAAAAATTTACTAAATTAGTATTTATAGATGCTCACGAGTGACTTACATCTATAAAACAAAATTTATTGTAAAACGTATAGTGAATCCTGGCATACGGCATACCATATACGATATCAGCCTATGTTGCTGGTATCAAAACAGGGGCAGTACTACAAAATCACTATAAGATGCTGGCATAATACTCAAACACGGTCAATATCTCTAAAACCTGCATATTGTGGTTTTCTGTCATCTTAATTGATTCGCGCACCCAGGGAAAGCCAGTTTTCAGCTAACGAGCTAAAATCAATGATTTTCAAGTGGAGTTGCCATGTCGAAAGTCGAGAAAAGAGTCTCGTGGCCTTCTTCTCCTAGCGACAACCTCCTAACACATGAGATATCTTATCAAGAACACTAATTACTTGCAATTGAACTTTACGACAATTTTTTTCTGACTGGCGATTTAAGGCATTTTTTACAAAAATTGGCTGCAATCACCTAAATGGATAGCAATTTACTATAATATGAATATAATTATAGGAAGTACGCAGTAGTTGTTAACAATAATTATGTTTAATTTGTTATAAAATAGAGATTGCAAATTATTATCAAGCTTATTAATAAAAGTTTTGCATATTT
>JAILPJ010000076.1 GCA_024699605.1 Desulfovibrio sp. | reverse complement strand
ATTGTAGATACGAAATGACTGTAAAAAGTCCCAAGGGACAATCGCGTTGGGCGTCAGAGATCACAGCGCGAGACAACTTTTTCCTTGAAAGGCTGGGAGTAACCAGCTGTAACTAGTTAATATTTTCCAGCTTTCAGGGTGAAGGCGTACGTGCCGAGCCTGTGGTGACGCCGAATATTGGCATTGTGGCCTCGCTGGACATTCTGTCGGTAGATTACGCTTCAGTGGATTTGGTGATGGCTCTCTCTGAAAAGGATCGCGCTGCCATGGTAGAGCGCATGAGCAGCCGTCACGGCTTTCGCCAGCTTACCTATATGAAGGAATTGGGCATGGGCAATGACCGTTACCGTATGGTAGATATTGACAATGGTGATCACCAAATCCAACCTAAGGATGCTGTAGCAGGCGTGAAACCGTTTACAGCATAACAGACGATGCAAGAGACCTCGGATTGTCGATAATAGAGATATAAGAAGAACAGCTATGGATAGGCTTGCATTGAACAATGGTGTGAACATGCCTCTGCTTGGCCTCGGAACCTATGGGCTGCGCGGCAGGGATTGCGAACGCTGCGTGCTGGAAGCTCTTGAGCTGGGCTACCGCCTGTTCGATACGGCGCAAATGTACGGCAACGAGCGTGAAGTGGGGCATGCGTTCAGGTGTAGCGGCTTGTCGCGCGGCGAACTGTTCGTCACCACCAAGCTGTACCGGTCAAGGGCAAGCTATGCAGGAGCGAAGCAGGGCATTGAAGCCTCGCTGAACGCCCTGCAACTCGACTTCATTGACCTGCTGCTGATTCATGAGCCGTACCGGGAAGCTGAAGAAATGTATTCCGCGCTGGAAGAGTCATACCGGGCCGGACGGCTCAGAGCCATAGGCGTCTCCAATTTCAACGTATCCCGCTACGAAGCGTTTTTGCATGCCTGCATGGTGATTCCGGCGGTCAATCAGGTTGAGACCCACATTTTCTTTCAGCAAAGGGCGCTGCTTGAGGTAATGAAAAAGCGCGGTACGCACATGCAGGCGTGGAGTCCTTTTGCCGCCGGGAAAAAGGATTTCTTCAGCAATCCCGTTCTCCGTGCCCTCGGTCTCGCCTACAACAAGACTCCGGCGCAGATCGCCCTGAGGTATCTGATTCAATTGGGCATTTCCGTGATTCCTAAATCATCTCACAGGGAAAGGATGAGGGAAAACCTCGATATTTTCGATTTTCATCTGCACAACGAGGACATGCTGCGAATACGCGCTTTGGACGGGGGAAAAACCCTGTTTGGCTGGTACTGAGCGAACGGAAGACGTAAACCGTCCACCAATCGGATAATCAGGGGTACCGGCAATTTTTCCAACGATTTTTGTGCTTGTCCACCTCGGCAGTTTGTTTTTGCGAGACAAAAAGATCAGGCCGAAATCACTTCGTTATTCGTGATTTCGGCCTGCTAGAGACTATTTTGGATTTCTTGTTTGGTGCCGAAGGGGAGACTCGAACTCCCATGCAGTTGCCCGCACTAGACCCTGAACCTAGCGTGTCTACCAATTCCACCACTTCGGCGCGCTGTATTACTTACGTCAAGTCGCAACTTTTGGCAAGAATTTTTTTGCTATCCGGATCTTGCTTGAAAAAGGAGCTCTTTTCTCAGCCTACCTTACCAAGCAAGCTTCTCGCACCAAGCGAGCCTTCTTGCCCTATGACAAACCACATAAAAAGATAATCAAGAGTTGCCCTGCGAGGATACGCAGAATCATGGTCAGCGGATAGACCGTAGCATAGCTCGATGCCGGCAGATTGGTCGAAAGATACTGCATGGAAAAGGCCAGGGCCGGCGGATCGGTCATACTGCCAGCCAATAAGCCGCAAATGGCAGGATAATCAATGTGCCAAAGAACTCGGCAGAGCAATGCGGCCAAAAAAAGCGGCACAAAGGTGATTATTGCCCCCATACTCATCCAGAGTACGCCGCCGTTGAGAACAGATTGCACAAAATCCTTACCCGCAAAAAGCCCCACGCAGCCAAGAAAGAGCAGTATCCCCATTTCACGCAAGAGCAGATTGGCACCCGTTGTCATATACCAGGTCAGCCCGGCAAAATGATGCACACGGGAAAGGACAATCCCCATAACCAGGGAACCGCCGGCCACACCCAGTTTCACACCTGTGGGTAAGCCAGGAACGGTGAGCGGGAGACTGCCCACGAGCACGCCCAGGAAAATCCCCAGAAAAAGCGGTAAAACCTGAGCCTTGCCCAAGGCACGGCGCGAATTGCCGAAAATCTTTGGCGCCGCTTTCAGGGCCTCTTCTGTGCCCACAACAGTGACTCTGTCTTCAAGGCGCAACTTGATATGGCCAAAAGGGAGCGATTCAATACCACTGCGCGTGACACTGGCTATGGCGATGCCGTGTTCCTGACGCAGCTTGCGCTGCAGGGTGCGCAGCGCTTTTCCCAAAACCTCTGTGGTCGAGACCAGAAACGAGCGCGTCGACAGGGGGCCTGCGCCAGGGCTGATCTTATCGGCATCGAGAGCGCCTATGAGCTTGGCCAGTTCTTCCAGTTTCGCTTCAGAACCCCAGACGTGCAGCCGCATATCAGATGCTAGCAGGGCCTGCTCGTTGAGAGGGATGATCGACCCCTCTTTGTCATGAACATAGACCACCACGTAGTCCTGGCCCTGACCCGGGAGATCGCAGATTTTGCTGCCGATATGTTCTGTAGAACCGACAATCAAGGTGCGGTCAAAGAGGGGAGGGTATTTATTGCGCTGTTGTTCGGACACACTGGCTATTTCCTGGTCCATCTGAATGTGAAAGAGGCCCTTGATGAGCATCATGGTCAGAATGATCCCAAAAATGCCAAAGGGATAGCAGACCGCGTAGGCCATGGCAATGACACGCAGGCCTTCCGCTGCCGTGTCCGTAGAGCCGTTGACGAGAACCCAGGGCCGGCGTATTGGTCACGGCACCGGCAAAGATGCCAGCTGTCTGGGGCACGGAAAGGCCAAAGAGCGTGTAGAGGACAACGGCCAGAAGGGCACCTGAGAGCACAATGAAGATCGCCATGCCATTGAGTTTCAAGCCCTGATCACGGAGCGATTCCACAAAAAAAGGGCCGACCTGCATGCCTATGGCAAAGACAAAAAGAATCAGACCAAATTCACGCACAAAATGCAGAATTCTGGGATCCAGGGAAAAACCAAAATGCCCAAGAAGGATGCCGCTGAACAAAATGCCGCCGATGCCAAAACGCACACCGGCAATGCGTATCCGTCCAAGGAGGATCCCCAGGACAATGGTGATGGAAAGCACAAGGACTGTTTGTACCGTACCGTGCTGAAAAAAAAGTTTGCTGAAAAATTCCATAACAGACGTTCCTTTGCCGTTGGGATTGCTATGCCTTCGCATCTGAGTGTCCGGCACAAGAAACGATTTCTGCCCCATCTGGCAATGAGCGTCAAGCTGCCGACTCCAGGTTCTTTGAAAAGGCAAAAGGGCTTGCCAAAGCCTATTTTTTGACGTAGGTACAGGTCTACGCCGAAGTGGTGGAATTGGTAGACACGCTAGGTTCAGGGTCTAGTGCGGGCAACTGCATGGGAGTTCGAGTCTCCCCTTCGGCACCAAATACCGTCCATATCAGTCCGTCAGAGTCCGTAAGACCTTGACGGACTTTCTTTTTTCCTGATTCCCCGCTCCGCCTCAGTCCGTCCGAGTCCGCCTGCATCCGTGGATGCCCGTGAGGACGTAACGCGGCTTATCAGGCGAAAAGCCGGAAGACAGGTCCTTCCAGGTGTCTGTGATGACTTCGCTGATTTCGCTCATGCTCTCAGCTCCCAATCTGCCGAGACCTGACGATGTTCCCGTTCTGCTCGCAGAGTGCGTCGATCTCTTTCTCGCCGTTTCTGAACGACTCGACGGCGTCGGCCATGGCCTTGAGCACGGCCTCGGCCTGCTCGCCCGAACGGAAGAGGAACGATTCGTCCGTCCTGAAGCTCCCCGTGAAGAGGATGCGGCAGGCCGTCGCAATTCTTTTCCGCAGTTTCGGAATCCACGCGAAGAAGCTCTTCAGGCGGGCGGCCGCCCGCTCCGTCAGCGGTGCACCGTCCTCCAGGTGGAGGACGGCGCTCTCCCACGGATGCCCGTCGTTCCACTGCGTCTCAAAGAACATCTCGATTTCGACGCCAACGGACTTCGAGTCCTTGAAGTCCACGACATCCTTTTCCACAGACACCGTGAGAGAATGCGAGCAGTCTCCACAGGCGCAGGTCGTCCTAAAGAGGACGTAGTCCCCGGGCAGGACGGATATGTGCTCGAGCTCAGATCGTTCCATCTAGCTATCCTCCGTAATCGCTGGCGACTGGCAGGGCGTTTTCTTCGGCGCCAGAGAGAAGCCGTCGCATCTCACGTTGTAGAAAATCCAGTATCAGAGTATTCCGGGCACAGGGCGTCAGCAAAGAAGATGGCGTTTTCAAAGCGCTGAAAGCCTGCCGCCGTGCCGGGGCAGAAAGTCCAGACCTTCCTTTTCCTCAATCCACAGGGCAGTGATTTCGGTCTTCAGGATGCCCCCTCACGCCGCTGGATTCATGCCCGGGTCTTGCCCTTGTCGGCTCGGGCTCGACGACAGTCCCCTTGCTCAACAACAAGGCGCGAAATTGAAAGGCTGCGAAAACACAAAATTCCACGCTTACGCAAAACACCGTGTCAGCAGTGGCCTTCTTTTCCATGACTGTTTGTCCGAAGAGTTCCATAGCGGTGTGCGACAATAGACAACAAGTCTGTGGGAGAAAAGCACGGGAAGGCTTATCAAGGGATGCTGCTGGGGCTGGGTTTTGAGCCGCGAGAAAGCAAGGCGATACAAAAATCTGGGAATGGAAAGGATATTTGACAGCGGATCATGACATCTTTTATGGTAGGTTTGTTTTTCCGAACAAAGAGAAAACAAGGAGGCAGCGTTTCTCCCAGCCAGGCATGAGCGGGAAAAAACGCTGAAAAGAAACATGAAGATCTGTGCGCTTTTTGGCGGGCCTCACAAACAAGGCAATACCGCACACCTTTTGGAACACGTCTTGGCAGGCGCCCAAAGCCGTGGTCACATCTGCCAGCGCTTCGATTTGGTTGACCTCGATATCCGTCCGTGCAAAGGCTGTATGGCTTGTAAAAAACCCAAAGCCAAAGGCTGCGTGCAAAAAGACGATATGGGCCTGATCTATGAGGCGATTGCGCAGGCTGACCTTTTGATTTTTGCCAGTCCTCTGTACTGGTGGAATCTTGCCGGTCCACTCAAAAACGCCATTGACCGTTTTTTTGCTTTGCCCTTTGCTGCCGCAAAAGAACAAAGCCTCTTCGCCGGCAAAAAACTCATGCTCGTGATGACCAGTGGCCAGCCAGCCTCCAACGATGGTCGTGAGGGACTTGAGCTGATTTTGCAGAAGATGTGCTCTTTTACGGGCATGACCTGGGTCGGTACGGTGACTACGGGAACCAATGAGATCCCTGTTGAACAACAGCCAGAGATTTGCGCCCGCGCCTATGCCACAGGCGCAAATCTCTAAGCATTGCGTTTTGACTCTTGCACTCAGGCTTTGTGTCTCTCCATGGCGCAAAGCCTTTTTTCTTGGTTACGTGCAGATCAAGGTCTTACGCCCAAAGGGCGAACAAGCTAACAAGGCAAAACACAAGAGAGTTCGCCATAAGCTCTGCTCTGCGGTTATGAGGACCAGGTATTTTGATGAATGCGCTCTGAGAGAAAACGGTCTGCTGGCTTGGGAAGGCTTTGGGGGTATCCTACCAGAATGAAGGCCATGGGGATGATGCGCTCAGGCGTCTGGACAAGGGCTCGAAAGGCTGAGACGCGTTGACTGTCAGGGTACACACCAGTCCAGACGGCACCTAAGCCGAGAGCGTGCGCTGCCAGCAGAAGATTCTCCGTTGCCGCTGAGGTGTCCTCAATCCAATAGCCAGGAAACTTTTCGTACTCGGGATCTGTGCAGACCAAAATGCCGACAGAAGCCTTCGGGGCAAAGGCCGCGTAGGGATTGATGGCAGGCACCTTGTCAAGCAGGGCTTTGTCACGGATCACCACAAATTCCCAGGGCTGGGCATTGCCGGCACTGGGAGCGGCCATGGCCGCACGCAGCAGCTTTTCCACCTGTTCATCAGAAACTTCTTCTGAGGTAAAGGCCCGCACACTGCGACGGCTCATGATGACATCCAGGGCTGCTGAATTCTCAGGCTTATCCATAACACACTCCTTGATCGGTTTTCGGCAAGATTCCCAGAGAACGCGTTAACAATGCCCAGCACCGGTCTTGTGATAGTCGTTAGCGAATAAAGTTTGTCGCAATCCAGTCTTCTTTTTCCGGAGGAAGAATGCCCTGCTTGGCACCAGCTTCGATGCAGCGCAACAGCCACGCCAGATTATCGGCAAGGGTCCGCATGGTTTGCAGACCTTCGGCGTCTTGACGGACTTCCTCAGGCGTATTGCCGTGCACGGAGTTCCAATACTGTGAGGAAACCACGGGCATGCGGTTGATCGTGAAGTACTTATTCAGGCGATCAAAATTGGCGCTGGCACCGCCTCGCCGGCAGCTGACCACGGCACAGGCCGGCTTAAAGGCATAGGGAGCACTCTTCATGAAAAAGACGCGGTCCAGAAAAGCACAGAGGGCACCGTTGGGAGCCGCATAGTAGGTGGGTGAACCAACCACAAGGCCATCGGCCTTCTTGAGCTTGTCGATAAATGCATTGACGCCGTCTTCTTTGAAAAAACAGTAGCCGGTTTTGGCGCATTTGCCGCAGGCCAGACAACCAGTGACCGGCTTGGTTCCCAACTGCACAATCTCGCTGCCAACATCGTGCTTGGCGAGCTGCTCTGCCACACAGGAAAGGGCCGTATACGTGCAGCCATGGGGATGGGGACTGCCGTTGAGCATCAGCACATGCATTGCTTTTCTCCTTGCTTGAAAGTGAACTCTGCCAATGTTTTGAAATCACACACGCAACCTTGCTTGCCAGAGATGGCCATACGCTTTACGCCTAAGCCAGGCGCAGGCTTTGATCCTGGCCGATCTGCCGCATTGTGCGTAGCCTAGAAAAGCCACTCGCGAACACTCAGGCCAGTTTTGGCACAGGCAGACACATCTTGCCTTTGGGCGAAAGCATACTTGTCCAAACGTTCGAAAGGGACTGGCCAGGCCATGTTTTGGCTT
The DNA here is from genome assembly GCA_024699605.1 of Desulfovibrio sp. Classification (GTDB taxonomy): domain Bacteria; phylum Desulfobacterota; class Desulfovibrionia; order Desulfovibrionales; family Desulfovibrionaceae; genus Desulfovibrio. Next base: position 24,188 of record JAILPJ010000076.1, on the reverse strand, counting down.
ACGGGACGATCTTCTCACCTGTTTGATAGTTCAGGCTATAGCCTACGCCGAAATGGACAAAGAAATCCTCAAAGCCTTCTATGGGCAGCCAAAAAGCAATGACTTCTCGCTGCTCTTTCTGGACGGAGACATACTGTGGCGTACCTGTGGAGAGGCAGAGATTGGCCTTACAGCCTTTGTGCTGTTCAGGTTTTCCTAGCTGATTGCAAAAAAGTCCAGGGCTGAGACCAAAACGAGCCGCAGCCTTGTTGACCGCCAGAATTTTGCGACTTTTGTGCGTAAGCTGCACGGGCTCGGGGAAGCTATCCCACATCAGATGGAAAGCGTCGAGCACGCTTTGAGGAAGAGCTGGGCTTTCGGGCATATGGCCTCCTTACGATCTTTTGTGCGCAAAGGCTTTTGCTGGCAAGTCTCTGCGCTTCTGGCAGAAAGCGTTTCGAGGCTTTTGATCAGCGTGTCGAGGCGATTTTAGTAGAATTGATATGTCAGATTTGATCCAGACGGAGACCTCTGAGACCCTCAGGGCAATCCCTTACGGACAAAACCCCATAGGCAGTCCTCTCAAAGCAGGACTTCTGCAGATCTGCCGGGTACAAGCGCTGCCAGAAGGACCACGCCAAGGCGCTCTTATTTCTTGGGTGCTGGATGCGTATAGTCCAGCACAGGCACGCCATCCCCCAGTTTGCGGCGAATCGCGCTCAGCATCAGATCCTTATGCGGACAGGGAAAGCCCAGGGGCGTACCCAAGGTAATACAGGAAGCCAGGACAACGACTTCGGCACCACGATCCTTCAACATCTGTGCTCTGGCGACGGCGCGTTTGCCAGGGCAACCGCCACAGCTGACAAAGCCCACGACTTCACAGGCGCCAAAGGGCTCAAAAGCACCCTTCCCCTTGGCCGCAAACTGAAAATCCGAAGTGCCACCGCAGAGATCCTCTGTCTGCCGGCAGCGAATGATACCAACTTTGGCCATAACTGATCCTCCTTGGGGGAGTTTCCCCAAAAAAGCAAAGGCACAGCCTTCGTTTTGGCTTACGCCATAAGGGCTCTTGGGGAAGCGTTTGCGCTCGACCCTGCGCCACAAACCGTACCTTGGCCTTTGCCCTTTATCCAGGCGGGATATAGAGAAAAATTATTGTCCGACCAGCGAGAAGTTCATCAGTGATATACAAAAATTGGTCAGATTCGTCAATGTCGTAAGGCTTCTTGCTCGAGTTCTGGCCGGCAAAAAAGAAAAAAAGTCAAGGATATTGATCCATTGGCGCAAAAAACTATGACACAAGCTCAAAGCAAAACTTGGTTAAGCTGTGTAAATTATTGAAATCGATATTCTTTTTCTTGATAGAGAGGCAGACGAGGCTTGAGAAAGGCAAACAGGCCTGACAAACACGTTCATTTCAGCTATTGCCCTTCATAGTCTGCGAGTGTAGCATAGCGGCTTCATCCTGACGCCATTTCCTTATGCCCTTAGCCTGCGATTTTTGGAGAAAAGTGATGTTTGGACATCTGCCGTTTGCCCTGCTGATCATTCTTGGCACACTGCTTTGCCTCACCCCTGCCCGGGCTTTTGAGTTCAACGAAGACGTCGTGGAGTTTTTGCAGAAACTGGCGGAGCAGAATCAGGCCATCCACACCATGTCGGCCAATTTTGTCCAGGTCAAGCGCGTCGCCGTGCTCAATCGCAGTTTAGACTCCCAGGGCTATTTTTGCTTGCGGAAAGCCCCTGCCGTGGCCGAAAGCCCTGAGATGGCAGCGACAGAAAACGCCCCAAAGCCAAGCGATGCCTTGCTCTTTACCTATACCAAACCGCTTGTCTCAGGCTTTATTTTTCGCGATGGCCAGGGGCACCTCTGGCAGGACAATCCCAGAAAAACCTTTGTGGCGCGTGTGCCCGGACAAAATGTCGTAGTCGCTGTGGCCGAGCATACCTTTGCCTTGTTGCGCGCCAATCCCGTCACCTTACTGGCCAACTACACCGTCTCCCTCTTGCGCAACAATTCCCACGCCCTGCGCCTCATTCCCCATCGCCAAACCTATTTTTCGCGCATTGACGCGCTCTTTAACCGTGAAGACGGAGGCCTGCGCAAAATCCAGCTTTTGGAAGCCAATGGTGATAGTGTCGAGATCACCTTTCAGAACGTGCACGTCAACGATATCCTGCCAGAGCGCTGTGACACGTACTTGCCCAAACTGCAAGAAGAGTGAAAAAAGGCCCCGTCAAACGAGACCTTTTTGAGGGCAGAAGGGCAAGGCATGACGGCGTAGCCCTGGCGTAAAAGCCGGATGGGTTTCGCGCCAGGCCAGAACAGGCAAAGCCTTTCGCGCTTGCGTAAGCGCCTCAAGATCGAGCCTGGCCACAATTTCCCCTTCTTCTTCCCCAAGTTCCTGGCGGATCTTCCCGTTTGGCTCAACCCAAAGACTGTGGCCAAGGCCAAAGCCCGAGGCGAGGTGATTTTCAGCCTGGCCGCAGGCCAGAACGTAGCTTGTGCAGTCCAGGGCACGCGCCTGGCAGAGCAGGCGCCATTGCTCGAGCTTGTTGACTCCCTGCCCCCAGTCGGCGCAGACGATCATGACATTGGCACCCTGTGCCGCCATGGTGAGGAAATGTTCCGGAAAGCGCAGATCATAGCAGAGGGCAAGGCCAAGAGAAAACGCTCCAAGGTCCAGGATCAGACAGTTGCGACCTTCCGCTGTGGTTTTTGATTCCTGAAAGCCAAAGGCATCGTAGAGGTGGGTTTTGTCGTAGCCTGTGGTCAGATGCTCGCCTGTGACCAGCAGGGTATTGTAAAAATCAGGCCCTTGTCGGCGAAAAAGGCCCACAATGGCCAAAAGGCCAAGATCCCGGGCGCAAGCGCTGAGGGCAGCAGTCCACGCCGTAGAGGCTTGCTGGCTAAGTTTGGGCAAGGGCAAGCCAAAAGGCCGCATGCAGGCTTCAGGCAGCACGGCCACGCGCGCCCCCTTGGCCGCTGCACGGCGCAGCGCCAAAAGACAATGGGCAAGATTGTCTTGCAGGGAAGGCCCAAGGGCAATCTGCTCAAGGGCAATGACCAGCGTTGCGTCAGACACAGGCTCTCTCGAAGCATGAGGTCAAGGATGGAAGTGGCAAGCAAACACGCAAAGGAAGATGCGGGGAGAGTGGAGACTGGAAGAAGCGTTAGGCAGTGACAAGGGATGTCTGTTCACGCATGCTGTAATCAGGGTCTTCGTCGATCATCGAGATCATGATATCAGCATAGTAGGGATCAAACTGATGGCCACGGCCTTTGATCAATTCGGCTCGCACCATATCCTGGGGCAGGGCGCTGCGGTAGCTGCGGCATGAGGTCATGGCATCGTAGGCATCGGCCACGGCAATGATCCTGGCAAGTTTGGGAATCTCTTCTCCCTTGAGGCCCTGGGGATAGCCCTGACCGTCATAGCGCTCGTGATGGTAGTGGGCACCGATGGCAAACCAGGGCACTTCATCGATATTCTGGAGAATGCTTGCGCCAATGATCGTATGGGACTGAATGACCGTATATTCGTCGTCCGTCAAACGGCCGGGTTTGTCAATGATGTTCTTGGGAATGCCGATCTTGCCGATATCGTGCACCAGACCAATATAGTAGATTTCTTCCAGGGTTTCCTTGGGCTCTCCCGCCCGTTCGGCGATACTTCTGGCATAATCGGCCACACGCTCGGAATGGCCCGAGGTGTAACGATCCTTGGCATCAATGGTCTTGGCCAAGGCCAAGACCATCTCCTGAAAGAGTCTGCGGCCGGCGGCCAGGCGTTTTTCCGCCAGGGCGACCTGATGTGAAACTTCCTGGGTCAGATGATTGTGCAAATATTCATAGCGCAGGACGTGATTGACGCGACTGCGCACAACGTCGGGAAAGAAGGGTTTTAACAGATATTCCTTGGCACCGGAGTGCAAAAAATGTTCTTCCTTGGCCGCGTCTATGGCGTCAGTGAAGAGAATGACAGGCACCCGGGCCATGTTGCGAATGGCCCTCACGCGCTTTAGCAGTGTCTGTTTTTCCACCTCTTCATGCAGGCGGGAAAAATCCAGCAAAAGGAGATCAGCGTCGTTGTCCTCAAGCCATTCCATCAGCGCGCCGGTCTTGGTAAAACCCAAAAGCGTCGCTTCAGACAGAAAAATATTCTGCAGTTGACGCAGATCTCGCTCGTTGTCGCCAAGGACAACAAAGGACGGTATGTGGCTCACACAGAGAATATCGTTCATCAAGCCTTCCGATGGCCCATGCGGGCACAAAAAACCTCTCTTCGGCACACCCCAATAAGGGGGAGAGAGGTTTCAAAAGCAAAATGCTGGTCTCGTCGGAAACGTGCGCACAGCAAAAGGGAGTCGATTTTTCCCACCTATCCTGCCTATTGCTTTGTATCATAGCGTGTTAAAAAAGCAATGGAAAAATATGCTCCACTTGGTCAAGGAAAGGCCTCTCACTCCTTGACGCTTCGGCCATCTCTCCGAAAAAGGGGGCTTGGCAAGCCCAAAGTCTCAAACAATTGCCGTGTGCAGTTTTTTTTGGCATGAGCCATTTTCTCTTCGCCAGACCTAATAATTTTGTAATACTGCACGAAAAGCATAGAGTACGCGTGTTTTCCACTTCCCTCATTTTTCTCTGCTGACAGAGGAGTCTTTGATGAAACTCAATCTGCAAAACAAGCTCTTGCTCCCAAGCCTGGGCGCGCTCATTGTCTTGATGCTTGCCTGCGCTCTTTTGCTTTCCAGAATGGTGATCGGCCAACTCGAGGAAGACACGCTGGCGATGCTCAATGCCGGAAACACCATTTTGGCCAAAAACATCAGTAACGCGGCCGAAAGCTACAAAGAAAATGTGATTGCCATGTCCAGCCTGACGCGTCTCAAACCCTTAGCCGATCATCTCAGCGGCCTAACCCCCGCCAATGGCCTAAGCCTTGAAGACGCCACAAAGAATGCCCAACATGTCATTGAAGGATTTAAAGACGTCTATCACGCCTTTGCTCAGATCAATTTGGTTGGACCAGACGGCTTGCTCTTAGCCAGTTCCAATCCCACGGAAGTGGGCAAGATCAATGTGCGGGATCGCCGTTACTTCCAGGAGGCCATGCAGGGCAACACCACCATCTCTGATCCTGTTCAGAGCCGCTCCATCAAAGACAAAGCCGTTATGGTGGCCACATCCATCAAAAACAGCCAGGGCAAGATCAGCGCCGTGATCTACGGCATTCTTCCTTGCCGGCGCCTGATTGCCGACACCATTGGCGGCGTGACTATCGGCAAAACCGGTTATACCTACCTTGTGGACAGTTCAAGTGGTCTGATGCTTGCCCACCCGGACTACAGTAAGGTCCAGACCATGAACATGTTCGAGAAGCAGAGCTGGATGCAGAATCTGCCAAACGGCAGCAGCGGCGTGAAAAATGACTATTATTCGAGTAATGGCAAGCGCAGGCTCATCGCCTATTACAAGGAACCCAAGAGCGGCTGGATCGCCATGTCCTGCCTGGATGAAACAGAGCTTGAAGACCAGGTCTCCTATATCCGCAATATCACCCTGGTTCTGATGCTCGGTAGCGCCATCATTGTGGCCTTAATTCTCATCTTTGTGATTCGTTCCATGACCCGTGACGTGAAGACAACCAACGACTTTGCCCAGGCTGTTGCCTCAGGCGATCTGGAAAAGACCCTGGATGTGTCACGCAACGACGAACTGGGCAGCCTCGGTGATGCCCTGCGGAAAATGGTCGAATCCCTGAAGCAGATGATTCGTTCCTCACGCGAAGAGTCCAAAAAGGCCCAGGAAGAAACCCAGAAGGCGCAAAAGGCCATGGCTGAAGCCGATCAGGCCAGAACCAAAACTGAGCAGGCTCAGAGCCGCATTCTCAATGTGGCCGAGCGTCTGGGCCAGATGGTCAATGTCATCTCTTCGGCCTCCACGCAACTGGCTGCGCAGATTGAACAGTCAGACCGCAGTGCCAATGAAAGCGCCACGCGTCTGCAGGATGCGGCCAGTGCCATGAACGAGATGAACTCCACGGTGCAGGAAGTGGCCCGCAATGCGGCCCAGGCGGCCCAGGCCTCAGCCTCCACCAGGGAAAAGGCGGAAGCCGGCGCTGAAGTCGTCAAAAAGGCGGTGGAGAGTATCGAGGCGATGCGTAAAGCCTCCATGGTACTCAAAGACGATATGACGGAATTGAACGAACACGCGCAGAGCATTTCCCAGATCATGAACGTGATCAGCGATATTGCCGATCAGACCAACCTTCTGGCCTTAAACGCAGCCATTGAAGCAGCCAGAGCCGGTGAAGCCGGACGTGGTTTTGCCGTGGTGGCCGATGAAGTGCGCAAGCTGGCTGAAAAGACCATGGCCTCCACAGCCGATGTGGGCAAAGCCACCAAGGCCATTCAGGACAGCACCACAAAGAGTATGGATGGTATGACCCGCGCTGTGGAACGCCTTGAAGAAGCGACACAGTTTGCCCAGCAGTCGGGCACAGCCCTTGAGGAAATCGTCGCCAACGTTGAGGCCACAACCGATCAGGTCAACGCCATTGCCGCCGCCAGTGAAGAACAGTCGGCTGCCAGCGAAGAGATCAACCGTTCGGTCATGGAGGTCAATTCCCTCTCAGGTCAGACCGCACAGGCTATGAATGAAGCCTCTCAGGCCATTTCTGACCTCTCGGTGCAGACGCAAAAGCTGGGAGAACTGATGCAGGAAATGCAGCAATAGCTTGCTGTTGCAATGAACCAAAAAGGCCAGGTCGCAAAACGATCTGGCCTTTTTGGTCTCTGTGGCAGGCTATTGCGTGAAATACTGTGTGGTTACGGAATGGCCTACTTATCACTCTTCACGTTGAGCGCATCTGAGCGCAAATAATACGTAGCCTTACCGCTACCAAATCGTTGAAGCTCATTGCCGGCAAGCAAATCCCGTAAGCCCTGCTCAACAGAAGATCGACTGATGGTAGGGCACGCTTGGTTTTTTCTTGAAAAGCAAAAATACGCTTGATTTTGACGATTTTCAAGCGAATCTCCCCTGGCAAAGGCTTTCAGCTTTTGGGCAGGCGTTTTTTGGGTTTTGCTGTGGGGAGAGCGTTGAGCGGATCCTCTGGCCAGGGGTGTTTGGGATAGCGGCCGAGCATTTCACCGCGGACTTGTTGATAGCCGTGGCTCCAGAAGTGGGCAAGGTCACTTGTGATTTGCAAAGGTCGTCCGGCCGGCGAGGTCAGATGCAGGATAAGGGGAACTCGGCCATCCACAAGCCTTGGACTTGCCACTACGCCAAAACAGGCCTGAAGCTTGACCTCAACCCACGGCGCCTTGTCAGGATCCGCGTAGTGCACGGGATGCTTTGTGCCAGCAGGCGAAAGCCAGTTTTCAGGGGCGAGCGTATCCAGTGTCGCAGTCAGCTGATAGGGGAGGAGAGCGCGTAGGGCGGGAAGAAGGCGTGTGTCCGTAAGTTCTTGCAGCGCCAGCGGCTTTGTCAAGAGCGGTCCAAGCCAGGTATCGAGGCTTTCCAGAAGCGCTGCGTCATCAAGCTTGGGCCAGGGCGCTCCCAGAACCCCATGCAGAAAAAGCACGCGCGCCTGCCAGTTGCGGCAACGAGTCCCCAGGGGCAATTGCCGGCTTGTTTGCAGATGCTGCACAAGGGCCTTGCGGCATTGCAGGGCGGAAGGAAGCACGCTTTTGCGGTGTAATTCGAGCGCGTCGAGTTTTGTCACAAGCAGGCTGCGCACACAGCCATCGGCTGTCACCGAGGTCTCCTGCTCTTCATGACAAAGGCCTTTGACAAACGACTCAAGGACATCTGGCGTGATGGCGGCACAGAGGCGAATGCGCTCACGCGGAGCCTTGCCCAGCACACAGGGTACCACAAGAAAGGGTGCCTGGGAGGCGGGATCCGTTGCGGCAAGCGCAACCTCATGGCCTGAGCGCAATTTATAGACAATGCGCTCTGCCTTTTGCCCCTCGTTGGGCAGAGCTAAACGCATGGCCAAAAAATCCGGCCAGGCCTCAAGCAGGAGCTTTCCGCAGTCTTTTTGGCTGGCCCACGCCCTTGGCAGCAGATCCTTGGGGGGAAGCGAAAGCAGTCTTGCCAGGCGCAGGGCATCTTCTAAGACAAAACGGAAGGCCTTTTGGTTCTGGCCAAGATCTTCCACAAGCGACCAGATATCGCTGCCTTTTGGGGCAAGACGCCAGAAATTCTCAATCAGGGCAGCTAAGACACAGGCAAGCTCCGGGCATTGCCAAGAAAGACCGCGCAGCACAAGCAGGGCCGAACGCGGCGCCAGGGGAAGGGCGTTTACCTTCTCCCCCAGGGGCGTGATCTGTCCTTTTGGGTCAAGGGCGCCCAGTTTTTGCAAAACGTCGCGTGCCCGCAGGAAGCTGCCCTTGGGCGGGGCATCAAGCCAGGGCAGGGCAAGGCAGGCTTCGTAGTTGATGACACCCATGGCCGCCAAAACCAGCACAAGCTCTGAGAGGTCAGAGCGCAAGATTTCAGGGCTCAGGCTTTTGGGAAAAGCGTTTGCCTGTGCCTCGGAAAAAAGACGCAGGCAGTGGCCAGAAGCTGTCCTGCCAGCGCGGCCGGTACGCTGCAGCATATTGGCCCAGGCTTCAGACACAGTCACCAGACGATCCAGTCCCTGGTTTGGATCATGCACCTGTCTGCGGGCAAGTCCCGAATCCACCACACACACAACCCCCGGAATGGTCACGCTACTTTCGGCAACGGAAGTGGCGAGCACGATGCGGCGTGCCAAAGGCGCCTTAGGGTCAAAAATGGCCTCGCGCACAGATCGGGGACTATGCCGTGTCAGGGCATAGACAGGAATCCTTGGGTCAAGCTCACTGCGCAGTTCTTCAGCTACCCGCGCAATTTCACTGGCTCCGGGCAAAAAAACGAGGAGAGTGCCCGAACTGTTGCGCACAGCCCGCACTACCACAGAAGCCAGATAGCGACAAAAGGCCTGGGAGGCTGGGATGATGCCCTGGTCAGGGGGAAGCCAGGAGACCGTAACGGGAAAGCCTGGCACGTCAAAGGCGAGGTGACGGAAGTCAGAAAGCTTGTTTTGCAGCGTATCATAATCCAGTGTTGCGCTCATCACGATCAAGGTCAGATCAGGCCGAAGCGCCTTCTGAATCTCGCGCAGCAAGGTCAGACCAAGATCTGTGGCCAGGGAACGCTCGTGAAACTCGTCGAAAATCACACAGCTCACACCGCTCAGTTCCTGATCAGCCAAAAGCAGGCGTGTCAGGACGCCTTCAGTGACGACTTCGATCTCACAGTCCTTTGAAACTCTCGTCATACCCCGCATGCGCAGACCAATGTGAAAGCCAAGCCTTTCCCCAAGAAGCGTTGCCAGGTAATGGGCCAGGGTCTGCGCAGCCAGCCGCCTTGGCTCAAGCAAAAGAATGCGGCCTTTGCCACAGAAGCCCGACTCACGCAGCCAAAGCGGCAGGCGACTGCTCTTGCCGCTTCCGGTCTGCGCCGAAAGGGCAAGGCGGGTACCAGGCCTCATCTGCTCAAGCAAGGTTGCGCGCAGGCTATCAAGCGGTACTGGGGGAAGAGAAAGGGATAAAGGCATGAGTGCTCTTGGGGCAGGCCCATAATTGGGATTTTTGCGCAAAGGCCTTGGCAGCGGTCTTTGGCCGCTACGCCATTTGCGCTCATGACAAAAACGTCTACGCCTTGGGCGTTTGTGCAAAGGATTGTTCAAGGCGGCAGAGGGATATTTGGCTTGCAAGAGCGTCTTGGCACTGGCCTTTGGGCCATTGTCAGCTGCTGGCACAGAATATGCTCTTTAGGGCCTAACAAGCCCAGGGGGGGAAAATATGCCTATTGAAAGCACATACTCCGTAGCGACGCCAAACGAGCTGGAAGCAAGTCAGGTCAAGCAAACCAATCAAAGCAGCAAAGCCAATTTTGCCGAGCTTCTGACAGAGGCAGAACAAGGCGCAAGCGTAGAGACGCAGGCAGAGACAGCCGTCCTTGGGGAAAACGGCAAGGAGGCAAGCTGCGCCACAGAAACGCTGGCGCTTCAGACTGAGTCGGCAAGCCTTGAGGAGGAGAGCGCTGCCAAGAGCCAGGAGCTTGAAAAGCCCTGCATTGCGCAGTTTATGGTCATGACTGGCTGCGACTTCAAGACGGCCACCAAAGCCCTGTATCAATACGAAAACTGGCAGGATTACCTGACAAAGGACAATAGCTCGATTCCTGAGCTTTCACAGGCACAGCAGCAATTGCAGGCAGAACGAGAGAGCGGGGAACGCAGCATGGTCAATGGCAGCTACGGCGCACGGGCGGACTATGTCAAGCCCGATCCGCCGCAGGTGGATACGCCTGGCGAGGTCATACCGCTCTTTGATCAGGAAAGCGGTAAGGTAGCCGGTCTTGCCTTCTATGATGCCCAAGGCACAGAAAAAACCACAGCCAGTCTCACAGACAGGGAAACCATCCTCGAACACACCGACGGTTTCCACATCGGCCGCATTGCCCTGGACAACTTTGCCCAAAAAGCCACAGGCGAGGAGACGGCACGCTTTGACGATCTTGATCTGACAAGCCTGGCCCAGAATTTCCCAAGCTATACGGAGTGGACCGCACAATTTGGTCTTGAGGGAAGTGTCAATGGCCGTGAGACGCTAGCCGCCCAGGCAGAAAGCAATCAATGGCTTGAGGACGAGGAAGACACGGGTCTTGTAGAAACAACACAGTATGCGGCAGAAAGTGCCGAGCTTGCCGAGCTGACCCAAAAGGCAGAGCTGTCATTGTTGATGAACGATTTGGCCTAAAACGTCTCCATACTCTTCTTGATTTTGCGGACTTGCGAAAGTCCGCTTTTTTGCTTGTGACAAGCAACGACACGTATCTCCTTGATATGCTCTGTCAAAAATACTGAAAAAGCTCAGATTTTGCTAGATCTTTTCGCTCTCAGAGTGTATGCAATAGCCAGCGGAGCGAAGACAGCCATGGAATTGAACACAAGCGGCATCATTGGACAGAGCACCACCCTGGCTGGTGTCTTTAAAATGCTGAGCAAAGTAGCACCCACGGACAGTACTGTGCTGGTTACGGGGGAATCCGGTACCGGCAAGGAACTGCTCGTGCGGGCTCTGCACGCCAATAGCAACCGGGCCAATAAACCCTTTGTCCCCATTAACTGTGGCGCCATACCCAAGGAACTTCTGGAAAGCGAACTCTTTGGCCATGAAAAGGGCGCTTTTACCCACGCCATTCGCTCCCGTGCTGGTCGTTTTGAACTCGCCGACGGTGGCACCATCTTCCTCGACGAAATCGGTGAAATGGATCTCAGCTTGCAGGTCAAAATCCTGCGTGTGCTGCAAGAAAAAGAAATTGAGCGTGTAGGCGGCTCAGGTGTCAAAAAAGTCGATGTGCGCATTGTGGCCGCCACCAACCGGGATCTGGAAAACGAAGTCAAAGCCGGTCATTTTCGCGAAGATCTCTATTACCGTCTCAACGTCATTCCCCTCCATCTTCCTCCCCTGCGTGAACGGGGTGAGGATGTCATTCTCCTGGCCAGACACTTTCTGACCAAATTCTGCGAAAAAAAAGGTCGCCAGCCCCTCGATCTTGCGCCCAAAACCGTGCGCATTCTTCAAGCCTATGCCTGGCCGGGCAATGTCCGGGAGCTCGAAAATTTCATGGAGCGCCTGAGCATCCTGACCGATGGCGATGTGGTGACACCCAGTGATTTACCGGACAAGATTCTCAATCAGGTCACAGACCTTGAGGAAATCGAAGCCTCTGAAACGCCTTTGACCGAGGTCACAGAGACACAGGCGAAAGTTTCTGCCGCAACGCCTTCCCCAGAGCCTACGCCCAAACAGGGTTTTGCCTGGCCTGAGCTTGCGGATTTGGAAAAGCTTGGCATGAGTCTTAAGGATTTCCTCGATACGGTCGAAACAAGAATTATCGATCAGGCTCTGGAGAAAGCCTCAGGGGCCAAAAATCTCGCCGCCGAATATCTGGGCATGAAGCGCACAACCTTCATTGAAAAGCTCAAAAAGCGCAATCAGTAGGGCGTTTTTTTGAGCGCTGTGCGCCGGCTCTTGGAGATTTGGCACAGCCTGTGCATAGCTTCTTGTGTCCGTAGAGTTCCTGCCGTCGCCATTTTTTTCGCAGTGTTCGCACATGAATACGCTTCCTCAAAGAACCAATGCCAGCCAACGAGCCAAGAGCGGTTTACACCGCCTGGCGCGAATACTGCTTTTGGCCCTCACCCTAGCCGCTCCCGCGCCTTGCAGTCACGCTTTTTCCGTGACCACTGAGGAAAGCGCTCACGCCACAAGCCTCATCCTGCACCTCGACCATCCCTGCCAGATCACCCGCATCACACGCAAAGGCCAGGAGCTTTTCTGCGAGCTGCCAGACCACGACACACGCTGGCAGCTGCCAACGCGTCTTCCGCCCGCTTTTTTGGCGCTGGCCCGCGAAGAGGGGAGGCTGCGCCTCAAACTCGCTCCTTGGGCCTACGACCTGCGTCTTGCCGCAAAAACACCTGATAGTCTCACACTCACTGTCGTTACGCCCACAATTGCGCCTACGCTTCAAGCAAGCGTTCAGCAGCATTTTTCTCAGCCCTCGCACCACGATGCGCGGCTGCATCTTGTCTGGTCTGAGCAAGAAGCTTTGGACCAGGACGCTTTTGCGCACAATCCCAAGGCTTTGACTAGGAACTTTCCCTCACAAGGCCTGGAAGACTCTCGTATGCGCCGCGCTCTGCACAATGTGGCAAAAATTCCCTATTCGGAACTCTTAGAGCTCGATCCCAAGCTTTTAGAGCCTAGCGCACGACAAAAGTCCAAGGAAGCCCAAGGCTTGGATCTGCTCTCGCTGCTTTTTCATTTTGTCCTCAGCGAGGCCCACGCCGCTGAAGCTTCCGATAGCCGCGTTGTGCGCATTGCCCCTCAGGATATTCGCGCCCGCATCAATAGTGCCGGCCCTGAAGCCTGGCCCGAAGAGCAAAGTCTGAAGACGCGCACCGATATGCCGGATCCCGATGCCAAGCCGGAGCCGCCCAAGCCCAGTCCTCTTTCGCCTGAGGAAAGCTTTCTGGATCCCAGTGAACGCAGGGAGTCTGCTGGCACAAGCTTTATCTCCGAGCCTCTTTCGCCTGATGCGCCCAAGGATCAGCCAAATCCCGATGACAGCACGCGTCCCTTTCCGAAAAATGAAGCTCCGGCAGCCATTGCTGCGCCAGAGCAGGAAGAGCGTCCTTTTCCCAAAAATGAAGCCCCTGCTGTCGCAGGTCAGGAAGAGCAACCGTTTCCCAAAAATGAGACGCCGCAGGCTGTAGGCTCTGGCGACGAAAAACCCTTCCCGAAAAATGAAACGCCACAGGCTATTGGCTCTGGCGACGAGAAGCCTTTCCCGAAAAATGAGACACCACAGGCCTCTGATGCCAATCAGCCTGCCCCCAAACAGGAGCAAGCCCCGCAGCCCAAGAGCGAATCCCAGGTGCATGGGCCTGTGAATACCGAGCAGCCAGGCGTAATCCCTGAAGGGCCCAAGGAGCCTGAGGCTCCTGTCGAGCGCGAGGTCATCTACGTCGATGAAAGTGGCAATCCCGTGGAAAAGCCACTGGATATCAAGGCCCTGATGAGCGAAATGCATACGCTCATGGAGCAGAAAAAATACGACGATGCGCTGATCATTCTCGATAAGCTCAAGAGCTCAGAGGCCTTGGATAACGAGACGCTCGAGCAGGTGCTCTATGCCATCAGCGACTGCTACTGGTACCGCTACGAAAAAGATCCCATTGCGGGTTTTGACGTCATTCTTTCCACGACCAATGAAGCCCTCAATTTCAATCTGCGCTCACAAAGGGTGCCAGATGCGCTGTTGCGTCTGTGTCTGATCAATCTCAGCGTGGGCAATACGCTGGACGCAGAAGGCTATATCACGGCCATTGTGCGGCGCTATCCCAGCTACCCCGGTACCCCCATCGGTCTCACTGCCTTGGCGCAGACTTTTCTCAAGGACAAAAAGTACGCTCAGGCTGAGAAATTCTTTTCCTTGGTGCTCGATAAATTTCCCGAATCATCGCAGCTGAAGGATGCCTCAGTCGGCCTCATCGATGCCTTCTATCATCAAAAGAAATTCGACCGGGCCCGCCTCATTCTGGACTTTGTCAACAAGCGCTGGCCCAGGTACTATGTGGATAATCCGGCTTTTCTGCTCTTGCAGGCCAATCTTGAACGGGAATTCCAGCAGACCGAACGTCAGGTGGCCACACTCTGGCAGCTCTATAATCTGCAGCCCTCGCATGAGCAGACTGTGCCCATTTTCCTTGAAATGGCCGATATCTACCTGAAAGCGGGCAATCTCCCCACAGCAGAATTTCTCTATCAAGAAATCGTCAAAAAGGCTCCGGAAAGCGATGAAGGCCTAACAGCCAGTCTGCGGCTTGCGGAAAAAGGATTCTACGAATCGCCGCTTTCCTTTGAGGTCATGTTTGCGCTCTTTGGCCGTGGGTCGCAACCGCCGTTTTATGAACTCTACCAGGATCTTGCCTCACGTTCACGCACCCATCCCGATGCCGTGCTTGCCCGCCTGAAGCTTGCCCTCTGGCTGCTTTGGGATAAGCAGTACCCGCAGGCCATGGGCAAAGCCGCGGATTTTATCGACGAGTATCCCGAACATCGTGACAAGCCGTTGGCTGAGGAGATCGTCTGGAAGGCCTTTCAGCAGGAACTGGCCATGGCGCTTTCCGAGCAGAATTACACCCGTATTCTGACACTCTGGAACGGCTTTCCCCTGGTGCGCAAGCGCTACGGTCCGCCTGACGCCAAGTTACGCTACGCCTTAGCCCAGGGACAACGAGAACGCGGCGATGAAGAGGGTGCCTTGAATCTGATGCGCACCTTCCTGAAATCGCCGATGGATCCTAACTATGGTGAAATCGCCTTTTTGGAGTTCTTCAATAAGTATCTCTCCGAGGGCAATTGGAACGCCATTCTGGATCTGGGCAAAACGGTGGAAGGCTGGAATCTCTCAACGGAAAGCCGGCAGGACCTCAACTACGCCATGGCGCTTTCGGCGCAGAATCTTAATCTGCAGGGCACAGCCCTGACCTTCTGGAAAAAGCTAGCCCAAAGCCCTGAGGCTCAGCTCTATCAGAAGGCCTGGGCCATGGTCTTCATCGCCCAGGATGCCGAGCGCAGAAAGGATATTCGTGAAGCCTATGCCGCCAATCTCAAGGTAGTGGAATACTTCACGAGACTTGCCGAAGAACGCTCAGACAAAGCCGATCCAGAGCGCATCAAAACCGCCATGCTCTCCATTATGGACATCTGCGAAGTGGCCAATCATATCCCTGAAGCCTTGCAATGGGCCAATCGTTTTCACCCCTTTGCCCCGGAAAATTCCAACGACTATCCGGCCTTACGCTACCGCGAATCCCGTCTCTATCGCAAACTTGGCGATACCAACCGTTCGAGGGCCTTGCTGGAAGAGATCGTCAGGCATTATCCGGACTCGCCCTATGCGCAGGCCGCACGTTCCGAGCTTGAAACCTTTCAGATCTCGCGTGATCTGCAAAGTTTCCAGCCAACGCCTCAGTCTCAACCTTCGCCTTCCCAGCCCTAATGATCTCTTCCCACTTGCCGCCAAAAGCCAACGACGCAAAGCCCGTATCACTACAGTATGTTACGGGAAGAATTGATTTGACCTTGGAAATTCACCACACAGGCCGTGATCTTTTGATCACAATCTTTGGCGGTGCGGCACATATAGGCGCTGTGGCCGTAGCAGAAAAGGCGCAGGTTCGTCTCCATCAGTGCCAGGGTCACAGAGAAGGGGAGATTGCTCAAAGCATGGCCAAGACGCTGGCTATGGCCTGCAACTGCACGGTCTGTGTCGTCTGCGGCATCCATTATGACAAGATCACAAAAGAAGAAATCGCCCTTGTTTTACAAGGTTGCAAGGAATTGGAAAATCTTGCTCTGCACAGCCTGAGAGCCGGATAATTCTCAAGAGTTCTTTCGCCGGCCAACACTCACCTGAATCCGTGGGCTAATAATCGATAAAAATTCAATAGGCATCTCGTAAACGATAAAAATCATTGACTTTTTTTCGCGGCTCACAGCGCTAAAATTTTCACCCGTCAGCCGATTTTTGCATTTTGTTAAACTTGCGATATTTTTTCAAGGGTTTGCCCTGAATAAACTTCTGATACTTTTCTCAATTAATAAATGTATTCAATCCTTTTACTATCTCAACGAACATTTAAATATTATTCTCGTTATAAATTAATGAAGTTAAATTTTCTTAGCGTATCAATCAACATCGCGCTTAATGAATCTAAGCACGCTCTCAAATAACCTAATTTTGCTGAATTTTTAAAGAAAAAAATTTTTTTCTGACAAAAAATTGTTGACAAATTTAACCAAGTATTCTATACTCAGCCTCATTCAAGATCGCTTTAGAAGATTGGAACTGAGTTATGTTTGTTAATCTTATTCGCGGAAATGAAGATCTTCATATGAAGTGACTTTTTAAGACTCGACTAGTTAAATCTTACGGCTTTGGATTTATCAACATATACGGAGGCTTATTCTATGAAAAAAGACAGTCTTTTTCCCGGCCAGGGTTCGCCTTTTGACGTCATGGGCGGCGACTCATCTGGCACAGGCCAGGGGCAGCAAGTAACATGGACCGGCGCGACAACGATCACGACGGCAGGCACCTTTGCCAATGGAACGTACACCTCCACGACGGACGCCGAATGCGCCTTGCTAGTTACCGCCTCGGGGAGCGTCACTTTGACCAATCCCACCGTCACAAAAAGTGGCGGTCCCACCAATGCCAGCGACAATTACAGCTTTTATGGCATAAACTCTGGCATTACGGCCAAGGACGGGGGAACGCTGGAGATAAAGGGGGGTACAATAACGACAACGGCTGTCGGAGCGAACGCCGTTTTTTCCTACGGCGGCAACGGCGGGACCAACGGTGCGGCGGGCGACGGGACGACCGTATACATTTCCGACACGGTGATCAGAACCTATGCGGACGGATCTGGCGGAATAATGACAACGGGTGGCGGTGCCATGGTCGCCAGCAACGTGACTGCGGAAACGGATGGGCAGTCTTCCGCTGCGATAAGAACGGACAGAGGCGGCGGCACGGTTACTGTGGACGGCGGTTCCTACATTTCAAACGGACTCGGCTCACCCGCGATCTATTCCACGGCGGATATCACTGTTGCTAACGCCACGCTGACCTCAAATCTGTCTGAAGGCGTCTGCATTGAAGGACAAAATTCCGTCACACTGAACAACTGCACCTTGACGGCCAACAACACGCAGACCAACGGCAACGCGCAGTTCCTTGACGCCGTTATTCTGTATCAATCCATGTCGGGCGACTCGTCTGAGGGTACGGCCACCTTTTCGATGACTGGCGGCACTCTCGTGAACAAATCTGGCCATATTTTTCACGTCACCAATACCAACGCCATTATCAATCTGGATGGCGTCGCCATCAATGACAGCGGTGACGGCGTATTTCTGTCGGTGTGCGACGATGGCTGGAGTGGCGCGAACAACATAGCGACACTGAACTTAAGCGGACAGAACCTGGACGGAAATATCCTGGTCGGAGATGACTCAAGCCTGACGCTCAACATAACTGATTCCTCGACATTTACGGGCAATATCAGCGGAGAAATTGTCAACGCGAAGGGTTCAACCGTTTCGACGGAGATCGGCACGGTCAATGTCACACTCGACGATACGAGCACATGGTATCTTGACGCGGACACCTATATAACGTCTTTCAATGGTTCGGCGGCCAATGTCATCACCAACGGCCACACGCTTTACGTCGATGATGTCGCTTTGGACGGAACTTCCACGAGTGACGACTCGGGTGGCGATGCGGACGTGGTGCCCGCCTGGTTTGATGCCGATCTGTATATGGAGAACAAGCTGGAGCAACTCGGTGACGACTGGAACGAGCAAAGCATGATTCAAGCCTTTAACGACGCCGGATACAGTGGCAAAAAAGGCTACTATCAGCATTTTCTGGACTGGGGAAACAAGGAAAATGTCAGCCCCAACAAATATTTCGACAGCGATTTCTATTTTCAGGATAAACTGGACCAGCTGCAGAAAGAGGCCTCAGATCAAGGCTGGACCATGGAATCCACCAGGCAGGCCTTCGAGGACGCGAATCTGTCGGCGTGGGATCATTACCGGCTGTACGGCATCAACGAGGCCATCGATCCCTGCGACACCTTTTCCACCAGCAAATACCTTGAGGCCAAACTTGACGCACTGCACAGGGACGATCCTTCGGGCAACTGGACCATGGACAGCATGATTGCGGCTTTTCAACAGGCTGTGCTCAATCCGGTTCAGCATTACGTGCTCTATGGTGTGAACGAAAATCTCGATTTTGACCCTGATGCCGGAGCCTAAACCGTCACGCGCAAGCAACACCGCAAGAACAAGAACGTCCGCCATCGACTTTCAGGTCGTGGCGGACGATCCCATTACGGCAGGATTGAACGGAAACATATTACAATTCTGAAGTCATCACCGATGCCCTGGCCTGCCCAGGGGCCGCAGGCGTCGAGTTCGATCCGCCCAGGCTGGATGGCGTTCTTCTCAGGGAGTTCTCACTGCGAGCAAACGCATCTTGACGCGGACACATAGGGTAAAAAAGGCTTTTCCCGGAGCCTGCCCTATTTCTCAGTCGACAGATTATGGCTTGCTGTTTTGACACAGCACTCCTTCTTCCAGAAGGCGATGCCACAGGTCAGCACGGTCCGTATATGCGGCGGCAAGCTCGCTGCGTACTTTTTTCTCTCAATCTGAGAGAGTGCCTCTTCAGCCTTTTTCTCCAGCTCTTCATACTCGTGGCTATATTTCAATTCAATGATGACGGCTCGCTTGTGCAGGCCGTCTTCAATGGTGATATCCGTACGGCCAAGACCGCTTTCATGGTTTGATTCGGGGTCAAGCCCTGTCCCATTGAACAGACCAGCCATAAAGCCCTGGTAAAAGCTCTCCGAGCTGTCATAGTAGCTGATGGTGCTGTACAGGATGCGGGTTAATGCTTCCTGTATGGCTGGCGCGTCTCCATTCCAGATGGCTTTCACAAAGGGGGAAAGGTCCTGTTTTCCGATGGATTCGTTAAACCATGCGGTGACGGTTGTCGTAAAAATCTCCCTGATTTCCCTATTGGGGATGACCAGGGCGGTATTGCCGTTGCCCGGCTGTACGGGGGCCTTGGTCAGGTAGCCCGTCAGATACAGCATGGACCAAATATTGTTCTCATTTTTATACACCAGATCATAGGTCAAATCTTCCGCCAGATTTTCTTCTACAGCCTTGCCTTCAATGAGAGCTTCTATTCGTGTGCGGGTTTTCTTCCCTGACTGTGCGAGTAACGTTCTGACTATGGCGTTGCCGCCAGTGTTCCTCCAGTAGGCCTGCGGGAGATCGTCAGTTTTTTTTTGCAACCTGGCCAGATGCGTAAGAATGTCCCATGGACAATAGATTTCCGTATTTGTTCCAAAGCGGTAGCCATCGTACCATTCCTTAAACTCCGGTTTCTTATCAGACAGTTTGGCATCGGCAAGAATCCTGTCCACCTCCGCTTCAGTGAACCCGAACATATCCGCGTATTCGGTATCAGAGACGGAATAGCACACGAAGTTATTCAGGCCGGTGAAAATGTTTTCCCTGGCAATGCGGATGCAGCCTGTGAGCACGGCAAATTTTAGCGACGCATTGGTTTTGAGAGCGGCTCCAAGCAGATTGCGCATGAAGCCGATCATCTCATTATAATAGCCGTTTTGTTCAGAATGGTTGATAGGGACATCGTATTCGTCAATAAGAAGGATAGCAGGTTTGCCCCAATGCGCTTCAAGAGCACGGCAAAGAAGAAGTAGGGAATCTTCAAGCAGAGAAGCATCGGCTTGAGTTCTTTTCAGCAAGATCAGTTTTTCAAGGATTTCGTCACCAACGTTGCGGCTAGTAAAAAGCCCGTTGTGTTCTGCACAGATTCTGCTGATAAGCAGGGCATATTTATCACGAGCGTGAGGGAAGTTTTGCCCCTCAACATTCTTCAGGGACAGAAAAACCACAGGATAGTGATTCATCCATTCATCACACAGCCTGGCATTCCTGGAAACAGCCAGTCCTTCAAATATCTGCCGACTGTCCTTCTGTATGTCAAAGAACTCCTGGAGCATGGTCATGGCCAACGTTTTGCCAAAACGACGTGGACGGGTGATGAGCGAGACCAGCGGCTGATTTGCGGAAAACAATTCCTCAATCAGTCCCGTCTTGTCCACATAATAACGCTTTTCTTCACGCAATCGCCTGAACAGTTCGCCGCCGATATGAAATGTTGAGAGGAGCCATGGTTCCACACCTTTGGTGCCATTTGGGGACGATCAGCTTAAAAAAAAGACAAAAATCCGACAAAACATGCTGTCTGTGATGGCTTTCGCTGTCACATTCCCTCATTTGTGGAATAAGGCAGCCTTCACGAGGCAAATCCCTCTTCAAAAGCGACAACAAGAGCTCACGGATTCAGGACTCAGTCAAAGCAACTATTTTGTTGCTTTTTTTGTTCTTCACTTTCTTTCCTCCATCCTCGTTTAGGCTGAATTTGTCATCAAAGTATTTGCGCTAGTGTCATCCTTTTTAAAAATTTTAACCCATTGTTTTTCAAAATAAGTAATTGCTTCAGAATTAACAAGTAATATGGTCATTGCGTACGTCAAGGCTTCACTGAACGAGGAAGAAGCATCGCCACCAAAGATATGACACAGTTCATGTATATATGTTGACAAGGCCATATGAAATTTATCCTCTGCAAAAACATTATGCTTTAAATAAACTTTAATGAGCTTATAACGGATACGTATATTGCATTTATTATAGTGTTTTCCAGGCATTTTGGTCAAACAAGCCAGCCCCTGAGCTATAGATGTATTATTTCTAATAACCATGATTTCTGGCTTTTTTTCCATGACAAAAAAATCTTTAAAAATGGCATCAGAGAATTGATCTAACAGCTCGAAGCAATTTTTTTCTATGAAATTTCGTACGCTATCATTTTCGGCAAAGCCACCATGTTCTTCACAGAGAGCCTCTAATGTTTTGTAGCCAAGTAATGTAAAAATTTCTTTTGTAAAAATATAATTTAAAGATTTTTGTGAATTACACCATTCTTTTGCTATTTTTCTTTTATTTGAATCATCAATTGTTTTTACCTGTTTCAGACATAAAATATTTGGATATTTTTCTTTAAATATATTTGTACATTCTTTGTTAGTTGAAATTTTACGCACCAGTATACTAATCGTATCACTCCAACTATAAATATCAATACGTTTGCGTGGGTAAGAAAGCCAATATTTTCGCATTTTTTCAAGCATTTTAAGCGCGCCTGGGGCATCTATATTGGAAGCAATACGTTCAAAAATATCAACAATATCTGATCTGTAAAGACAATTTCGCTCTCTGTCATTTTTTTTGTAATTATTAATACAAGCTACAAGCTCAAATGGATTTGTTCCAAGCATTTGGTACGAACAAAAAATAGCACCCACTCTTCCATAATCATAGACATAAGGAAGGTTTTTATCAATAGGGCTTTTACTTCTATAATAAACCGCCAATCCTCTCCTTCCCATATTTTTGCACCAAGAATTGGATTTTCTGGATACAAAAAACTACTCATAGCAGTTTTAAAATGTTCGTAGCCATCTTTTGTTAGATTGCTTATTATTAATTTACTTCTATTAATATTACGTATTTTTTGTACATCATAAGCTAACATATAAACAGTTTGCTGATCAATTTTTGATTCAACAAATATAACTTTAAGTCTCCAATTCCCAGATAACATCTCAACATTATAACCAAAATCTCTAATTGCACAGAGCGAAGCAATTTTAAAGCCTTCGCCAAAATAACCAGCTTTTTCTTCGGAGCTGTTTGTCTTGGTAGATGCACCAATATGTAATAACCATTCATAGCTAAATGTGACGCCGTTCACTGACATCTCAAGTAGCTTTTTCTTTTCCGAGTATTTATAACAAAATTTTTCATTCCACTCATTTTGAGGTACTGAATCATAAAAATTTTGAATAAAATCACGAAACACTTTATATTTATTCCAAATAACAGGGTATGTCTTAACGATATTTACAGGAATTATCATAGTGTCTACCCCCTTCATTATGGAGATTTAGATTAATAGTTAAATAACAGATGTTTTTGTAGATATTGCCTCCGACATTCGTTAGCAAATTCTGGATACGTCTTCGCTATCTCAGTAAAAACAAGGAATCTTTCAAGATCATACGCCTCTTGTTTAGCGATTTTGCCGCATAACAATTGTATATTATTGTCATATTTCGTCAAATTATGACGTATATAATTAACGCTTATACGAGCCAAAAATTCTTGAGAAACGCTTTCGCGTGTAACGAATTCGAGACTACTCTCTTTTTGAGCATTCCATTGATTGTAGCTCTTAATTGCTAAGCTAGTAACATCGTTAACTTTTTTAATTTCAATTGGTAATGTACTGATTTTCTGTAGCATTTTCTTAGTCTTAGTCAGCACTCCCTTCTTCGCACTAGCCTTTCTTCGTAGCACTAGATTTTTAAATTTTTGGAATTCATCAGATCTTTCTATTTATTCGATATCTTTAATTGAAAACAATTTAATTATTGACTGTCTCCCATAAAGATGCTTTGGCTTAATCAGATCCGGTTGAAAATTAAGTTTTTTGATAATGGTGAGCGTCCAGCCTTCACGTTGTAAAAGATCAGTTTGTGTAATATAATCAGAGTTATAAGCACTATTATTCATAAAACTGACCACCATGTTAAGAGAGAAAATGTCCTAAGAAGAAGCGAACAACAAAAACTGAATAATGGAAAAAAATACAGGACAAGATTGTGTGTAGAAGAGGCGCGAGGCATTCGATTGACTCTACAGAAGATATGCCTCAGCCTTTGAGAAGCCCCAAAGCAAGACAAGAGCGCTTGAAATGACTGCCCCTGAACAAAGACAACGATAAAAGGCTAAACAATCTGCATGAGCAGCAGAAGTTTATCCTCGTTCAAAACTGAGGAGCCAAGGGAAGAAGCAAAAAACCTGGAAAAATTGGGATAATCAGAGAGGAGAAGAAAGAGAGCAGCGCCGTGCAGGAAAAACCCAACGGCGCTGAAAGAAGGAAGGGAAGTTCTCTTGACAGGTCAAGAGTTCCGCAAGGACTGGGATAGAATACGCTCTGCTAGCTCAAAAGGCCAAAGCAGCAAAACGTAACGTATGAATAGACAAGATCGCAAAGCGTGCAGAGCGATACGCACACGTTGATTATAGGAAGATTCGGTCCAAAAAGTCTTAGGCAGTGATAACAATTGTCACTAGGACTTTTACGATGTAAGTGAAAAATCGTGGTATTGTCAAGAGTTCTGCCAAGCGGCGGGAGCAAGTGCTACGACGATCTCCAGAGGTGCTTTCCCTTGAGGATCTCCCGATTCAGTACTGCTTTTCATACAACAGTTCGTGACGATGCCATCCAGACTGTCGCTGGCACGGCTCAGCCCACCATAGCAAAGAGTGGCGGCAAGGTTACAGCCACAGGTACGGAGAACACTTTGGGGTTCCTGCAAACTGACAAGAGCACCAGCGTCAAGTACGACGAAAGCAAGCTTGCAGCTTAAGGCTCATCCTAGATGCTCTTGCTGTCCACGAAGCCCCCCAAAAGTTTGGCAAGTAGCGAGTAAACGTTGCTGAGGATCAGGAGGGTGGCAGCTATGAGCTTTCGAAGAATATCGTGCAGAAGGATAAGGCAACATCTACGGTCAATCTGGGACAAGAAGCAGGGCGCAGCCAAGCGCAATGGCAGGCTTTTTGGAAAGCCAACCCTGAACAAGGGCGAAAGAAAGAGCATGGCAAAAAGAGAATGGTGCTTGCAGTTTTTCGTCTGCAGCCTGAATGCCTGCAAAAATTCTCGCAATCTTAAGCTAACTCCTCATGGGGCACGCGAGCTTGCCGCCCCCCCGATCATGAAAGATAATGACCTTGGCCCGCCGATCTAAGTGCGTCATATTATTTGGAGAAGGTTCGCCTTTCCCGATTTCTAACTTGCACTGTCACGGATCAAACAGAACCCCGGATTGCTGCTTTCAGCGCGCACA
>JAILPJ010000021.1 GCA_024699605.1 Desulfovibrio sp. | reverse complement strand
TTTCTTGTATTTTCATTTATAAATATTTTATAGCTTATTACGGTAAATAAAATTATAACAAAACAAGTTGCTATAAACATAATGTAACCAGCTTTTATTTATTTGTTTAGAATAAAGACAACATTTAGGAGGATAATGTTCTATATTTTTCTTGACATTATAGTGGAAACACTCTTATGTTCTAAATTCTCTGCTACATGAAGCCAGTTTTACCGTAATGAAGATCTGTTGTTTATCTAAAAAAGTCATGCTCTGGCTGGCGAGGAAACTTTTAGTCTCTTCAGATTCTAATTGTTAATATTTTATTGTTCATATTTTGTAATACGTCTTAATAATACAATATTTTGTTAAGATGTTTGTATTAATTTTTTTAAAAATGAAGTGACTGACTGGGCTGTCTTAGCGTCCGTAATTATATAATAGTGATAATTGTTGGCGTGTTTATTATTCAAATGGCCAAGAAAAGTTGATATTGTCAAGTCAACACTTTCTTTTGAGGTTATGGTAGTTTATAGGTAAACTTGCCGCCGTTGACTGCTCGCTTTTACTCTGATGCTTTGGGCGTATTTTCCATTTCTTCTGAGCGAAAAATACGGCGACAACATCATGTTCAGAAAGGTCGGCTCTGCCGCACAGGCCGTAAATACAGACTTTTTCAAAATTTACAAAAAATAAACCGGCCTTCACTGTTTACGCGCCGGCTTTTCTTTTTTTTGAGTCAGTGTTGTCTTTTTCCCTTTTGTTGGCTGCCTTTGTTTCATCATCTTAGCATCTCTGTATGCGTATATCAAGGCGGCAGTAGACATGATGGATAGAAAATGAGCGTTGCTGTTATTGGTTCGACCATTGTTCCGCCACTTTTTACAGCCATTATGATGTTAGAGCACGTGGGCGCACGACCGATGGCAAGATAATAGATGTTCAACGCTTCCTGCTGTTCTTCGGCGAGCTTTGGCGGACTGCGTCTTTGCCGTTTTTTTCTTCCTCATCGTCAGCAGATGCGGGCTTGTCTCTATGGCACAGAATCCCCTAAGCCACGTCTTCATGCTCTAGGAGATACATTCCCAGAGGCAGAGCGGCAGCGAGGAAGGCGGCCTTGTCCCAGACTTCGGCATCCCAGATCAACAACGCTGACCCAGTCGATGCTTTTAACTCGACTTCACTAAATCCCGCATGCAGCAGAGAATGTTGAAGCTTGAGCAAAGCGTTTTGATTCTTGAGCGCCTCATGGCGCACGCGTGCGCGTCCAGGCAGATAGCTGACCATATAAGCTGTGAGTAACGCCAATGCTGCCTTTTGTTGCTCAGGGTCTGCTGCAGAAATAGCCCTGGCTTGTATCTCAATGACTTCTTCTGATTGTCCTTTTGGCAACGCGCTTGAGGGTTCATCAGTGGACAGCTCTTTGACATGCTGTTGGGAATTTACATACTGCAGGGCCTGTTGCAGGACTTCCGTCAATACGTTGTCCTTGTCCATGTCTACACGGGCGCAACCTCTGCCTCCACCTCTGCGGCCAGATCCCCCCTGAGGGCAGGATTGACCGCCAAAGCTTTTTTTCATACCACCACGACCACTGCTGCTTACCAGGTTGCCCAGCGTACCGAGCAGAGAAGTACCACCTTTGATAGCCCCCTTGGAAAGCAGTCCCGCGCCAAGAAGTCCCACAAGACCACCAAGCATTCCTCCGCCTTTCATAACTTACTCCCAATATGTTCGTGTTTTGAAGCTGTCTTCAGAGTAGAGGCTCAGCCGTTAACGACTTGAGCCTGATATGCTCTACCAGTTTTCTGCCGCGCACGGCAATGGCCATTCTTCTGCTTTTTGCAAAGGCAGACGTCATCGGTGCGCAGAGCGCAATGGCCACGGCGCTCGGAGTGCCTATGGCCAAAGCCATTGCCAGTATTCCAGGGATTGTTCATAGCGTTTTTCATCGTTTCTCCTTGATTTTGAGAACTCTTTTGATGGAAGCCAGAGCCCTTATCGTTGTGTGGCTTCACCTGAAAAAAAAGCTCGTAGGAAGAGGCGGGATACGTTGCAAATCCCGTCTGCACACTACTCTGCCAGGGGATCTTGCGCAGCTGAGGCATTGTCTTGCTCCTCATGCTTGTCGCCGTAAGCTCCCTTCCTGCCACATAGTCCCTGACTTCCACGGCCTGCGCCGCGACGTCCACGACCCATACCCTGAAAACGGTCCAGGCCTTCTCCATGAGAATGCGTTTCACAAGTCCCAGGAGCTCCTTGACCTTGTCGGCCATGGCAGAAATGAGCTCCGTGTCCTCTCTGTAGTCTTTCATCGTACATAATGTTACCTCCTTCAAGAAGAATGGTCTTGCCGTTGATCAGGGCTGTGGCCACCAGGCGTCGCCCCTGACCGAGAATGCGACAGAGGGTTGGCGTGGAAACGTCCATGCTCTGCGCAGCTTCCTCCTGATTCATGCCTTCGGCGTCCACAAGCCGCATGGCCTCGAGCATATCCAGTCCGATGGTGACAGCGTCTGCGTTGCCTTCCTTTGCTTCGTCCGTCGGATTCTTGGTATTCTCCAATGGGCAGAAGCGGCGACTCTTTGGCATACAGCCAATGGTGCGAGCCTTTGTTGGGCGCATAAAACCTCCTTTTTTCTTAGGGCAAAGCTCCCTGCAAATGAAATATGTTTCATAAGTAAGAGCGGTACGGACAAGTGTCAAGGGGAATTATGAAATTTTTTTCAAAAAGAGTTCATGGTCCTTGCGTTTTCTAGAGGATAGCAATTCTGGCAAGAGCCGCTGAAGCAAGAGGAAAGCAAGCTTTTTCTCTGTCTTGATGGGAGAAAGTAGAAACGTTAGTAGTTCTTTGCGTGAGGGATTCCAGGCATCTTTCCGTGACACGGACTTGTCTTTTAGAGAAGACAGCCAGATGGGGATAAAAGCGCTTACGAAAGCTCTTGCTATGGCGAGGTTTTGTCCTGCACGGCGCGTTTCATAGGGCAAAAAATGGAGGTGCTCCATGGCTATTATTTATCGCGACAACACCTATGCCATTGGCAATACGCCTCTGGTGCGACTGCAAAACCTTGGCGGGCACAAGGCCACGGTTTTGGCAAAAATTGAGGGACGCAATCCCGCCTTTTCCATCAAAGACAGGGTAGGCGTGGCTATGTTGGACGATGCGCAGCTGCGGGGTGTGCTCAAGGCCGGCATGACTGTTGTGGAACCCACCAGTGGCAACACCGGCATAGGCCTGGCCTTTGCCAGCGCCGTACGCGGATACAAGTGTATCCTCACAATGCCGGAAACCATGAGTCTAGAACGCCGTCGGGTCCTTCGCATGCTGGGAGCTGAGCTTGTGCTGACGCCTGGGGCTGAAGGCATGGCCGGAGCCATCCGTCATGCTGAAAACTTGGTAACTTCGCAGCCTGAAGCGTATTTCATGCCGCAGCAGTTCAAAAATCCCGCAAATCCTGCTGCGCATGAGAAGAGCACTGGGCCGGAACTGTGGAATGATACCAATGGCCAGGTGGATGTGCTTGTGGCGGGCGTGGGGACAGGGGGAACCATTACGGGCATTGCCCGGTATTTTAAGCGGCAGCGTGGCAAGGCGCTTGTCGTCGTTGCCGTGGAACCCGCCGGAAGTCCGGTACTGACGCAGCACCTGGCGGGCCAGCCTCTGCAACCCGGGCCACATAAAATTCAGGGTATCGGTGCCGGCTTTATCCCCGATACCCTGGATCTTACGCTCATTGACCGAGTGGAGACAGCCCAGGACGACGAGGCCATGGAATATGCGCGTCGCCTGGCAAGGGAAGAGGGCATCTTGGCCGGCATCTCCTCAGGAGCGGCCACAGCGGTGGCCTGCCGTCTTGCGGCGCAGCCGGAATGGGAAGGCAAGGTGATTGCGGTGATCCTTCCCGACGCCGGGGAACGCTATGTTTCTTCCGAGCTCTACGCAACGCTTGGCTAACCAGCCTTGGTCAGGCAAAGGCTGAGCATCAACAAGGGGGGGGGTCCATGCGTGAGAAGCTGCATTTTGAAACGCTGCAGGTCCATGCCGGTCAGGAACAAGCAGATCCGGCCACAGGCGCTCGTGCCGTGCCCATCTACCAGACCACATCCTATGTTTTCGACGACTGCGACCACGCTGAGGCCCGCTTCAATCTGCGCGCTGCCGGCAATATCTACAGTCGGCTGACCAATCCCACACAGGATGTCTTTGAGCGGCGTGTGGCGGCCCTGGAAGGTGGTGTGGCCGCACTGGCTACAGCCAGTGGCGCGGCGGCAGTGACCTATGCGCTGCAGAATCTGACCCGTGCCGGCGACCATATCGTGGCTGAGAAAACACTCTACGGCGGCACCTATAATCTTTTGGCGCACACGTTTCCGGCCTGGGGCGTCAGCACGACTTTTGTGGAACCTGAAGATCTTGCGGCCTACGAACGAGCCATTACCCCGGCTACACGCGCTATCTATGTGGAGAGTCTTGGCAATCCCCACAGCAATCCCGTGGATTTCGAAGCGCTTGCCCAGATAGCGCACAGTAAGGGCATCCCGTTGGTTGTGGACAATACCTTTGCCACGCCATGGCTCTTGCGTCCCATTGTATACGGGGCGGATATTGTGGTACATTCGGCCACCAAGTTCATGGGCGGACACGGCGCTGCCATGGGCGGCGTGATCGTGGACGGCGGAAATTTTGACTGGAAGGCCTCGGGCAAGTTCCCGCAACTGACCGAGCCTGACCCGAGCTATCACGGCCTGAGTTTTGTGGAGGCCGCTGGACAGGCCGCTTTCGTCGTGCGGGCGCGGGCTATTTTATTGCGGGATATGGGAGCTACGCTCTCTCCTTTTTCCGCCTTTCTCTTGCTGCAAGGCCTAGAGACCCTTTCTCTGCGTGTGGAGCGTCATGTAGAGAACGCCCTTGCTGTGGTGGATTTCCTCAAAAACCACGCAAGTGTAGAGCGCGTCAACCACCCAAGCCTGCCCGAAAGTCCGGGGCATGCCCTCTACCAGCGCTATTTTCCCAAAGGTGCGGGCAGCATCTTTACTTTTGAGGTCAAGGGAGGGGCAAAGCGGGCCCGTAGCGTCATAGACCGGCTAAGGCTTTTCTCTCTGCTGGCCAATGTGGCGGACGTGAAATCGCTGGCCATTCATCCGGCTTCCACCACCCATGCCCAGCTCAACGAGCAGGAGTTGGCCGAAAGCGGCATTTACCCCAACAGCGTGCGTCTTTCCGTGGGTATTGAGCATATTGACGATATTCTCGCGGATCTGAAACAGGCTTTAGAGAGCTGCTGAAACCATCTCAATGCGTGTTGAGTCCATAGACCGAGGCTTTGCCAGTCCTGGCTTTGGAATGAGACCGTCTGCGCAAGCAGATAGCAATTTGCAAACAGAGGAAAAACAACGGAGGCGGCGTTTTCTCCCAGGCGTAACAGCCGAGGTTCCACGCCGAAAGACACTGATGAAAAAAGTTCTGAAAACCGGTTTTTTGACCTGGCTTTGTCTGACTTTGATCTTGCTCTTAAGCCCTCAAACAGCGTGTTTTGCCGGCAGTCTTCTTGACTCTGTCTTTCCCAGGCAAGCCAGCCAGAATCATGCTCCCCTGCACGGGAACACCGAATCCAAGGTTTATCACTCAGCGGATTGTGAACACTACAATTGCAAAAGCTGCACGAAAATTTTCACTTCTGCCCAGCAGGCCAAAGCCGCCGGTTTCCATGCCTGCAGTATTTGCGGCGGTGAAGAGGGAACCATTGCCAAGCGTAAAGCCGCTTCAGGCTGGCACGGCAATCCCTCTTCAATGGTCTTGCACGGACCTTCTTGCAAATACTACAATGCCAAAAATTCCACAGAGGTTTTTCATTCTCTCGAAGAAGCCAAGCGCAAGGGCTATCGGCTCTGTACCCTGTGCAACGGCAAATAGCGTAACGGCTCATTCAGGTTTGAAGCCTGGAGGAGCCGTTGTGGGGAATGAGAAAGAGGAGAGAAATGGCGACACAAGCTTTGCAGAGTATTCTCTTAGTGCGCACCGGCCGTCTCAAATGGGAGGACGATGGGCTGCCGTGGCAGCAGCGATGGTTTGAACTGGGGGCGAAACGCAAACGCGTCAGTGACCCTGTGCAGCATTTCTGGCAACAGATTGCCGCGGCCTGCATTACCCAGCTTGCGCATATCTCTTCTCCAGACCCTGAAGTCAACGAAACCGATCTGAACATTGCGAACATACCTTTGCCTGAAGAGGCGTTGACCTGGCTCGAATCAGCTCCGCCCATGCCGGGAGGAGAATTTCTCAGCCTTGAGATGCTGGCTCAGCTCTGGTCGCGCCTTTTGGCCTGGTGTGAGTCACAAATTGTCGAGAATTCCCGTGGCCTGTCTGCTTTTCTGAAGGAATTTGCGCCCCAATGGCAGCATGTGGGGCGTATTTTTTTTCACCTGGCCGAAAACAGGCAGAGCGAAGATCACCCCTTTGCCTTTCTCGCTACCTACACCGTGGGGCTCAACGATCAGGGCCAACCCAGGCATGTTCCCCTTTCCCATGCTCTGAAAACCTATCTGCAGGCCCAAGACAAACCCGCTCTGCTGCGTCTGCTCGATCCTCTCTTTAAAGCCTCCAAAAGCGTGGTCTGGGTGGAGAGCATGGTGGCTGATAAAACCATCTACCAGCCCAGACCCTGGACGGCCAAACAGGCCTATGAATTTTTGCGTACTGCCGAAACGCTGCAGGAATGCGGTTTAGGTACGCGTTTGCCCAATTGGTGGAAAAAGCGCTCGCGCCCGAAAGTGAAAGCAAAGCTTGAAACCAAAAAGGCGTCTTTTGTCGGCGCCAACGCTTTGGTGGACGTGAAGCTGAGTGTGCTGTTCGGTGACAGCGAATACACCAGCGAGGAAATACAGCAATTACTCAAGAATTGTGAGGACGGACTGGTCTTCTTCAATGGGCAGTGGGTTGAAGTCGACAAGGAAAAACTCAGACAGGCCCTCGCTTTTTGGGAACAGGTGCAAGATCAGGCCGAGCATGGCGAGCTGACTTTTGCCAAAGGCATGCGCCTTTTGGCCGGCGTTCCGGAAAATCCCAAGGAGGCTGAGGAAGTCGAGGAAATCCGGGCCTGGTCGTTCTCCGAAGCCGGCAATGGCTTTCAGGAATTGCTGAAGGCCGCCCGTTTGGATCTTGAGCATCTGGAAGTGCCCGGTCTGCACGCCCAGCTGCGTCCCTATCAGGCTCGCGGCGTGGAGTGGCTGGCCTTTCTCGGTCGTCTGGGCCTTGGCTGCTGTCTGGCCGACGATATGGGCCTTGGCAAAACCATTCAGATTCTTGCCCTGATTCTGCGTGAGCGCGACGGCCGCGCCAACCTCTTGATTGCCCCGGCTTCGCTTTTGGCCAACTGGCAGGCTGAAGCGGCCCGCTTTACCCCGGATTTGCGCCTTTTGCTCCTGCACGGGAAAAACAAGGCGGAACTCGAAGCCTATGGGACAAGGCCCGGTGCTCTGGACGGGTATGATCTGGTTTTGGTCAGCTACAGTGGCTGTGCCCGTCTGTCCTGGCTTGCCCGCTACCCCTGGAAGCGGGTGATTGCCGATGAGGCCCAGGCCATCAAGAATGCCTCAACCAATCAGAGTAAAGCCGTACGGGCGATTGGCTCGGGCTCTCACATTGCCCTGACGGGCACGCCTGTGGAAAACAGTCTGACCGATCTCTGGGCCATCTTTGACTTTCTCAATCCTGGTCTTTTGGGAACCTCCAAGGCTTTCCGCCAGCTGATCGCGTCCATGACCGAAACGAGCGAGCACTTTGCGCCACTTAAGAAGCTGACGGCGCCCTATATTTTACGGCGCATGAAAACGGACAAGTCGGTTATCGACTGTCTGCCGGATAAGACCGAAATGCCGCTCTACTGCGATCTGAGCCGACGCCAGGCGGAAATCTACCTGAATCTGGCCGAAAAACTCAAATCTGCTCTGGTCAGTCTCAAGGGTGACCCGGATGCTCAGAGTAAACGGCGCATCGTTGTCTTACAGAGCCTGATGTTGCTCAAACAGGTCTGCAATCACCCGGATCAGGCCTCAAGCGGTGGCGAATACCGGCCTTCTGATTCGGGCAAATTCATGCGTCTGGCAGAGCTCTGCGCAACGATAGCTGAGCGCCAGGAAAAAGTGCTGATTTTCACCCAGTTTCGGCAGATTACCGACCCCTTGCGCAAGTTTCTTGAGGGCATTTTTAAGACCCGGGGGCTTGTGATGCACGGAGGCATTCCCGTTAAACAGCGCAGAGCGTTGGTTGAGGAGTTTCAATCTCCAGACGGTCCGCCTTTCTTTGTGCTCACCCTGAAAGTTGGCGGAACCGGCCTGACGTTGACTGAGGCCAATCACGTTGTGCATTTTGACCGCTGGTGGAATCCCGCTGTGGAGGATCAGGCCACAGACCGGGCTTTTCGCATCGGTCAGAAAAAGAATGTTCTGGTGCATAAATGTATCAGCCGGGGGACCCTGGAAGAAAAGATCGACGATTTAATCATGAGTAAGCGGACGTTGGCTAACGAGATCCTGGGCGATAGCGCCGAGGTGAATATCACGTCGCTCAGCGATGAGGAAATCGTCAATCTCGTGCGTTTGGATGCCTCACAACTGGCGGAGTAGGGAAATGTTTGGATACGGATATTTCGGTCGCTATGTTTCGGTTGGCGAAAAAAAGGTCAAGGCGCAGAAAGCCTTGGCCAAAATGCGAAAAGCAGGCCTTGAGGCCAAGCCTATCGAAGAATTCAGAGGCAAGATTGCGTCGACATTCTGGGGCAAGAGCTGGTGTGAGAATCTTGAATCCTATGCCGATTATGAGAACCGCATTGCTCGTGGCCGCAGTTATCTGCGCAACGGCTTTGTCTGTCATTTGGAAATTGAACAGGGCATAGTTCGGGCGAAGGTCTACGGCACATCGCTCTATGACATTACCATCACCATCAAGACCCTGTCCCAGGAGCGCTGGCAAGAAGTCTGCGAGCGTTGTGCCGGTCAGATCGGATCCCTGATGGAACTGCTGCAGGGGAAGTTTTCCAAGGAGATCATGAAGATCGTCTGCGACAAAGAACACGGGATTTTTCCCGCGCCCAATGAAATCAAGTTCAAGTGTTCGTGTCCTGACTGGGCTTCCATGTGCAAGCATGTGGCGGCTGTCCTCTACGGCATTGGGCGCCGTCTGGACACGCAACCGGATCTGCTCTTTACCCTGCGCGGAGTCGATCCTTCTGAGCTTTTGGCGCAGAATCTGGAGTCTGTGACTGAGTCTAGCCGTGATGACGCCCTTGCCGTGGAGAATGTGGGCGAGCTTTTTGGCATTGATTTTGTCGAGGAGGCGAATTTGCCAGATCTTTCGCCAAAAAGCACCAAGGGGAAGGCTCGGGGTAAAAAAACTGATGCCCAGGTGAAAGCCCGAGCAACACAAGAAAAGACTGCCGAGAGCGCTCAGTCTGCCGGCAAGGCAAACAATACGCTGCCAAAAGCCCAAGCAACGTCTAAAGCCCAAGCCAAGAAGGAATCTTCGGCAAGTTCTGACAAGTCTGGGCCAACGCCTAGCGCCTCTGCCCTTCAGGCCTGTGCCACAAGCGCCAAGGGGAGGGACGGGGCAGAGCCAGATGTCACCGGCCCCTTTGATCCCAAGGCTCCCACAGCCGATGCCATTCGCAAACTCAGAACTCTTGCCGGCTTAACGCAGGCTGAATTTGCCAGAAAGCTCATGGTTTCCACCGGCAGCTTGACCCGTTGGGAAAACTGTCACGGGAGAATCGGGCTTTCTGACGCCTCTTTGGCAGCCCTTGCCAATTTTCAAAAGCAGTGGCTGGTAGCGCATAACAAGTCCTGAAAGGATTTACGACAAGGACAAAGCGCTTTGTCGTTTTCTGAGAAACAAGTACACACGAGGCATTCATGTCGCAGACAACGTTGCGTGTGCTGCATACATCAGATTGGCATCTTGGCTGCACACTTTACGGCCGCAAACGCTATGAGGAGTTTGCGGCTTTTCTTGACTGGCTGGCGCTTCTTATGGAGGAGCAGCGGGTTGATCTTCTGCTGATTGCTGGAGATATCTTTGACACCACAACACCCTCCAATCGCGCCCAGGAACTCTACTATGCCTTTCTCTGCCGGATGGCAGGTCAGCATAAACAGGTCATCATCACGGCTGGCAATCACGATTCGCCTTCCTTTCTGGCAGCGCCCAAGGCATTGTTGAGCGTCCTTAAGATCCATGTGATAGGCCAGGCCTCGGATGATCCCTGGGATGAGATCGTCGTGGTTCGGGATAAGCAAGGTCTGCCTGCCGCATTGGTTCTGGCCGTGCCCTATCTGCGCGACCGCGATCTGCGTCTGGCCGAAGTCGGTGAATCCTTTGAGCAGAAAGATGCCAGGATGCGTCAGGGACTTTTTGAGCATTATGCCAGGGTCAGGGCCAAGGCTTTGAGCAAGCAGGCTGAGCTGGGTGGCAAGATCCCGCTTCTGGCTATGGGCCATCTCTTTACCAGTGGCGGCCAGACTACGGACGGCGATGGGGTCCGTGAACTCTATGTGGGCAAGCTTGCCCAGGTTTCCGCTGAGATCTTTGGGCAAATGGACTATGTTGCCTTGGGGCATCTGCATTTGCCGCAGATGGTGCAGCAGATTCCGACCATTCGCTATAGCGGTTCTCCTCTGCCCATGGGCTTTGGCGAAGCTGGCCGGCAAAAATCTCTGATGCTGCTTGAATTCACAGGATCAACCCTTAGGCTTGAGCCTATTGCCATTCCTTGCTGGCAGGAGCTTGTGCCCCTTGCCGGCAATCTTGAGCAGATTACTCAGGCCATCAGAGGGCTTGTGGCCAGAGGTTCCAAAGCCTGGCTTGAGATTACCTATACAGGCCAAGAACTCATCAGTGATTTGCATGACAAGATTCTCGCGCAGCTCAAGGGCACGGAGATCG
Organism: Desulfovibrio sp.; assembly: GCA_024699605.1. Lineage (GTDB taxonomy): Bacteria > Desulfobacterota > Desulfovibrionia > Desulfovibrionales > Desulfovibrionaceae > Desulfovibrio. Next base: position 13,066 of record JAILPJ010000021.1, on the reverse strand, counting down.
AAGTGCTGCGTATCAAAAATGAACGCATTCTGCAGCGTTATCTGCAAGCCGTTCAGCCGGGAGAGCGCCTTGAGAACCTCACAGTCGAGGAGGTTTTTGCCCGCTGCCTGAAGGAACATGAGATTCCCAAAGAACAGCAGAAGCTGCTTACCGAAGCGTTTTGGGAAATTCGCCGTGAGCTGGACGAGGAGGACAGCAGGGCTGTGTAGCGGCTTTTTGGTTTTTTGTGTGGCCTTGGGAGAGCCAGAGAGGGCGAAAACGTCTCAAAACGAGTGAAAAATCATGCGCATTCTGCATATCCGTTTTAAGAATCTCAATTCCTTGGTGGGAGAATGGTCCTTGGATCTCACCGATCCGGCCTTTGCCAATGAGGGGATTTTTACCATTACCGGTCCCACAGGTTCCGGCAAGACCACCTTGCTTGATGCGCTCTGCCTGGCCCTCTATGGGCAGACGCCGAGACTTGGCAAGATCACCAAGGCGAGCAATGAGCTGATGAGTCGCCAGACCGGCGAGTGTTTTGCTGAAGTGCGTTTTGCCACGGAAAGCGGGGAATATCTCTGTTCCTTCAGTCAGCACAAAAGCCGGAAAAAAGCCGATGGCGACCTGCAGAGTCCCCGTCATGAAATAGCCAAAGCCGACGGCACGATTCTCGAAAGCAGCCTCAAGGGCGTGCCTTTGCGTGTGGCGAAGATTTGCGGGATGCATTTTGAGCAGTTCACGCGCTCCATGCTGCTCGCTCAGGGGGGCTTTGCGGCTTTTTTGAAGGCCACGGTGGATGAACGCACGCCCTTGCTGGAACAGATCACAGGCACAGAAATCTATAGCGCCATCTCAGTGCGCGTGCATGAGCGCAAGCGGGCTGAGCAGGAAAAGCTGGCGCTGCTTGAGGCTGAAAGCTCAGGCATTGTGCTTTTGACAGAGGCTGAGGAAGCCCAGAAAAAACAGGCCTTAGCGGCGAAGGAAGCGGAAGAAAAGACCTGCCAGGAGGCCATGGGCAAAATCCGTAACGCCATTGCCTGGCGCAGGAACTTGAGCCATCTCGCAAGCGAGCTTGAAAAACTCAAGGCCGAACAGGAGCGGCTCAACGGGTTGAGCCGAGATTTTGCCGGAGAAAAAGAGCGGCTTGAGCGTGGTCGACGCGCCGAGACCGTGCGGAGTCTTTGGCTTGGCCTTGAGCGTCAGCGCCAGAGTCTTAGGCTTGGCAAAGCCAGTCACGCCCAAAAAGTCGCAAGTCTTCCGGCGCTTGAGGCTGATTTGGCCAAGGCCACAAAGGAGCAGCAGGCCAAAGAGGCGGCTCTTGGGCAGGCCAAAGCAGGCGTTGACCGGGCCAAGCCCCTTTTGACTGAGGTACGCGCTCTGGATCAGAAAATTGCGGGGCTTGAGAAGCTTTTGCGCGAACAGCAGCAGGCCTCCGCTGACCAGCAGGCCAAGGTCAGCCAGAGCCAACGGGCCCTGGCCCTGGCCAAAGAGCAGGCCGCGCGCCTGCAGAGCAAGCACACGCTTGTGGAGAATTTTCTTCGTCAAAACGCTACAGACAGTGAACTGATCGGCGAGCTCAAAGGTCTCAAGGTCAAGGTCGAAGCCCTCTCAGCGTTAGAGGTCAAGTGCAGGGAGCAGAAGGCCTTGCAGCAAAAAGCGCAAAAGGCCTTGCAGGATGCGCAGCACGATCACGCCAGGCAGTGCCAGGCGCTTTCTGACTGGCAAAAGCTTGAGACCGGAAAGGCACGTGAAGTTCAAAAGATCCAGGAGACCTTGAAGCATCTGCTTGGAGAGCTTTTGCTGCCAGAATACCGCAAGCAAAAAGATGAGCTCTTACGCCAGCTGACGGGTCTGCGTACCATTCAGAGTCTGGATTCGCACAGAGCGCAGCTTGAAGACGGCAAGGCCTGTCCGCTCTGTGGATCAGTCCATCACCCCTATGCCCAGGGCAGTGTCCCCAGACCCGATGCAACGGAAAGCGCCATCCAGCAGATTGAGCAAACCATCAGCCAAGCCGAGGCCCTGGAGAAAAAGCTTGCCCGCCTTGAAAAGGAACAAAGCTCCTTGCTCGAGCAAAAGGCTGGCCTGGAAAAAAAGGAAGTGGCAGCGCGGTGCAATTGCGAGGCCAGGCAAAAGGAAATGACCGCTCTTGGCGAAGAAGAGAGCAGACTTTCCCAGGAACTGGCCTGTGCGCGCCGTAACCTGACTGAGGCCTTTGCGCCCTTTGGCTTGGCCAACGAAGCGTGTGAGAATTACCGCGCGGAGCTTGCGCGTCTTGAAAAGCGCAGTCAGGCCTACCAGGCCGCGCAGAAAGACTACGAGAGCTTGAGCAAAGACCTTGCCCAGGTGACGGCGGACATCGATAAGCATTTAGCCGTGCTTGAGACCTTGCAGCATGCGTTGAATCAGCTGCTCACTGAGCAGGCAAGGCTTCAGCAGGAATGTGAGAGCCAGAAAAAGGCCCGTTTGGCCCTTTTTGGCGAGAAAAACGTGGAGCGCGAAGAGCGTCTGCTCAACGAGGCGGTTTTTGCCGCTGAAAACGCTTGTTTGGCGGCAAACAAGGCAGAGCAGAAGCTCAAAAACGCGCTGACCGCTCGGCAAACGGAATGTCAGACTCTGGCTACGAGCTTAGCCGCAAGTGAACAGGAACTCTCCGGGCTTGAGGCTGAATTTGGACAGAAGCTTGTGGCTTTGGGTTTTGGCGACGAAGCGGCTTTGACCAGAGCCTTGCTTTCTCAAGAAGAGCTTTCCACTCTGGAAAAACGGGCCAAGGATCTGGAAAAGCGCGCTATCGAGCTTGCCACAAGTGTTGAGGATACGCAAAAGCGTTTGGCGGCTGAAGAGGCCAAAGCCCTGACTGAGAAGACGTTGGATGCGCTCGTGTTTGAAGAGGAGGAAGAGGACAGGCATTTGCGGGAACTTGCGGAAATGTCAGGCCAGCTCAAGCATGCGCTTCTGGAGAGCAAAAGAGCGCGTGAACGCATGGCGCAAAAAGAAGCCCTTTTGACACAGCAGCGGCAGAACTGCCTGCGCTGGCAAATGCTCCACGATCTGATCGGTTCGGCCGATGGCAAGCGCTTCCGCAACTACGCCCAGGGACTGACCTTTGAAATTATGGTCCGCTACGCCAACCGGCAACTGCAAAAAATGACGGATCGCTATCTTTTGGTGCGCGATGAACAGCAACCGCTTGAACTCAATGTCATTGACAGTTACCAGGCCCAAAGCGTGCGTTCGACCAAGAATCTTTCCGGCGGGGAGAGCTTTTTGGTGAGTCTGGCACTGGCGCTTGGCCTTGCGCAAATGTCCAGTACCAATGTGCGTGTGGATTCGCTCTTTCTGGATGAGGGATTTGGAACCTTGGATGATGAAGCTCTGGATACGGCCCTGCAGGCTTTGTCCAGTCTCAGGGAAAACGGCAAGATGATTTGTATTATTTCGCATATTCCCGCCCTGAAAGAGCGCATTGCCACGCAGCTGCAGGTTGAGCCGGTGCGTGAGGGCCAGAGCCGTCTCATTGGCCCCGGTGTGCGACGGTATTGACCGCTTATTTGAGGCGCCGAATCACGCCGGCACAGACATCAATGACAAAAAAGGCCACGATGGCTACGCTATAAAAGACCAGCGGCAGGAAGAGGTTGAGGTAGAAGACCCGCAAGGGCTTGCTTTCCAAAAAGGCATAGTTCTGCACTTCGGGATCAACAAGCAAAAGCCCCAGATCGTAGAGGGCGATGGTCCCCATGTGCAAGCAGCCGCAGAAATATATGATGGGGCAGATTTTCAACAGCGATTTAATATCAAGAGATACGAGATTGAGAAAATCCTCTGATATTGTTGATTTTATATCGATTTCCAGTCCCAACAGTTCATGCGGGTGCACAAATATCATGAGTAAAAACCAGAAGAGCATGACCACTAACAGCGAGGTCATCAGCAGATTATAAGCTGTATTGATGTCGCAGAGCGGGAGCGAGAGAGGCGTAAAATGGATGGCATAGCCAATTGCCAGAAAGATTATGCAGAATATAGCAAAAATGATAAAAAAGGCATTGGCTTTAAAAATAACTTCGGTAGTAAAGAATTTGATACTTTTAGTTTCAAGTCGATCAATCAGATCAAAAGAAATGATCGAGATGTACTGAGCCATACACATTAAGATAGCAAGGCAACAGGGCAAAAAAGCAATATCAAAACTCTTTGATCGAAAACCAAAGACACAACCTGAAATAAATAAAAAAGACGTTACAAGAATAATAATATATTGAGAGCAGCGGATACAAAAAGAGGAAACATCGTTAAAATCTTCGGCTCGTGTATGATTTTGTAGGAAATCATAAAAGCTGTTAAAAACTTTGCAGACTAAGAGATCTTGATATTTTGAGGGTTGCTCAGTCTCTGGAAGCTCAGGCTCTTCTTCTTTTGGCTCACTGCTGTTATTATTGATCTCATTGATGATCATTTCCTTGTATTTATTGCTGAGAGCCTCTTTGACATCATTTGCTTCAATTGTCGAGTCGTCTTCATTAACAATGTATTTATGGTCGGCTTTTGAATCGTCAATTTTAATATTGAGTTTATCAAGGTTAAACTTTTTGAGATTCTCGGCATCGACGACAACCGCAAGATTTCCACACTGGTGGCAAAAAAACTTTTTGCCAACAAATTTAGGGCTGACATATTCGGCATGGCGGCAGCGTGGACAAATCAAGAGGGCATCTTCCATACAATGGCTCCCTGTGAACGCAGTGTGGCTGAATGGCGGTTGCGGCAGAACTGAGACGTCAGGCTCAAACGAGAATCGTTTTTTCGTGTACGACTTGGTGTGAAAAGCCCTCGCCGTGATGAGAAACCAGCCAAAACGGCTTTGACGCAAAAGAGCGTTGTGTACTGCAACGCTCTTTGTTTTTGCCGTTTGGGCCGATTATTTGCTTGCGGCGTATTGCTTCAGCGTAGTGATGGTTGCCTCGTATTTTTTGAAGAATTCAGTAAGCAGAGCATCGACTTCAGCATCGCTCATCTGCCGCTCGTTCTGTGGCCTGAATTCTTCGGCAAGCATGCTGGCCTTGGCCGACAAGGTGTCAAGGCCGACATTGGCACAAATGCCCTTCAGGGCATGCGCGGCCTCAAAGAGTTCTGTGGGATTACGACTGGCTTGGGCGTTTTTCAGGCGCTCAAAGGATTTTTCGTCGATAATGCGCAAAATAAATTTTTCCACAAGCGCATCCGTGGGTAAAATGCGTTTGACACTCGTGTAATTGCCGTCGATGGCGGCATAGAGTTCTGGTAGGGTCATCTCTTGTTCAGCGTGAATCTCTCGCCAGGGCTGTGGCGAGCCAACGCTGCCTCCGTTTTTTGTTGTTTGTTCTGCTTCCAAATTGGCTACGGTCTTAGGCTCTCGAAGCAAAAACTTCTTGAATTGTGTGGTCCAATGCCTTCCAAAGAATAGACCAAGCGTTGCGATCAAGACATGTCGTCTCAGCAAGAGCGGAGATTGGGAGCCGCTTCTTGTGTTCAGCCGATTTGGGCTTTGCCTCGAAAGGCAAGCACAAAAAGGCTATGGCAGCAAGATCATGCTTCCCAGGTCGCCAGTGTCTTCCCAATGTCATAGGCTTCTTGGCATTGTTTGGGCCAATGTGTCTTGCGCCATGCGGCTTTGTCCGGCTCTGAAAATATTGACGATTCGTACAGCGAATAATCGTTGAATTGATAGGTGTTCAGTGCCCAAAGACTACGAGGTTGAATACGGAAATGCTGCTTGCTGAAAGACTCCATGACAGCCAGCTTTTCTCGCATTTGGTATTGGCGTACCTGCTCTTCGGTTATATTCATTGTGTAAAAAAAAGGCTGATGGCATCTTTTTGGGGAAGACTGTCGGTATTTCCTTGCTGTAGAGATAGTGAGAGAAAAAGAGCCTTTCCAGACAGGCCAAGAGACCTGAGGAAATGTTCATAAAATAGATGGGGGAGCCGAACATGATGGCATCCACTTCCTTGATGCGCTCAAGAACTGGCGTCAGATCGTCTTGCAGCGCGCAGATGCCGTGTTCCTTGTCCTTGCGCTTGCAGGCAAAGCAGCTCACACAGCCTTTGAAATTCAGAGTATAGAGGTGAACGATCTCTGTATTGGCTCCGGCTTCTTTTGCGCCACGCAGGGCATGTGTCAAAAGTTCTGCGGTATTGCCCTTGCGTCTGGGACTGCCGTTGATGGCAAGAACGGTTTTGACAGACATGGTCACTCCACGGTGTTGCGAGAGGATTTGCGGCTATGCACGAGGCGCCTTCTCTTTCGCGGGCCCTGCCGGCTCCTTCTAGAAAATCCGGTTGAAGTAGTCCTCGCCCTTTTGCGATTCGTATTCCAGAAGATACGGTTCAAAGTCGTCGCGGTTCAGGGGCTTGGAATAGTAATAGCCCTGGATATAGTCACAGCCAAGGACGCGTAAGGCCATGGCCTGTTCTTCCACTTCCACGCCTTCGGCAATGGTTTCCAGTTTCATGCTCTCAGCCAGCAGAATGGCGTAGCGCAGCAGGCTGTAGTTTTTGGTCTCCGAGGCATTGTGCACAAGGCTGACGTCGAGTTTCATGACATCGACATTGAGCAGGACGATGGAAGAGAGCGAAGAATAGCCGGAACCGAAGTCGTCGAGTTCAATGACAAAGCCTGCATCGTGCAGCTTTTCACAGGTCGCGGCAATGTAGTCCAGATTGTCAACGCACATCGACTCCGTGAGCTCAATGTGGAAAAGCGAATGGTCGATTTTGTACTTATCCACGAGGTTGATCAGTCGCTCGGCCAGATTGGGGGTATCAAAGTCCATGCGTGATACATTGACGGAAATGGGCACAATGGCAAAGCCAATATCGAGGCAGCGGCGGATTTCGCAGCAGACCTCTTCCCAGACATAGAAGTCCAATTCAGTGATGAAGCCGTTTTGCTCAAAAAGGGGAATAAAGACATTGGGACCAATGAAGCCGAGCTTGGGATGCACCCAGCGCACTAAGGCTTCAGCGCCCACAATGGTGTCGTTTTTTACATTGTGTTTGGGTTGATAATAGACCTGAAATTCCTTGTTTTTCAGTCCCTCGAGCATTCCCTCTTCAATGAGCTGGATGCGCAGCTGCTTTTCCTGAAACGCTTCATCAAAGATGGCGATGGAAGTATTGTAATGCCCCTTGATTTCCTTGATGGCGCTGGCGGCGTGGTTGATCAGGGTCAAGGGCGCCAGAGAGTGATCAACGGCGGGCACAAGGCCATATTTGAGCTGGATGCCGGAAGGTTGATTGTCTTCCACGATATTCTTGAGCAGCGCTTCGGCCCATTCGGCCTCTTGGTGTTTGATGAGAAAGGCAAAGACATCCACTCCCAAGCGTCCGGCCAGCACCAGATCTGGCAGCTTTTCCGAAAGGCGCCCGGCCAGATAGGAGAGAAAAGCGTCGCATTTGGCCGTTCCATAGCGGTCATTCATGCGCCTGAAGCTTTCCACGTCGCTGCAGAGCAGATCGTAGCTTTCGTCAGGATTTCTGATGAGCAGATTCTGCATTTGATGCAGGAAAAATTCCTTGCTCAGGAGGCCGGTCAGAGAGTCCTTTTCAAGGCGGTTGAGGAAGGAGGAGGTTTCTCTGAGGTGGATGATGCTGCGAATACGGTTTTTCATCACCTCAGTATTGTAAGGTTTGGAGAGAAAATCCGAGGCTCCCAATTTCAGGCATTGGATCTCGTCTTCCACCGTATTGCTGGCTGTCATCACAATGACAGGAATGGCGCTGAAGAGGGGATTTGTTTTTTTCCGTTCGAGGAATTCAAAGCCATTGCATTCAGGCATGTAGATATCGAGAAGAATAATGGACAGGGTCTGATAGTGTTCCTCGAGCATCTTCAGGCCAATCAGACCATTGCTGGCCACAAGGACATTGAAGTCGTCGGAGAGCAGATCGTGCAGAATGTCACGATTCATATCATTGTCTTCCACAATGAGAATCGTCTTTTTTTCGGGAAAGCTCATGGTAGCGTCTGTTTGCATGGAAGAGTTCCTTTACCGGAAGCTTCTCTTTAGCCGTGGGCAAAAGGGGCTTTCTGGAAATAGGCAGGCGAAGGAGATGATGGATCCGGGAGGGTGCGAAGAGCCTGGCTTTTGAAGGTGGCTGAGGGGAGCTTAGAGCTAACAATGAACAATCTAATACTCTACTGGCTGAATACGTTGTTGGCGTGCCATTGTCAAGTTTCAGCGCTCAAAGCCGTGCTCTGCTTGGGCAAGACGCGTATGGACAGGCTCAAGGCGCTAAAAAAACCACCTGAAAGGGGGAGCTTTCAGGTGGTTTCAGGGATCATCACTTGAGGAAGAGAATCAGAAGCCTAACTTTGCTTCATTTCTTCAATCAGGGCACTCAGGCGTTCGGTCTGCTGGGCCAGCTCACTGATGGCCTTGGCCGCTTCACCCATGGCCTGGGTGGTCTGATTGCTCATTTCGCTCACCGTGGAGATGGAGCGATTGATTTCTTCACTGGCGGCCGACTGTTCTTCAGAGGCCGTAGCAATGGCGCGGACCTGATCTGCGGTTTCGTCCACGTCACTGACGATCTTGTTCAAGGCATTGCCGGACTGCTGGGCCAGAGAGGTGGCCTGCTCCACATTCTGCATGGCTTCTTCCATGCGGTTGACGCTTTGCTGGGCGCTGGACTGAATGGCTGTGATGGCATGGCTGACGTCGTTGGTGGAGGCCATGGTCTTTTCAGCGAGCTTGCGCACCTCATCAGCCACAACGGCGAATCCACGTCCGGCTTCACCGGCACGGGCCGCTTCAATGGCGGCGTTCAAGGCCAGGAGGTTGGTCTGATCGGCGATATCGCTGATCACGTTCATGATCTGGCTGATGTTCTGGGTATGTTCATGGAGCTTACCCATGTCTTCCTTGAGCTCCATGGAGACCTTTTGCACCTGGTTGATACTCGCCATGGCGCTGGTCAGAATCTTCTGGCCCTCTTCGGCATTGTTCTTGGTGTTGTTGGAGACCTGTGAGGCCGAGGAAGCGTTGTGGGCCACTTCCTGCACCGTGGCGTTCATTTCGTTCATGGCCGTTGCGGCCTCAGCCAGGCGTTCGGACGATTCCACAGCACCACGATCAGACTGCTCAATCTGGGCGGACAATTCACTCGCGGCAGCCGAGATGGCGTTGACCATATCCTCCAGCTGTCCAGCAGCCTGCAGCATACCTTCGCGCTTGGCGCTCTCGGCCTGACGTGCGGCTGCTTCGGCACGCCCCGTGGCCTTCTTGGCTTCTGCCGTGGCCTGCTCGGCAGCCTTGGTCTTGTCATCGCTTTCACTGATCAGCTTCTTCAGGCTGCTCATCATGGAACGCATTGCTGTGGAGAGTGTGCTGAATTCATCACCGCGCTGCACCGCAGCCTGCAGAATGGCTTCTTCCTGCATATTGGCTTCCAGGCGTCCGCCGGCCACGGAATCAGCGATGCCAGCAATACCACCGGTCATCTTGGCGATGCCGCGTGCTGTGAAGAGAATCACGCCACCGACGATGACGGCCACAAGGAGAGCCAGAAGGCCGACATTGCGCAAAAGGTGATGGGTCGGGGTTAAAATCTCTTCCTTGTCCACTTCCACGCAGAGAATCCAGTGTTCGTGCGGCAGTTCCTTGTAGTAAAGGAATTTGCCTTCGCCACGCTCGTTCTTGAACTCGAGATTGCCGTTGCGAGTTTGCAGCATGGTGCGCACATGGGTCTGAGAGGAATCGTCACGACCTATGGATTGGGTCTCAGGCGTAAGGGTAAACTTGCCATCCATGGAATAGGCATAGGTACGACCCTTTTTGCCAACCACGACTTTGTCGGTTGTGCTCTTGCTGATATCGGAATTGCGCAGGCGGGCTGTGGTCACACCCAGGATGCGACCATCGTGTCTGATGGGTTCGGCAATGACGGTCATGACTTCGCCATTGCCCAGGAAAATGGTGCTGACAGCTGTGCGGCCGGTGCTCATGGCCTCTTGGAAATAGGGCTGGTCACTGCGATTCTTGCCGACATCAGAACCGGGACCTGAGGCGTTTTCCAGGCGTTCAGCCAGGACATAGCCGTCGGCAGCTATAACATAGGAGCCGTGAACCAGATTACTGCCCTGCACGAAGTTCTTGACCACACGGTCGCCACCGTCCTTGAGCTCATCAGTCAGAGCCGCTGCGCCACCGTTGGCATAGGCTTCGGCAAGGTTGACGAGACGCATGTTTTCGGTGACAGGCAAAAGTCCTTCACGCAGCCCGGTAAAGACGGCGTCCATGCCGGTACCCGCTGTGTCGAGAACAATTTTGGAATCGCTGTCGATCTGTTCCCGAATCATGTTGTCGCCCATAATGTAGCTGATGCCGGACAAAAGGGCTGTGCCAATGAGCACAGGGAGAAGAATGAACAGCAACATCTTTCCGAGTAAACTCAGTTTCATAGATCCCTCCTTACCTTGGGACGCTCAGATGATATGCTTTGCTTTCCAGTAGCACAGCCTGTCTCAAACACGGAGCAAGGAGAAGCAGGGAATGTCTGGAAAAACTTTAAGATGCATACGTTACAGCGCTTTTCTGTGGAAAAGGCTTACTGCTCTTATCGTCTAAGGTAAAGAGATCTTTAGGATTTCTCACGGAGGCTGGGGCTGAAACGAAATGTCGAGTACTGGCCTCTCTATCGAACAAATCCGCTACATGGGATTATGGAAAAAGCAAAAAGTTTTTTTGCCGGCGGCCTTGGCTTTATAGAGCGCGGCATCGGCGTGTCGGTAGAGGGTATCAAATTGCTCTCCGTCGGCCGGCGACAAGGCAATGCCAATGCTGCCGGAAATCATCATACAGACGTTGCGGTCCTCACAGGGTCTGGTGAGCTTCTGCACGAGTTCTTCCGCTTTTTTTCGTAGCCAGACGATATCGGGGTAAGGGATAAAGATGACAAATTCGTCACCGCCCAGACGGCCAATGATATCGCTTTTTCTGAAGGTCGAAAGGATGGTCTGGGCAAAGGTGCGGATGCATTGGTCGCCAAAAGCGTGTCCAAAGGTGTCGTTGGCGTGTTTGAAATTGTCGATGTCGATGATCAGGAAGGCAAAGGGCTCACCGGGATGTTCCAGGAGCTTATTGGTAATGGACTGCTCCGTGTATCCGCGTGTCAGACATTGTGTCAGATCATCTCTGTTCGCCTTATTTTCTTTTTCTATCTGATCATTAATATTTTTGGCATAGAGATACATATGAATGCTTTTGTCACTTTCTACAGCAAAGATATGTACATCGTAGCGTAGCCATTGATATTCTCCATCAACTAAGACTCTACAGTCATAACTGAGATGATCGCAACCTTCAGCAAAACTTTTTAGCAAATTTTCGCGTGAAAATGTCTTCAGAAAAGTTTCTTGAAAGGGCTGGAGAACTGCTTTTTGGGCGAGTACCTTTAAACTTTCTGAATATGGCAACTCTTCATTAATTTCACTCAGTCTAAATTGGTGCAAACGACTTTCAGGAGCAAAACGGTCGGCTGTAATGTCAATTTCATAAATTCCTGTATACATGTAGCGCGTGGCTTCATGGAAATAACGCAGGTGATCCTCGATAATATTTTTAATTTTCTTTTCAAAAGTTGAGATCACACGACTAATAAAAAACATTAGTATCATCATTATGGAAAAAAGCAATATACCTGATTTGATAATATCGTAGCGTAATTGCTTGTAAAAATCTCCCATGTAGTTTTCCACAACGAGATACCAAGAAAGATCTGGGATGTATTTTATTGTTATATAATTTTGCGTTGCGATGTTGGTATAAGAAATATAACCTATTTTGTCATTTTCCCATTGGCTTCGGACTTGCTGAACAAGATCTTTGATAGGCGGATTGCCAAATATATCAAAAATATTTATATTTGAAAGCGCTGTGTCACAGCTAGAGACTTGAACAATGCCTTCTTCGTTAATAATATAGACGGTTTTATTTGTTTCACGCTCAAAATTAAGAAAGAAATCCATGACAGATTTCAGATGCACACAGAGTCCGGTAATACCAAGAAGCTCTTTCTTGGTATTAGTGATCTTATGATTAATAAATACAGAAATTTCATTATTAGCTGAAGGCGTTTTGTCAAAATCAATATTAATATCGTATTCTCTGTTGTGCGCTTGTGATTGCTCATACCAGGAATGCATCAGCTGTTGATTTGTTAAGTAAGTAATAAATCCATCTTGTGTATATAAGGCATTGTTTTTTATTGTGGAAAGAAAGGCTCCGTCAAAACCGTAAATTTTATTATAACCACGTAAATAGTTTGTAATAGTTTCTGAAAAATTATTTTGTTTGTAAGATGTCTCAGAAGAAAGATAAGAGATTAAAAAATCGTTTTTAGCCATAGCTCTCGAGATGCTAATTGGCTGAATAAAAAAATGGGAGAGCCCTGAATAGAGATGGGCGAGGCTTTCTGAAGCTGAATACTCGAGATTCTTGATAGCACTCTGATAGAATGACCGATAGTAGATTCCTGATAAGAGGCAGAAGCCAAGAGTGAGAATACAGGCGATAAAAATATTGGTTTTAGTGAGAGTCGAGAGCTTCATGAACTATTCAGCACAGAAACCTCGGAGGTCCGAGGAGGAAATGCTGCCTCCAAATATTTCCTTATATTCGTACGAGTTAATATAGTTATCAACTCTCAAATTTACTTTATATATTAGATGTTTTGTGATTACTAATTATAGTAATAGACTTGTATTGTAAAAACATGTAATCAGCACAGCGCTCAGAGGATTATACTAACATAAAATACATGAGTATAAAAAAATCGTTACTATATACTGACTTAGAGTATTTAATCAATAATAAGTGTTTGTATTTACTATATAAAATTATGTATAAGATAGTAATAAATCGTAGAATTCTATTCCGAGTAATCTTCTGTCTATTTTGCTTGGTGCATGTGCGTCCTTAAGTATAAATTTTAACTCATTTGTATGTTTTAAGGTTAGTTCTTTAATATCGAGAATTAATTTTCTTTTATCTTTAATTTTATTATTATATATTTCTTTTGAATTTAAATAAATTTTAATATTT
>JAILPJ010000015.1 GCA_024699605.1 Desulfovibrio sp. | reverse complement strand
AGAACTTTTTTTCATTTCCCAAAAGTTTTTTTCGTCAGAAAATTTCTTTGGCAAATACTCTCAGTTCCCACGGCCTCGCTTGCACTTGGCGCGACACGGAGATATGCGCTTTTTTCTCCTCCCCGTCAAGCACTTTTTTTCCTTTTGCGATTTTTTCTGCTCAAGCCCCGCAAACATCGCCAGACAACTCAGGCTTCGGATCTTCGTCTTCACGATCATCTGGCAGGAAGCAATTCGCCGGCTTCAAAATCCCTGTCAGTGGCTTCCGGTCCGATTTTTGACATTGCTTATCAGATGTTCATCTGTTATCTTACATTGGCTTTCCGTCTATGAGGATACAAATCCAGACCATAGCGCTTCCCGATGGACAATCTTTCAAAGCCAAAGCAAAAACCTTGGCCTACGAAACGGGAAGCTCAGTTTCTCGTGCCAGAATCCAGCAGCAACGTGTCGTACGCTAAGCAATTCCATTGAAATACGGTCCCTCGCGTCGGACCCTTTTCTCAATTTGCTCTCGCTTCGCAGCGTCTCTCATAACCAAGGGCAGAATGTCGTCTTTTTAACGTCAACATTGGAGTAGGTCATGGCCGAAGTATCTGCACAAAACATGCTGACAGAAACTTCATACAAAACTGAAGCATGGCATTATCGCCATGCCGTAGTGACTGGCATCATCTTTTTCTTCTCACTTTTCTTCCTGGCAGCACGCGGTATCTGGGGAGCTATCAGCGGTGGCTATCATGGCGTCGTCGACAGCTGGAATGAAAACGTCAAACCCTTCATATCGTCTCTCGACGCACCAGCCCCTACCCAAAACACAGATCCCAACAATCCCCAAAATCCTGTACAACAATAAGCAGACATACGTTTCTCCCTAAGAGCCTATCCACAAAGAGCAAACGACCAGATTTCAATGCTGGCCTTCTTCTTTGTGGATAGGCTCTTAGCGTTAACTACAGTCGGCCGTAACGAGGCGCTTTTTAGAGGCGTTGAGGTGGGCTGGGAGAGGATTGAGGCAGAGAAAAGCAAATCGCGGATTTTTTCGAAAAACCTTGGCTTGTGTGGCGTTGCCCGTTTTCCAGGGAATGGCTTGACATCGCAGCCTCCCCACGAGGGACTTTCTTTTTCCCAAAGTCAACGCTTGATCACTTTCCATTCCACAAGACAGGGTTTGTCGTTGCCTGGCAAAAGAATAAAGCTTTGATTGGAGGCTCCGGCCTTACGGCGAACCCATTTGATCAGGTAGGCGGCAACGACCCAAACAACAATGGTAATGCCAAAAAACCAGGCACAAAGGGTGAGCGTAGCATTTCCGGAAGATCTGGATGCCAGAAACATTGCCAAAAAAATAGCACCGATCATCAGGCAATTGGCCACAATACGAATCAGTCCAACCAGCAGGGCTTCTCTATATCGAGTCATCCGGTTCTCCGGCAATAAAGGGGTGGAAAGGCTTTCCCTCTCCACCCCAAGATCACTGGACGAAAACGCTGCAAGCGCTCGTCGTCTTACTTCTTAAAGATATTGGTCTTGGTGATGTTCATGAAGCGCAGGGCCTTGCCCTCTTCCTTAAAGAAGACGCGCACGTCATCACCCTTGGTCCAGAAAGCCTTGTCCACAGGCAGATCGGCAGGAGCCTTGAATGTGGCCAATGTCTTCTTCAGATAAATGGTAATTTCCTTCTTTTCAGCGTTGATCATGGGGAATTCCTTCCCCTTGACCTTGGAATTGAAGTTTTCAATACCCTTTTCCACGTTCACGACTTCAACAGGGCTCGTCACAAGATTGCCGTCCTTGAAGACCTGCACTTCTTTCTTGTCGGCGTTGAAATCGATGAAGGCACCAGCCTGAGGCTCAGGACCGATTTCCTTGGGATCAGAGGGCAAGGTGAAGGTAAATACTTTATTCTCGTATTTGGCGCTCATTTTGGGATTCACATTGGAATCCTTGACAAAGCTCACCTTGCCGTCAGCAAAGGCAACGCAGCGACCCTGAGCAATCGTTTTGCCATAATCTTCTCCACTGCAGGCGGCAAGACCCATGCTTGCGGCCAAAACAATGGTCAGCATCAAATTGCGTGTTCTCATAGTACTCTTCCCCCTTCTCCTAAGCCTGACGTTGTTGCTTCTTGGCTGCCAGTTCTGCCTTTGCACCTTCAACCATCTTCATAGCGATGTACACGGAGATAATGGTCACGAAAGCCAGAACGAAGACCGTAGCCACACCATTGATGAACTTGGCATAGTCAGGGAAGTACGGCTGAATGAGCTTCAGCACGACGGAGCAGAGGCAGCCGATGACGGCGGCACCGAAGGCCACACGGATACCATAACCTCTGATGTACTTGGTGGCCACAGCGCCAATCTGGGCGCCCACGGCAGCACCAACGAGCATGATCAGAGCGGCAACCAATTCGGTACGGCCCTTGAAGGTGTAGGAAGCAGCACCATACAAACCGGAAATGGCGACTTCAAAAAGGTCAGTACCAACGGCCACGTGGGTCGGGCAACCAACGAGGTAAACCAGGGCGGGCATACGGATGAGGCCGCCGCCGATACCCAGGATACCAGCCAGCCAACCGGTGGCGAGGCTGACGATGATGGGCAACCAGGCGGAGCAGGTGATGCCAGCGGAATGGAAGGTCACCATGGGGGGAATCTTAATGGCATGCAGCTTTGTGGCCCAGTCAATACCGGTGGCGTTCTTATCCAGGGTTTCACCACGGGCTTCAGCTTCACGTTCCTTCTTCTTACGAATAGCGATGTCTGAGAAGACCATCCAGGCCAGAGCGATGAGCAGCACCACATAGAGCCAGCGCACGACTTCATCAACCTTACCCAAACGTTCCAGCCACATAATCATCTGGGCGCCAATTTCCACACCCACGATGGTACCGATGAGCATGGTCAGACCAAGTTTGTAGTCCACGTTACCGAACTTGCCGTGACGCATGGTCGAAATCAGCGATTTACCAGCCATATGCGCCACGTCGGTGCCAATGGCGAAAGCCATGGGGAAGCCCAGGATATTCAGACCGGGAGTAACCATCCAAGCGCCGCCCAGTCCGAAGAAACCACCAATGATACCCACGCCCAAACCAAGGATGATAAGACCAGGCCAAAAAATTTCGATACCCGAGATGGGCATTAATACATATAACCAATCCATATCTGCCTCCCTCGCTTACTCACTGATTTCACGGTGTTTCAAGTCAATGCCGATGTGATTCATCACCACGTCCGCCAAAAGACCAAAGATACAACCGGTCAAGGGGATGATGATGATCGTCAGGATGGCAAAATACAGATGGCTTTCATTGTAGAGATTGGCCCACCAAGCCATGATACCGTCGCCGAGCTCACGCGTATCGGCGACAATCACGACATTTGCCCCTTTTTTCTTGGCAGCGAGCGCCAGTGTTGGCAAAAAGACAACCAGGGCAAGCGCGCAGCTTGTTAACCAAACCCACAACTTGTGCATTCTTTTCATGGTCTCCTCCTAAGCTTCTTGCACAAAATGCTTCCTCCGCGTTGGGCAATGGGAGAAATTTCGCTTGATGACGGCAAAAATGCCGAGCGACATTATGCAACGAGTATGCCACTGCGTGATTTCAGATGGACTGAAAAGGCTTTTTAAGCCCTACTGTATTGAAAAAAGAGGCTTTCTTTGCTATGACTTGCAAGTCACGCAATTTCACAATTTGAGGGTAACATGCGCCTGTTCACCAATATAATTTCGGGGGACATGCTGGAAACGGCATCCTTCTTTCTCAACAAGAGCCTCGTCTTGCGGATGATGATCATTGGTATCCCCTTGATTTCATTATCTTTATTCCTCGTTTTTTTCCTAACCTGCAATGAAATCGAGTCCATCGTCACCACTGCAATTGCGCGCAATGAACAAATGCACGCAGAATCCCTCGCTCAGACCTTTGAGCAGCTTCTACTCGAAGCCGGGAACCATCTGCGCGTTCTTGCGGCCGGTGCCATTGACAAAAAAACCATGATCACGCGGCTCAACTTTCGCAAACAAAACGATATGTTCCCGTATCGCGAAATTGCCTATGCCAGCAGCCGCTCCGATGACCGCTATGTCCTGGTCAACATCGCCGAAGGCATCAAAGAGCTGCCGTTGAACATCATCAATAATACCCCCAATTCTCCCTTTGAAACGCTGGAAACCTCGGACATCAAGCCAGATACGGTCAAAATCAGCATGCCCCTTGAGGTTTCCTACAAAATGATTCCCGGCGACAATAAATGGAATACGCTGACCTTCCAGGTCATCCGTCTTTCGGCACCGGTTTTCGACGAACATGGCACGCCCGACGGCGTACTCATTCTCTCTCTGGATCTGAAAATTTTCCGCGACTATCTCTCCAAGGAATCCACCCTCGGCCCTTCCCTGGGTAAAGTGGCAAATTCTCAGCGAATCCGCAGCTTTTTCTTCGACTACTATGGCTGGATTCTCTTTCAGTCAGAAGAGTATGACGAGGAAAAATTAAAAAACACCCCGTTAAGCAGCGACAACATCCGCTCTGGCCTCAAGGGTGACAATGGTCGACGCGGTTACGGCGATGCCTTCAGACCGGCGCCAAGCTACACCGTCTATCAGGAGATGATTGAGCAGATTCAGAACGATCATTCCGGTCACGCAAACCTGCCCAGAGGCGAGGAAGGCTGGTCCACTGGGCAGACCCATGCTGAATGCATCAGCTACGCTCCCATCAAATTTGTCAGCAGTGCCGCCAGCGCTCCTGAAGTCATTGGCGGCGTGGCCATCCTGGACACGAGCTTTCTCTCCAGCCGCACGTTTCGGCATATCCTCACCGTCTTTACCTGCTTCTTTGTTCTGGCCCTCATTCTGCTCTCAGCGAGTCTCTGGTGGGTTGGCCGTGGAACGAGCCGCCGCCTCAATCAGTTGAATGAACAGCTGCATAAACGCAATGAAGCGGAATCCACTGAGCTCTTGAGCATGCCCCAGCTGCCAGTGGAGCTGGAAAATATCCGCAAAAATGTCGATAACCTCCTCTTGCGTCTGCGCCGAGCCAAGTCAGAAAATGCCAGTCAACTTGCCCGCTCGCATGCCCGCAAGCTCAATGAACCCGTGGAAAATCTTCCCTCCTTGCACGACATTGAAAAACAGCTCTTGGTGGGCACATCCTCCTGCATGGAGACCTTACGAGCGCAAATCGAAAAGATTTCTCAAATTTCCGCCGATGTTTTGATCGTCGGCGAAACCGGCACAGGCAAGGAACTGGTCAGCCAGGCTCTGCATTCAGCCAGTGACCGGCACGACAAGCCCTTTATTTCCATCAACTGCGGAGCATTAGACGAAAACCTGCTCATGGACACGCTCTTCGGGCACGTCAAAGGCGCCTTCACCGAGGCCAAGCAGCAGCGCAAAGGTGCCTTTATTGCTGCGGAAGGCGGAACCCTGATGCTCGATGAAATCGGCAACGCGGCTCCCAAGGTGCAGCAAGCCCTGTTGCGGGCTCTGTCCATTCGCAGCATCCGCCCCTTGGGTTCCGACCAGGATATTCCCTTTAATGCCCGCATCATTGCCGCCACCAATGCTGACCTGCGCAACGATGGCAAGGAAGGCAATTTCCGCACGGATCTCTATTTCCGTCTCGCCGTGATTTCCATTCACACGCCGTCCTTGCGCGAACGCAAAGAGGATATTCCGGCTCTTGTTGTGCACTTCATGGCTCAGGCCATGCAGCAGGAAGGAAAGGGGCTGCCCACAAGTCTGCCCTCCATCAGCCATGGAGCCATGGAAAAACTCATGAACTACCATTGGCCAGGCAATGTGCGCGAGCTCAAAAACGTCGTCACCCGGGCTATGGCCTTTTGTCAGAACGATATTCTCCAGGCCGACGACATTCTCCTCGACGATCACAGTGACAGTCAGAACGAGGCTGTGCTTCAGAATGCCGCAAAACCCGTACGCTTCAATATCCAGGAATTCCTGCCCCAGCTCAATGCGCGCCAGCAGGCCATTCTCCCCACAATTCTGGAGAAAGGGCACATTACTCGCCAGGAATATCAAAAGCTGATACCTGAAACGATGTCCATGCGCACGGCACAATACGATTTGCAGCAGCTGGTGCATCTTGGTATTCTGGTCAGGAAAGGTCGCGGTCCCTCCATGAGCTATCTTGTGGCTCAGAACAGACAAGATGCCTAGGCACTCAAACAGGTTTTGCGGGAAGACGTCATGTTACAAAAATTGCGCAAAGTTCTCGGTCTTGAGCAGAAAATCGACAAGGAAAAGGCCTCTTCACTCTTTAGAAAACGCTATGCGATCTTCAAGGAGCTTTTGGAGTGCAATTCCAATCTCGCCAATATCATTGCGAGCATGGAAGCCGTGCTCAAAGGCGAACGCAATGCCGAGACGACACAGATCCGAAAAGACGCAAGGCAAGCCATCGTCGAATGTGAGCGCATGGCGCAATGCCTCAACGATATCTCAGGCCATAGACAGCAGGACCTCGTGGCCACTGTGGAAGCCCTGGGCAAGAAAATCGAGCACGAAATCGAGCAGCAGACCCTGGGTGACATTCCCGACCTGACATTGGCCATGGACGATATTGACGCCAGCCTCTCCTACGGCGTGGGCGGCAAAAGCGCCAATCTGGGAGAAATCCGCAATGTCTTAGGCATCCGCATCCCCGACGGCTTTGCCATCACCATTCAGGCCGGCATTCTGCATCTTCTGCGCACCAGTGGTCTTTTCAAAAAAATCCACATCACCCTGCGCTCGGTCGATCCTGAACAGCCTGAGAGTATCAGGCAGGCTTCGGAAAAAGTGCAGGGCATGATCCGGGAAGCGGCCGTGCCCCAGGAAGTCCAGGATGCCCTCTACGCGCGCTGGGACGCGACCTTCCCCAATCAGGACGTGGTCTGCGCCCTGCGTTCGAGTGCCATTGCCGAAGACGGCGTACAGTCCTTTGCCGGCCAGTACAGCAGTATCCTGGGCGTGACACGGGCGACACTGCTTGACGCCTTCCGATCCATTATTGCCAGTCTCTTTTCTGAACGTGCCCTCAGCTACCGCTCCAACCACGGTTACCGTCTTGAAGCCAGCGGCATGGGCATGTGCTGTCTGGAAATGGTCAAAGCCAAGGCCGCCGGTGTGGCCTATTCCCGCCATCCCCTGAATCTGCGCTCCAATTGCATGCTGATCAACGGCGTCTGGGGACTGGGCGAAATGGTTGTGGATGGCTCGGGCACACCCGACATGTGGCTCTACTCGCGCTCCAGGCATTGCGTGGAAGAAGAAAAAATCGCGCAGAAACGCGAAAAAATCGTTCTCAAGCTCGGAGACAATGGCCCTGAGCAGAGCCGTGAGCCTGTGACGAGCGACCTTGTCAATGTGCCCTGCCTGAACACAAGCCAGCTGGATGAATTGGCCTCCAAGGTTCTGGAACTTGAGCGCCATTATCAGTATCCGCAGGATGTGGAATGGGCGCTCAATGAGCACGACGAGCTGATCATTTTGCAGACAAGGCCCCTGCACATCGATACGACGTTGGCCGATGTGGACTTTCCCTCCCTGCAGCGCGCAACGCCGCTCGCCCAAGGGGCTGACACAGCGGCCAAGGGTGTGGCCTGCGGCACCGTTGTTCCCTTTGACCCCGAAGAGGGCAATACGGACTTTCCCGAAGGCGCCATCATGCTGCTCAAGCATTCCTCGCCTCTGGCCATGATTGCTTTGCGCAGGGCTGGCGCCATCATTGCCGAGACCGGCAGTATGACAGGGCATATGGCCATTCTCTGCCGGGAATTCAATGTGCCCTGCATTATGAATCTTCCGGGTATTTGCCAAAGCCTCAAGGCCGGCACAGTGGTCACTGTGGATGCCATTGGCGGCCGCATTTTTGCCGGTGAAATTCCCGAATTGCTCTCTCTGGCCATCAAGAAGGAAAAGCCCAAGCTCGACTCCCCGGCCCGCATTCTTTTGCGACGCATTGCCCCGCTGATTCTGCCACTGCATCTTGTGGATCCCAATGCTGAAAACTTCAAAGCGCAAAACTGCACCTCGCTGCACGATGCCATGCGCTACACCCATGAGTTCAGCTATTCGGCGATGTTTCAGATCTCCGACGATCTGGCCAACGGCAGCGGTCACGAAGCCGCCATCAAACTCAACTGTCGCATTCCTCTGGATCTCTATATCATTGATCTGGGAGGAGGGGTCTCTGGCGAAGGCCTGCGCCAGGTAACACCTGAAGCCATCACAAGCCTGCCCATGCACTGTCTGCTAGACGGCATGCTTGATCCCGACGTGCAGGCCAAGGGTCCACGACCCATAGACATGCGCGGTTTCTTGTCGGTTATGGGACAGAGCATGATTGGGGGCAACAATCAGGGCGGCGAACGTTTCGGTGACCACAGCTATGCCATCATCTCCGACCGCTATCTGCTCTTTTCCTCACGCGTAGGCTACCATTACGCGGTGCTCGACACCTGGTGCAGTGACGCCTTGAACAAAAATTACATCCGCTTTGAATTTGCCGGCGGAGCCGCCAGCAATGAACGCCGTGCCCGCCGTATTCGCTGCATCGGCATTATTCTCACAGAGCTCGGCTTTACAGTGGAAACAGCCGGGACACGTCTCAGAGCCCGTTTTCAGAAATACCCCAGGGAAACAACGGAAAACCGACTGACGCAGATGGGGAGACTTTTGATCATGACACGCCAGCTGGATATGCTGATGGTCAATGAGCAGTCGGTTCAGCAATTTGCCTCCAACTTCCTCGAGGGCAAATACCATTGAGCTGCGCACGGCTTGAAGACCCAAGCGAACCCGCAAAGCTGCTCAGCCTTCCTTTTCTTGTGCTCTTTTTTCAGGCCACCTGCTGCAACTGCTATATTGCCGTTTTCTACTGCATGGAGCAGTGGATGGCCAAAATCGCCATTGAAGCCAGTCTGCGCGGTGCTCTGTTGGCTGTTCTGCCCTGTGTGGTCTTCCTCTCGAGGCCAGTGATGACCTGGCTGCTCTATGGCCGCAATGCCACCTGGGCCTTGGTCAGCTCCATTCTCTGCGCCAGTCTGACTCTGCTCTTTTACCCTCTGATCACGCCCCAAAACGCGCTCTGGGCCATCTTCTGCCTGAGGGTTGTGCAGGGCATAAGTCTTGGCATCTATTCCTGCTGCACCATCAGCCTGCTTGTGGCCTGCATTCCCAGAGGGCAAAACGCACGCGGCTTTGCGCTATTTTCCCTGACCTTACTTTTACCCTACGCCATCCTGCCGGCCGTCGGCGAAACCCTGATCAGCCTTTTGGGTGATGAAGCCCGTCTCTTTGCCGTTACCGCAAGCCTTGCCCTGCCGGCCCTCATAACCCTGCCCTTGCTGCGCCAGACCCTCAGAAGACAGGCTTTGGACACAAAAAAAGCGGCCAAAGCCGCCAAAAATGCTTTCCTCTGGAAGAGTCTGCACCCCATGGATCTGGGTTTTGTCTATCTCGCCTGTCTCACGTTCAGCATCATGACCAATGAAGCCATTTTCTTCATGAAAGGCCTCTGCCAGATCATCCACGCCAAACCCGCTTATTTTTTCACAACCTACACCTCGACCATCATGCTCATCCGCCTTCTGGGCAATGTGCTCTTCGACAAGCTGCCCCGCTATCCGGTCATGCTTGCCTGCTCGCTCCTTCTGGCCGCCTGTACCTATACCATGGCCCAGGCCGAAGGGACAACATTGATCTGGCTCTCCATGGTCTACGGAGCTGGCCTTGGACTGCTCTATCCGCTCCTGGCGGCTTTAGTCTGTGACCGCTCAAGCCCGGCCATGCGACCGGTCAATTCCAATATCATGATGACAGCCTTTGATCTCAGCGGCTTTCTGGCGCCCTTGATCGGCGGCTTCATTGTCAATGCCGGTCTGGGCTACAGGGCGGTTTTTATCAGCACAAGCCTGAGCATCGCCATCTGCGGGCTCTGCCTGGTCATTGATCTTCTTCTGCAGAGACACGCAACTTATTCGGCATAGCTCTGCGCTTCTTCCAGAATCTGCCAAAAAATCTCAGGCAAATTGAGGATCTTGGTAAGACGCAATTCTCCCTCTTTTTCCTCACACAAACCCTCAAGGGCGTAGTTTTGGCCATTGCCGACATCGTGCAGAGTAAAGGGCACAAGCCAGCCATCGCCCTGCCGTTCTGCCTGACCAATGGCCACAATTTCCTTGCGTCCCAGCGAAGCGTCGGCAAAAAGCGGAGCCAGCATCCCCTGACCGGCACTCTGCCCGGAAGGCCGTCCGGCAAAAGCGCCTGACGCCACCCCCTGCAGGAGAAAGGCTCTGACTTCGTTCAACAAAACCGCTTTGAGGGCTTTGCCTGTGGTATCCTCCTTGGCCGCCTGGGAGAGCACAAGGGCCAGCATGGGCGGCAGAGCCTGTGCCATCTGAGGCTCTTGGGCGCAGGCCACAAAGACATCAAGGCCCTGACGCACAAGCGTGTCCACATCCACTTTGCGTTGGAACAGCGCAAGATCGGCACGATCCATGGCATCACCAACCGCGCGCAGACAGTCTGTGGCTGTCTCGGCTTTCAGAGCGCTTGGCAGAGAGAGCAAGAACACCAGGACAATGAGTGAGCAAAAGCGAAGCAGCATACTGTTTGGCTGTAGGCCGATCAAAGCCTTGCGCACAGCCTCCTCCTTATTTTCAATCTGTGGAACCCAGGCAGAGCTCAGACGGCAAAACCCCCTTCAGCACAAGAGGCAGTCCGCAGGACACAAAAAGCACCGTGGGGAAAAGACGCGCAAGAATCTGATTGCTCTCCCCCAGAAGATCCCGGTAGAGCCTGCCAAGGGAGGTGACAGGCACAATGCCAAGGCCTGTCTCAAGACTGACAAGGGCCACGGCACAGGGGGCGTTTTGCAGAAAATCCCCAAGGGCCCGCACGCGAGAAAGAATCTCCGTGGCCGAAAGACCTGCCTCCATGAGATTGGCAAGCCAGGAGCTTAAACAATCCATAAGCAACACATCGGGCACGCCAGATTGCGCAAAAGACCGGCTCAAAGCCTCTTCCAAAGCAAGCGGCTCTTCGCAGAGCTGCCAACACGTGCCCCGCTCCGTTCTGTGACGGGCCACACGCGCAGCCATTTCCTGATCTGTGATGCGCAGCGTTGCCAGAAAGAGTCGATGTGTTCCCTGGCTCTGAGCCCATTTCAGGGCCAGAGCACTTTTGCCGCTGCGGGTCCCTCCCACCACAAAAAGCCCAGCCTGCCGCATCAGAGAAGACCCTCTCTGGCAGCATGCGGGGCAAGGATGGGAATCTGAATGGGTTGCGGCAAGCCGTCGTCGAGACTCCCTACGGGCTTGGCAGGGCTTTCGGTCTTGGCCTCGGCTTTAAGCGGTGCTTCTGGCTCAGGCGTGGGCATTGGTGCTTCTTGTGGCGCTGCTGGCTCAGGCTCAGTTTTTCCCTGAAGCTCACGATCTTCGACCAAGGTTGCGCCAGCCCTTGCCATGGCGGGTTGTTTGGGAGCATTGGCTTTTGGTTCGTCGTTGGCTCTTGGCTCGTCATTGCCTTTTGGCTCATTATTGCTCGTCTTTTCAGGCGTTGTGGCGGCTTCGGCAAGTGTTGGCGCTTCTCCCAGACGCAGAAGGCGGCCTGAGAGATCGCGGAGAATGTCCACTGAGGTCTGCACAGCCTCACGCGCCGCGCCGCCTGTCGCTATACGGCGTTGCACCCAGAGAATCAGAAAGAGCAGCGTCTCGTCGTCCAGCAGAGGATCACGCGCCTTACGCAAAGCAAGCAATAAGTGGCGCAGGGCATTGTCGCGGTTTTCCAGAGCACGACGCAGCTTGGCGTTGAGGCCGCTTACGCGCAGCTGGGCTGCGCGCAGTTCTGAAGCCTGCGCCCCGTTTTCCGCAAGCTGATCTGCGTCAAAAAGCGTTCCAGTGATCTGCGCACTGATATTTTCACAGCTCTCTGCCATGCGTTCATAGTCAGCCAACTGTTTTTCAATGTCCGGCGTCTTGAGGATGGCCTCAACGGCATTGGCCACACTTGTGCATTTCTGGGCCAGCTGCTGGTAGAGAAGAGGAAGATGTCCGTCAAGGTTGCGCTCCTTGGCGTAGAGCGCCAGTTTTTGCAAAAAATCCTGCACATAGAGCTGATATAATCCACGCAGCATAGTCGGCTGAAAGGCATAGCGCATCAGAGCTGTCCGGCCACCGCCGGCTTCGGTATTCATGCGCGTGCCGCAGTGCTGGTTGACACTCTGCACAGACAGCGCAAGCCGCCCGCCCTTGGCGTCGGGCTGATAACGGCGCACAATGAAGGCCGCCAGATCCTCCACAAAATCCTTTTTCAGACGCCCGTCTTCTTCAACGCGGCCAACGACTTTCTGGCCTTCCTGACGAAAACTGCCATCGGGCATGAGCATGCCCTCAATGCCACTGGGTCCGCGGATCACGGGGCCGGCCAGGGTTCCGGGATTGGTCGAAGGATGGAGAACCGCAGCAGGCGGTGGTGGCGGCGGTTCACGCAAAAGATCGCCGCTGCCGGCCAAGGGCGTGCCTCTGGTTGCGTCATCAACCAGCTTGGCCGCTTCTTCGCGCAAGTTGGAGGCATCCTGCCGCAATTGCTCCTGCACTTCCTGTGGTCTGGTCACATAAAAGACCAGACAAGCCGCCACAATGCAGGCCAAAAGAGCCGCCACGATCAATTTTTTGGGCGTGACGCGACTGGGTTGTGGCAAGCCGCTGATGTCGGCCGCCTGGGACGGCAGATCCTTGGGCATGGCTACTCCTTAAGGAAGCCTGCAACGATACGCTTATTGGAAAATGAGGGCAAAACGAGCAAAGGCTCTGGGCCAAGAGAGATGTGCACTCTCTGCCAGCTTGTGGCCGGTAAATTCTCACAAAAATGCCCAGCGTGCAAGCTGAAGGCCGCTCGTCCCCTACGGGCTGCCCCAATTATGCCTCTCGCCAAAAAAGCATGGCAAATTCCAAAACGATCTCAGACAAATCCTTGCCTGCACAGCAAATATTTTCTTGATTTTTTCAAAAACATTCATTTTTGCCTTTTTTACTTGTGAGCTGTTTATATTGACAAGATGATAAGAAAAAACTAATTTTCATATTTTAATTGTAGAAAACCTAAGACAGCGTACGGCATGGTAAGGAGCCGTCTGCCCCATCGATGGGCAAAAAATTGCAACGCGTTTTTGCTGAGTCTTCATCTCTGGGCAAACACTAAAGGAATCACACCATGTTCAAGAATCACAGTAAAGCACTGACCTTTGACGATATTTTGCTCATTCCAGCCTACTCAGACGTCACCCCTGATGCTGTCAATCTGGACACCATGCTGACGCCACAGCTACCCCTGCGCCTGCCGCTGCTCTCGGCGGCCATGGACACGGTCACAGAGTCCGCCATGGCCATTTCCATGGCCAGAATGGGGGGCATAGGCATTATTCACAAGAATATGTCCATCGAAAATCAGCGCCTTGAAGTGGAGAAGGTCAAAAAAAGTGAAAGCGGCATGATCGTCGATCCTGTGACCATATCCCCACGCAGTTCCGTGCAGGATGCCCTGACCTTGATGCACGAGTATCGCGTCAGTGGCCTGCCCGTCGTCGATGACGAACAGCTGGTGGGTATTCTGACCAACCGCGACGTCCGCTTTGTGGAAGACCCCAATGCCGTGCAGGTCAAAGACGTCATGACCAGCGAGAACCTGGTCACGGTGCCTGTGGGCACATCCCTCAAAGAAGCCAAAAGACATCTGCATGAGCACCGCATCGAAAAGCTGCTGGTTGTGGACAAAAATCAACGTCTGTGCGGTCTGATCACCATCAAGGACATCGACAAGGTCCAGAAGTATCCCAATGCCAGCAAGGATGAAAAAGGCCGTCTGCGTGTTGGGGCAGCCATCGGCATTGGCCGCGACTGTGAAGCCCGGGCCGAGCAGCTCTTGGCAGCCGGCGCCGATGTCCTGGTTCTGGACTCCGCTCACGGCCATTCAGCCAATGTGCTCAATGCCATCAGAAAGGTCAAAACCTGCTTCCCCAACTGTGAACTGATTGCCGGCAATGTGGCGACCTATGAGGGTGCCAAGGCCGTGCTGGAAGCCGGTGCCGACACCGTCAAAATTGGCATTGGCCCTGGCTCCATCTGCACAACGCGCATTGTGGCCGGCGTGGGCGTTCCGCAGTTCACAGCCATTCTCGAAGCCAGCCGCGCTGCCAGAGAAATGGACCGCTGCTGCATAGGCGACGGTGGCATCAAATTCTCAGGCGACATTGTCAAAGCCCTGGTGGCCGGAGCGCATTCCGTGATGATCGGCTCGCTCTTCGCCGGCACCGAAGAAAGCCCGGGCGAGACCATTCTCTATCAGGGCCGTACCTATAAGACCTATCGGGGCATGGGCTCCATCGACGCCATGAAACAGGGCAGCTCTGACCGCTATTTTCAGGAAAAGAGCAAAAAGCTTGTGCCCGAAGGCATTGTCGGCCGCGTGCCCTACCGCGGCAAGGTCATGGACGCTGTCTTCCAGCTGATGGGCGGACTGCGCAGCGGCATGGGCTATGTGGGTGCCCACAATCTGCAGGAACTCTATTCCAAGACCAGTTTCTACGAAATTTCCGCAGCAGGCCTCAGAGAAAGCCATGTCCACGATGTGGTCATCACCAAGCAGGCACCCAATTACCGCATGGAAGATTAGCGCCAAGCTTTGGACTCTCAGCCAGGAAGACCAAACATGCCAAGAAATACCGTTCTGATCATTGATTACGGCTCACAGGTCACTCAGCTCATTGCCCGACGCGTGCGCGAGGCCGGCGTCTATTCTGAAATCCATCCTTTTGACACCGACATAGCCAAAATCAAAGCCCTGTCGCCCAAAGCCATCATTCTCTCAGGCGGTCCGGCCAGTGTGGGCGAAGCCAATGCGCCCAAGTTGGACACGGCACTTCTCGATCTGCATGTCCCCATTCTGGGCATCTGCTACGGCATGCAGCTCTTGGCCGAGACCCTGCAAGGCAAGCTTGCGACCTCAACCACGCGCGAATACGGTCCGGCCGAATTCACCCAGGCCTGCGACTGCCCGCTCTGGCAGGGCCTTCCCACCGACCGCCCGCTCAGAGTCTGGATGAGCCATGGGGACCGGGTGCTGGCTGTGCCAGCGGGTTTTGAAGTCATCGGCAAGACGCAGACCCTGGATATTGCCGCCATGGCTGACAGCCAGCGCAAAATCTATGCGGTACAATTCCACCCGGAAGTGCACCATACCGAAGAAGGCTCCCGCATTCTGCAGAATTTCCTCTTTTCGGTCTGTCACATCGCCCCTGACTGGAGCATGTCGAATTTCGTCAGCGAAGAAATCGCCAAACTTCAGGCCATGGTCGGCGAACGGCATGTGGTCTGCGCCCTATCCGGCGGCATTGACTCAACCGTTGTGGCTGTGCTCTTGCACAAGGCCATAGGACACAGACTGCACTGTATCTTTGTGGACAACGGCCTCCTCCGCGCCGGTGAAGCGCAAAACGTCACCGAATATCTGGGCAAACACTTTGACTTGAATCTGATTCACGTCAAGGCCAGCCAGCGTTTTCTCTCGCGTCTGGCCGATGTGGAGGATCCCGAGAAAAAGCGCAAGATCATAGGACACACCTTTATTGAAATCTTTGATGAAGAAGCCAAGAAGCTTCCCAAGGTCGATTTCCTCGCCCAGGGTACTCTCTACCCCGATGTCATTGAATCGGTCTCCTCGCGCGGCCCAAGCGCAGTGATCAAAAGTCACCACAATGTCGGAGGCTTACCTGAGACCATGCAGCTCAAACTCATTGAACCGTTGCGGGAACTCTTCAAAGATGAAGTGCGCAAAGTCGGTCAAGAGCTTGGCTTGCCCGACCAGATCATCTGGCGCCAGCCTTTTCCGGGACCGGGCCTGGCCATCCGTGTCCTTGGCAAGGTTTCTGAACAGCGCCTGGAAATTCTGCGCAATGCCGACCGCATTGTGCAGGAGGAAATGCGCGCTTCAGGCTACGACCGCAAGGTCTGGCAGGGTTTTGCCGTCCTTTTGCCGCTGCGCACCGTAGGGGTCATGGGCGATGACCGCACCTATGAACACGTCATTGCCCTGCGCGTCGTGAACAGCGTGGACGCCATGACCGCCGATTGGTCAAGACTGCCCTATGATCTCGTGGCTCGCATTTCAAGCCGCATCATCAATGAGGTCAAAGGCGTCAACCGCGTGGTCTACGACGTTTCCTCAAAGCCCCCAAGCACCATTGAATGGGAATAAACCAATAGCTTCCTAAGCTCTTTGAGGCGCCGTTCTTTCCGAGGACCGGGAAGACGGCGCTCTTCACATTGCGGACACGCTGCCTCTTCCGCCCTTGGGCCACGCAACGAGGCGGCAAAGCCATCGACACTTTTGCCAGGGCGTCTGTCATTGACCTCAAACGCCTTTTTAGGGTACTATTTTTTGCCTTTTTTGCGGCTTCCTTTCCGGCAAAAGCAAGGCAAGCAACCGTTTTTTTGGCACCTTTTGACGTTCTAGAGGATGCTATGTTTGGTATCGGCAGCACGGAACTCCTCGTCATTCTTCTGGTCGGCCTCATTGTGCTTGGCCCAAAAAGCCTGGCCAATGTCTCACGCACCATTGGCCGGGTGGTTGGCGAATTCAGGCGCGTTTCAACCGATTTTCAGCGTACGTTGAACGCTGAAGCCGCCCGCGAGGAACAAAAAGAGCAAATGCAAAAAATGTCTGCCGAAGAACGCCGTCAAGCCGAACACGAACAGGCGGAGGATGAACAAAGGGCGCAAAAACTGGCCAAACGACGCCAAGAGGCTGAAGAAAAAGCCGCCAAAGCCAAGCAGGCCAAAATGGAGGCTGCCCAGAATACGCCTCAGCCTGAAGACAAGGCAGAAAGCCAGGCCCCTGAGGAGACGCCTTCCATACCGACGCCGCCTGCCGATAGTCCCTTAGCCCGGGCCCTTGCCAAAACCCAGGCTGAAGCCCAGGCTTCACAAAGCGGCAAAGGGCAGGAGACAACACAGCCACAGTCTTCCACCGGATCTGCCGTATGAGCCAGCACACCAATCCTGAACAAACGGCAGAGGCCGTAACACAAGCCAACGAAGGGCTGGACGAGTCCACAAAGACAGAAGCAGGCGAAGATCTCTCAGCCGCATCCCCCCTTGACGCTGCCTCCCAGGCAACAGATAGCAGCGCCCAAGCAAATTCAGAGGCGTCTTCACAGTCAGAGCCGGCAGAAGAGGACACAACGCCTCTGCCCCACAGCGACATGCCGCCCAAGGTGCCCAGCGCTTCCGATAATGATCAGGACGCAGAGGATAATGAAGGCGGCCAGCCCATGACGCTCATGGAGCACCTCAACGAACTGCGCCGCTGCCTGACCCGCGCCTGCATTGCGGTGATTATCTGCTTTGTGGGCTGCTGGATTGTGGTTGATCCCATTTTCGACGCGCTCGTCAATCCCCTGCTGGCCGTTCTGCCCGAGGGGAGCCATCCCATCTACACCACACTGCCTGAAGGCTTCTTCACCCGCATGTTTATTGCCCTGGTTGTGGGTGTCTTTGTGGCCAGTCCTGTGATTTTTTATCAGGTCTGGTCCTTTATTGCCCCGGGCCTCTACGACGAAGAAAAAAAATACATCATCCCCATTGCCTTTCTCTCAGCCCTCTTTTTCATTGGCGGCGGCCTCTTCTGTTTTTTCATTGTCTTTCCCTTTGTCTTTACCTTCTTCATCAGTTTTGCCACAGAAAGCATTATTGCCACGCCCAAGGTCAGCGATTATTTGGATTTTGTGCTGAAGCTGCTCATCGCCTTTGGCCTCATCTTTGAAATGCCGCTCTTTTCCTTTTTCCTCTCACGACTGGGCATTGTCACAGCCAATGGCATGCGCAAGATGCGGCGCTACGCTGTGCTGATTATTTTTGTGGTTGCGGCCATTCTGACCCCGCCCGACGTGGTCAGCCAACTGCTGATGGCCGGCCCGATGCTCATCCTCTACGAACTGAGTATTCTCATTGCCGCCCTTTTCGGCCGCAAAAGTCCGAGAAAACAAAAAGCGTCCGAAAACGATGCGGACGCTGTCTGATTATCCTTTTTCTTTTGCCAAGAGCTTGCCATGTCTGAAACGTTACTGCGCAAAGCGCACACCCACCGTAAAACCAAGGAAACGGATCTGACTGTTGATCTTCATCTCGACGGATCAGGGGAAACCACCATCACCACAGGCTTTGGGATGCTTGATCACATGCTGACGCTCACGCTGTTCTGGGCCGGCATGGACTGCAAGCTCACCTGCTCAGGCGACCTGCACGTCGACGCCCATCACAGCGTCGAA
Source organism: Desulfovibrio sp. (assembly GCA_024699605.1). GTDB lineage: Bacteria > Desulfobacterota > Desulfovibrionia > Desulfovibrionales > Desulfovibrionaceae > Desulfovibrio. Next base: position 19,459 of record JAILPJ010000015.1, on the reverse strand, counting down.
GATTGCGGCCTGGTGCTTGGGGCAACCCTGCTCGAGGCCCTAGGGGATCGCAAGGGCATTGCCCGAGTAGGCTATGGACGCGTTCCCATGGATGAAGCGCTGGCAGAAGTCACCATCGACCTTTCAGGCCGACCCTGGCTTGAGTGGCGAGGCGATGAGCTTTTGCCGCCCGTCATCGCCCACGAGGAAAAAGATGTCTGGCGGGAATTCTACAAAGCGTTGGCCAGCAGCGGCCGCTTCAATCTCCATGTGGCCTTTCTCTATGGCAAAAATGGCCATCATCTTCTGGAATCGGCCGCCAAAGGCCTGGGTCTGGCTTTGGCACAAGCCATTAACCGTCAAGGGCAACTACTCAGAAGTACCAAGGGAGGACTCGACTAATGTGCACCCGCAACTTACACTTGCTTCTCAGCTTACTCCTTATGGCGTGCGTGGGCCTTGCCGCCTGCAGTCAGCGTCCGCGCTCCACAGCCGATGTGCCGGTTGTCCTCTCCCATACCTACCGAGTCAGCGTAGCCCCCTTTTCTCAGCCCATCAGCACCTCTGAGCTGATCCAGGGACAAATCCCCGAACCCCAGGGCAAAATCGAAGAAAAAGATCTTTTACAACTGGATCGCAAGCTCCAGCAAGTGCTGACCAGTCAGGCCTCCAAACGCCAATTTGTTTTTCTCAAAGCGCCACTCAAGAAGACGAGCATCAGCTATCACGATGCGGCACAGCCCATGGCCCTCAAAGCCTGGCTGGCCTATGGCCGGCAGCACAACTGTGACCTTTTGCTTGTGCCCTTTGTGCTCGACTGGCATCAACGCCAAGGCTCGCGTGCCGGCGTCACCCAGTCCGCTGCCGTGCATGTGGAATTCTTTCTCCTGAAAATTGCCTCAGGCACAGTGATGGCACGCAGCGTCTTTGATGAAAAACAACGACCGCTCAGCGAGAATTTTCTGGAACTGGGCTCCTTTCTCAAACGCCGGGGCAGCTGGGTTGAGGCTGAAGATCTCGCAACAGAAGGCATGATCAAGGCAAAAAAGGAGCTGGGCTTATGATCATCTATCCGGCCGTTGACATTCAAAAAGGCAAGGCTGTGCGCTTACGCCAGGGCCAGGCTGATCAGGTTACGGTTTTTCATGACGATCCGGTCAGTGCGGCCCGGCACTGGCAAAGCCTGGGAGCCAAGTGGCTGCACGTCGTTGATCTGGACGGGGCCTTTCAGGGCAAAGCACGCAGCTTTGAGATTGTACGCGCTATCTGCCAGAGCCTTGTGATTCCCGTGCAGCTTGGCGGGGGCATCCGCGATGCTGAAATCGCCAAGGGATATCTTGAAGCCGGTGTCAGCCGCCTGATCATCGGCACCATGGCGCTGGAAGACCCCAAGCGTTTCCAAGAGCTCTGCCAGGCCTTCCCGCAAAAAATCGGCGTTTCTCTGGATGCCGACCAGGGCGTTCTGAAAACCCGCGGCTGGGTTGAGTCAAGCAAGCAAAGCATTGAAGAAGTCCTGCCCAGACTGGCCGAAGCTGGCGCATCCTTTCTCATTTATACCGACATCAGTCGCGACGGAATGCAAAGCGGCGCCAATATTGCCATGCTCACGCACCTTGCGGAGATTTCCCCCATCCCCCTGCTCGCCGCAGGCGGCATCGCAACCCTTGCGGACATCCAGGCCCTCTACCCCATCAGTAAAAAAGGCCGCCTCACGGGTGTGATCAGCGGCCGGGCCCTCTATGAAGGCAGTTTAGATCTCACGGAAGCCAATGCCTGGCTTGCGGCACAAGAGGCAGCAAGCAAAGCCTAAAGGCAAATAGCCTGCACGGGCACAGACTCTTGACAGATGAATGCTTGGAAAGCCTTGCTTTTCCCCGTGGGATGAAAGGCAGTTTGTGAAGTCAGGAGAATGCGGCAGTAATTTTTAATGCGTACGGACAGAGGAGCCATCAGGCTCCTTTTTTTCGCTTGTGCGCAGACTCTCGCACAAGGGCTTGGCCGTGACCCTGCCCGCAAAGATCTCTTCCTGACTGGCAACAAGAGCCTCAGGCAACACTTCATCGACATGGTCCACAAAAACCAGTTCGAGATCCTTGAGCACCTCGTGCGGAACTTCCTTGAGATCCTTTTCATTGTCATGGGGGATCAGGACTTTTTTCATGCCGCCGCGACGGGCGGCCAACAGTTTCTCACGCAAACCGCCAATGGGCAGAACGCGTCCGCGTAAAGAAATCTCCCCGGTCATGGACACATCGTTGCGCACGGCAAAGCCCAGAAGCGCCGAAGTGATGGAGGTGGCGATGGTGATACCGGCCGAGGGACCATCCTTGGGAGTGGCTCCGTCAGGAACGTGCACATGGATGTCGATTTTACGATAAAAACGTGGATCAAGACCAAAGACCTCGGCTCGCGAACGCACATAGGAAAGCGCAGCCCTGGCCGATTCCTTCATCACGTCTCCCAACTGCCCGGTGATGACAATATGGCCCTGACCGCTCATCAGGCTCGTCTCAACCATGAGAATCTCACCACCTGACTGCGTATAGGCAAGCCCAGCACAGACTCCCACCTGCGCCTCTTCTTCCCGCTCCTCATGCCGGTATTTCTTGACCCCAAGCATGGCCGGCAAGCTCTGGGTCGTGATATTCACACATTGCTCAAGATCACCGCTCTCCACAAGACGGATGGCGGTCTTGCGGCAAAGCGCCGCAATTTCCCGCTCCAGATTGCGCACCCCGGCTTCCCGGGTATAGCTGCGGATCACTTCAAGCAGGGCTTTTTCCGAAAGATGCAGATTGCTTTCCTTGAGCCCGTGCTCGGCAATTTGCTTGGGCAAGAGATGACGCCTGGCAATATGGCGCTTTTCTGTCTCAAGATAGCTGGACAGCTCAATGATCTCCATGCGGTCAAGCAGTGGCCCCTGGATGGAGTGCAGGGAATTGGCCGTGGTAATAAAGAAAATCTTGGAAAGATCGTATTCCAGATCGAGATAATGATCCATGAAGGTATTGTTCTGCTCAGGATCAAGCACCTCAAGCAGGGCTGAGGCCGGATCCCCCCGGTAGTCTGAGGTCATTTTGTCGATTTCATCGAGACAGAAGAGGGGATTGTTGAATTTCACGCGTTTCAGCGACTGCAAAATCTTGCCAGGCAGCGCCCCGACATAGGTCCTGCGGTGCCCTCGGATCTCGGCCTCATCGCGCACGCCGCCGAGGGACAGACGCACGAAATCGCGCCCTGTGGCTTTGGCCACAGACTTAGCCAGAGAGGTCTTGCCCACCCCAGGCGGCCCCACAAAACAGAGGATAGGCCCCTTCAGGCCGTGGGAGAGCTTCTGCACGGCAAGATACTCGAGAATGCGGTCCTTGGCCTTTTCCAGACCATAGTGATCGCTATCCAGAATGCTGCGCGCTTTGTCAATGTTGATCTCAATGCTTTTGAGATCGTTCCAGGGCAGATCAATCAGCCAGTCAATATAATTGCGCACAACGGTGTATTCGGCGGCCGCCGGCTGCATGGCACGCAATTTTCGCACTTCCGAAAGGGCTTTTTCCATGGCCTCAGGAGGCATGTTTTTCTGCTTGAGCTTCTGTTCAAGCTCCACAGCCTCGGCCTTGGGATCGTCATCACGGCCCATTTCTTTATTAATGGCCTTGATCTGTTCATTGAGAAAATATTCGCGCTGATTGCGCTCCATCTGAACCTTCACGCGGTTCTTGATGCGCTTTTCCACGCCGGCCAGGGCGATTTCGCCCTGCAGCATCTCATAGGCCATTTCCAAGCGCTTGGTGACGTTGGACTCTTCCAGAGCGCGCTGTTTGCGCACTGGATCCACGCGCAGATGCGGCAGCACGGCATCGGCAAGATGGGCCGGTTCATGGATGGACTGGAGCGTTGTGATGACATCGGAGGGGATTTTGCGATTGACCTTGGCATAGTCATCCAGGGCGTCACGCACGGTGCGCACCAAGGCATTGTTTTCTTCAGAATGCAAGGTTTCGTCTGGAATCTGCTCCACAAAGACAAAGGGATAGTCCCCGTTATTGTCCAGTGTTTTCCAGGTTGCCCGGTACAGACCTTCGAAAAGCACCTTGATTGTGCCATCAGGCAGGCGCAAGACCTGCAGCACCTTACTGACCACACCCACAGCGCACAGTTCGCTGGCTTTGGGCCTGTCATGGGTGGATTCTTTCTGGGCCACCAGAAAGATATGACGGCGATAGAGTTTCTGCGCGGCTTCTATGGATTTGATGGAGGCTTCACGACCGACGAAGAGCGGCATAATGGCTCTTGGAAACATCACCACTTCACGCAGGGGCATCAGCGGCAGCTTGTTCAACGGCTGATTGACGATTTCGGTCATGGCATCCTCAAAAAAAGAAAAAAAAGACAGACGCCCCTTTGTTGCAAAACAAGCAAGGGGCGTCAGAAGGTTTTGGCTCTAGGAGGCATTCTTCACGGTGTTTTTGCCCTTGGCGGGAACGTCTTTCTCGTACAAGAGAACAGGTTCCGTATCGTTCTCAATGACGTCCTTGTCGATCAGGCATTCCGAGACACCGGCCAGAGAGGGCAAGGAATACATGATATTCAACATTTTCCTCTCCATGACATTGCGCAAACCGCGGGCACCGGTCTTCCGTTCAATGGCCTTGTGCGCAATGGACTGAAGGGCTTCGCGTGAAAAACGCAGCTTGACTTTGTCCAGTTCAAACAGTTTCTGATACTGTTTGGTCAGCGCATTCTTGGGTTCCGTCAAAATCCGCACCAGATCCTCTTCGCCGAGTTCATCCACATGGGTCAGAATGGGGATTCTGCCCACAAACTCGGGAATCAGACCAAACTTTACGAGATCCTGCGGATGGATCTTCTCCAAAAGCTCGGCAAGTCCCATTTCTTTCGTGGAACGCATCTTCGCGCCAAAGCCCATGGCCGAGCCGCTGACACGCGCTTCCACAATCTTGTCCAACCCCACAAAGGCTCCGCCCACAATGAAAAGGATGTTGGCGGTATTCATGCGGATGAATTCCTGCTGCGGGTGCTTGCGTCCGCCCTTGGGGGGAATATTGGCCTCAGTGCCTTCGATGATCTTGAGCAGTGCCTGCTGCACGCCCTCACCGGACACATCGCGGGTAATGGAAGGACCGTCACCTTTGCGCGAAATCTTGTCGATTTCGTCAATATAGATAATCCCCTTGCTTGCGGCTTCCAGATCGTATTCGGCATTCTGCAAAAGCTGCACAAGGATATTTTCCACATCCTCGCCCACATAGCCGGCTTCCGTCAGTGTTGTGGCATCAGCGATGGCAAAGGGAACCTTGAGAATTTTGGCCAAGGTCTTGGCAAGCAGGGTCTTTCCACTGCCAGAAGGGCCAACAAGCAGAATATTACTTTTTTCCAGCTCCACGTCATTGCCAATCACATCCCCGTAAAAGACCCGTTTGTAGTGATTGTGCACCGCTACGGCGAGAATCTTCTTGGCATCGTTCTGACCAATAACGTACTGATCGAGTTTTTCCTTGATTTCCTGTGGGGATAGGAGCGTGTCAGAGCTTTCCACACTGAACATGCGATCCTTGGCAATGATCTGTGAACATTCTTTGACACAGAGATCACAAATGCAGGCCTCATCCTGAACAATCAGATTGCTGACTTCACTTTCATTACGACCACAAAAGGAACAGAACAAAGGTCCACTCTTCTGTCTTCTTTTCGTCATCAACTCTCCGGCATGACCCTCCGCAAAAATGCAGGGGGGGAAAAAGCCGCCTCCCATTGTCTGATCTTAACCGGGCCGGGCAAAACCTGGGGGCAAGGAAGCGTAACGCTTCTTGCAGGGCCCAAGGCTACCTACGCTGAGCGTAAGGCGAGATTTGCCAAAAAAACGCCCGGAAAAACAATATAGAAGCAAAAATTATTCCAAACTTACGAACAAGCCTAGTAGTTCGTTCTGTTAATTCAAATGCAAATGGAAATTTTTGGTTTTCCCGCGATTATTGGGGATTATGAATTTTTCAGCTCTGAAAAATCCTGAACAGTTTTAGCCTTAGAATTTAGAGAATGAACTACTAGCAATCTAGTCTGTATTCTCCTCAAGCAGATCCTTGCGGGAAACCAGGACACGGTCAATCAAGCCAAGACCCAGCGCTTCCTCAGGCGTCAAAAAGTGATCTCGCTCCGTCGAAGAGGAGATTTCTTCAAAGCTTTTGCCGCAGTTTTCGGCCATGATACGATTCAGACGCTCCTTCAAGCGGATAATCTCCCGCGCGTGGATTTCAATATCTGTGGCCTGTCCCTGATAGCCCCCAAGGGGTTGATGAATCATGATCTGACTGTTGGGCAGGGCGTATCTCAGGCCTTTTTCGCCAGCGCAGAGCAAAAAGGCGCCCATGCTGGCAGCCATACCCATGCAGACAGTGGAAACGGGGGCCGTGATGTAGCGCATGGTGTCGTAGATGGCAAAACCAGCTGTAACAGAGCCTCCGGGGGAATTGATATAGAGACTGATTTCTTTTTCGGGATCCTGAGATTCAAGAAAAAGTAACTGGGCGCAGATCAGTGAGGCCACATGGTCATCAACCTGAGAGCCCAAAAGCACAATACGATCCTTCAAAAGGCGGGAATAGATATCATACGCACGTTCACCCCGTCCCGTAGACTCTATTACTGTAGGAATTAACATAGATCTCCTTTTTCTTCTTGCAAAATGCGTCGGCCTTAAGCCTGTGACGTTTCCGCCGAAGCTGTTTTTTGGTCAGCGTCGGCCTTTTGTTCTGATTTTTCTGTTTCAGGCGCTTTGTCCACGAGCGTATATTTGCCGCGGGCAAAGATCAGATCCGCCCCCTTGTCAGCCCAAAGGCTATCGCGAATCATAAAGATACCGCCGTTGCCCTCCAGCTGCTTGCGCAATTCATTGTAGTCCTGACCTGTGCGGTGGGCGAGACGCATAATCTCTTCACTGACTTCCTTTTCCGTGACCTGCAGACCTTCTTTTTGGGCAATGGTGCGCAGGAGAATGGTGGAACGCACATAGTATTCGGCTCTGGGCGTAATTTGCTTGAGCAGTTCTTCGTTGTTCAGGTATTCGTCAATGGATTTTCCCTGACGTTCCAGGCTCATCGCCATGTCCTGAATGATGTTGGTCTGCTGGGCACGCACCAGGGAAGGTGGCAGCGGAAAATCCACCATTTTCAGCAGGACGTCAACCATCTTCTGCTGGACCAGGTTCTTGGTTAAGTTTTCCAGGCCCTTTTCCTGCCCGATGCGCAGGGAATCCTTCATGGAAGCCAGGCTGGCAAAATTCTGCGATTTGGCAAAGTCATCGTTGATTTCTGGGTATTCCATTTTCTTGATGGCATTCAGACGCACTTTAGCCAGCATGGTTTTTCCCTGATACTCTTTGTTCAAAAAGTCTTCAGGGAAGGTGATCTCGGCCTCGCCTTCTTTTCCCACGGCTACGCTTTTGACAAGCGTTTCAAAGGCCGGCAAGACCTGATTGTCACCGATCTTCAAGAGAAAATTCTTGGTATCCAACTCTTTGATCACATTGCCGTGATCAGAAAAGGTAAAGTCCACATTGGCGTACTGCCCGTCCCCGACATGATCGGTGTCAGTCACAGGCACGAGTTTCCCGGCTTTTTTGCGCACATTCTCAATCAGATCATCCAAGGACGCCTTTTCTGGAAGCAAGCCCTTATCCACTTCCACATCCAGGCCTTCATAGTTCGGCAATTCAAACTGCGGGAAGGTGTCGAATTCAATGGTGTAGTGATAGTCCTTATCGCGCTCAAACTCGCCACCTGGCTCAACGTTCAGACCACCGACGATTTCCACTGTTTCGTCACCCATAATCTTCGCAATATGCACATTGATGAGATTCATGCGGGCTTCTTGGTAAATGGCGTCGTGATAACGCTGTTCAATCAGACGCAGCGGCACTTTGCCCTTGCGGAAACCGGCAAGATTGACCGTATTTTTATACATGGCTGTGGTGGCCGAAAGGGAAGAGTTCACTTCCTCTTTGTCCACGGTAACAGCGGCCTTTTTCTTAACAGGTGATATATCTTCAACAGTGTATTCCACAGGAAACTCCTTTACTAAGACTTATGACAGGAGAAAAAGACTACACAAAAAACGCCAAAGCTTCAAGCATCACAGCTCGGAACAAAAGGATGCGCTGCCGCTGAAAAAAAGGGAATGCTGACAGCAGCATTCCCTCCATCAAAAAACATCACCAGAAAAAACGGGCAGCTAGGCTTTCTTGTCTTTGGCCAGCCAGCTCATCATACCGCGCAGTTCCTTGCCGACCTTTTCAATCTGATGATTGGCCTGATTGCGACGGGTGGTCAGGAACTGAGGATATTTGGCACGGGCTTCAAGAATGAAGTCACGGGCAAACTTGCCACTTTGAATGTCGTCGAGAACGGCGCGCATCGCCTTTTTCACATCGGCATTGATGATGCGCGGGCCTGAAACATAGTCGCCGTACTCAGCGGTATTACTGATGGAGTAGCGCATTCTGCTCATGCCGCCTTCGTAGAGCAGGTCCACAATCAGCTTCATTTCGTGCATGCACTCAAAATAGGCCATTTCGGGCTGATAGCCGGCTTCCACCAGGGTTTCAAAGCCAGCCTGGATCAGGTGGCTGAGACCGCCACAGAGGACTGCCTGCTCACCAAAGAGGTCGGTTTCGGTCTCTTCACGGAAGGTGGTCTCAATGACGCCACTGCGTGTGCCGCCAATGCCCTTGGCATAGGCCAATGCCAATTTCAGGGCATTGCCCGAAGCATCCTGCTCAATAGCCACGAGATCCGGCACACCGCCACCTTCGGTAAAGGTCCGACGCACCAGATGTCCGGGTCCCTTGGGCGCAATGAGAAAAACATCCACATCCTTGGGAGGAATGATCTGACCAAAATGGATATTGAAGCCATGGGCAAAAAGCAAAGCCTTACCGGCCTTGAGATTGGGCTTAATGTCCTGCTCATAGACCTGAGCCTGCACCTCATCGGGCAGCAGGATCATGATCAGATCGCCCTGCTTGGCGGCTTCGGCAGCCGAAACCGGCTCAAAACCATGCTGTTTGGCCAGTTCGTAGTTTTCGCCGCCGGGGCGCTGGCCCACGACGACCTTGACGCCACTGTCGCGCAGGTTCTGCGCATGGGCATGGCCCTGGCTCCCATACCCGATGATGGCCACGGTTTTGTTTTTCAACACATTGAGATCCGCATCACTATCATAATACACTTTCATAGCGCCCTTCAGCTCATGACCTCGCAATGCGAGGCGGAATCGCTGCCTCCGAATTTTCCTTGGTGTGAAGAAAGCAAAAAGACACGCTACGCCTGAGGCAAGAGTCTCAGGCGTAGTATGTGAACATAGCGAAAACGCTTCTTAATCCGTTTTCCTGGATCTGCGCATGGCCAGGGAGCCTGTCCTGGACAGTTCCTTAATGCCAAAGCGTTGCAGAAGATCCACAATGGCCTCAAGTTTTTCGTGATTGCCCGTGGCTTCAATGATCATTTCCGTGGCACTGACGTCGACGACCTTGCAGCGGAAAATATCCACGGTCCGCAGGATTTCCCCGCGCATGGTGCCTTCGGCCTGCACCTTGACGAGCATCATCTCCCGTTCCACAGCGGGAATATCGGCGTATTCCATGACCTTGATCACGGTGACGATTTTGTGCAGCTGTTTCATGATCTGCTCAATGATCGCCGAATCACCATAGGTGGTGATGGTCATGTGCGAGACGCCGTTTTCAAGAGCCGGGGCCACATTCAGAGAATCAATATTGAAACCGCGACCGCTGAAAAGACCTGCCACTCTGGAGAGCACGCCGGGTTCGTTTTCCACCAGCACGGAAAGTACATGTCTTTGCATATCCATTTCCTTCTCTCCTATACCAAAAGCATTTCATCCAGCGCCGCACCGGCCGGAACCATGGGATAGACATTCTCCTCACGCTCCACGCGCACATCGATCAGTGCGGTATTGGGAGAGGAAAGTGCCTGCTCCAGCACTTGCTCAAGATTTTCCATGTTTTCGATGCGGTAGCCTTCAGCACCATAGGCTTCGGCCAGTTTCACGAAATCAGGCTGCGCTTCCATGTTCGTTGAAGCATAGACCCGATTGTAGAAGAGCTCCTGCCACTGCCGGACCATGCCCAGATAGCGGTTATTCAGAATCACGATCTTCACGGGCAGATTATTGGAAACAGCAGTGATCATTTCCTGGATATTCATCTGAATGGAGCCATCGCCCACAATGGCTATGACCAGCTTATCCGGGAAAGCCAACTGGGCACCGATGGAGGCCGGCAAACCATAGCCCATGGTGCCAAGTCCGCCGCTGGTCAAAAGCGTGCGCGGTTTGGTGAAGGAATAGAACTGTGCTGTCCACATCTGATGCTGACCCACGTCAGTGACAATAATCGCCTCGCCACGGGTCAGCTTGCGCAGAGCCTCAACCACGGCCTGCGGCTTGATGGTGCCAGAGGGATCCTGCTGATAGGTCAAAGGCTTGCTCGTCTTCCACTCTTGGGTGGTCTGCAGCCATTCAGCATGCCCCTGCTTCCAGTCACGCTCGGCAAAACGCGAATCGCAGATCTCCAGCAAAGCGGTCAGGGCCAGTTTGCAGTCACCCACCACAGGCACATCGACCTTGACATTCTTACGAATGGAAGTGGGATCGATATCAATATGCACCACACGGGCATTGGGCGCAAAGGCGGAAAGCTTGCCGGTGACGCGGTCATCGAAACGGGCACCCACGCAGACAAGCAGGTCCGCATTGTTGATGGCCAGATTGGCCGCATAGGTCCCGTGCATGCCCACCATGCCCAAGGAAAGCTCTGATGTTGAGGGGAAACCACCCATCCCCATCAGCGAGTAGGTCACCGGAACCTGCAATTTTTCGGCGAGCTTGGTGAGTTCTTCGGCCGCATTGGACAGAATGACGCCGCCACCGATGAGGAAAAGCGGTCTTTTGGCCTTTTCAAACTCTTCGACCGTTCGCCTCAGCTGATTGAGGTTGGGTTTGTAGGTCGGATTGTAGCTGCGCAGATAGACTTCTTCCGGCCAGACAAATTCCGTATGACCGACCAAAACGTCCTTGGGCAGATCAACCAAAACAGGGCCAGGACGGCCCGAACGGGCAATATAGAAAGCCTGGCGCAAAGTCAGGGCCAGATCCTTGATATCTTTGACGAGATAATTGTGTTTGGTGCACGGACGGGTGATACCGACGATATCTACTTCCTGGAACGCGTCATTGCCGATAAGATTCGTGGGAACCTGCCCGGTGAGGACGACCAGAGGGATGGAATCACAATACGCCGTGGCAATACCTGTAACCGTATTGGTCGCTCCCGGACCAGAAGTCACAAGACAGGTGCCAACCTTGCCCGTCGCCCGGGCATAGCCATCTGCCGCATGTACAGCACCTTGCTCGTGCCGTACGAGGACGTGTCGCACATCCGGATTCTTCAGCAGGTCATCGTAGAGATCGATGATCACGCCGCCGGGATAGCCGAAGATCAGATCCACCCCTTCACGCTTCAGGGTTTCAATAAGAATCTGCGTCCCTTTCAGTTCCATAAGCCCCCCTTGGATCTAGGAATCAGATCTTTTAAGCTTATCAAGGATACCCATCATATTGGTTTTCACTTCGAGCTTTTGTTTCTTAAGCTGCTTCAATGTCTGTTCTTCAGTTGGTGTTCTGAAAGACTTTGCCTCAAGTTTTTCGACCTGGCTACTATACAAAACATGTTCTTCCCAGAGAGCACGTAATTCCGGATTTGTTTCTTTATACTTTTCCAAGAGTTCCTTTTCACGCTGATCCATAATACCCTCCGATGTAAAAAAAACGATTACATCCCTGCTGCATATTGAAGCAGAGATTGTACGATTATATTTTCAACAAGTTTAATCGCAAGTAAGACAACAATGGGTGAAAAATCCAATCCACTTGTATAGGTAAAGGGAAGCCAATGTCGAACTTTAAGAAAGACAGGCTCCGTAAGCGCCCTGATTGTACGAACAATAGGATTATATGGATCTGGATTGACCCATGTGAGGATGCAGGCAACGATGACAACCCAGAAATATAAATCAAGCACAGTTCTCAGCACCATGGCCACGGCGCTCAGTGTATTGGCAAGCACAACCATGAATTGCTTCCTCTCTCCTACAGCAATGCCTACGCAAATGCGCAAAGTGTCTTAAACAAAAAAAGCCGCAAAGTTTTCAGGACTTTTGGCCATAAGGAAAAAAATCGAGGATTCAAAGCTTAGTATGGCAGACAGCCCCCCTGCTGTCAATAAAATCAACGGAATTTGGTTGAGCCAGGCGCCTCAAGCCTTGGCTGTGAAGAGCGGGGCAAGACACGCTCTCAGCTCTCCGTAGTCTTCCACCGTAAGATCACCTGTCAAATCCAGGGCATTAAAGGCCACAAAAGGGACACCGGCCCCGTGGGCCGCCTCCCGATCATAGGCGCTGTCGCCCACAAAGAGGATGCGCTGCGCATCCACCTGCCACTGCTGGCAAATTTTGATGACGCCCTCAGAAGAGGGCTTGGGAGCGACCTGACTTGAGGTCATGACCGGATCAAAGGCGTGCGGAAAGGCAAAAAAGCGGAGAACCTCTTCAAAGCCAGCCTCTGTGCGATTGGTGCACATAGCCTGGCAGAGACCCAAGCTCTGCATTTCCTCAAAAAAGGCCCTAAATCCCGGCATCAGCTCCAACTGGGACACAACATCGGCATAGCGCACATGCTCTTTGACCACAGGCAGAATCTGTGGATGCAAGGCTTCCGGCAGAATATGTTGCAGAGCCTGCATACCCGTTGCCATAAATGAATAGCGTTCCTGGGCTTCGGTCATGGGAGGCAGCCCAAAATAGGCCAAAACCCGATTGTAAAAGAGCGAATTGGCCCGACGCGAATTAATCATCACGCCGTCGCAATCATAGATGATACCGGCAAGGCCAGAAGGAAAAAGTTCAAGGGCTTGTGTCATAGGAACGAACGGTTGAGGTGGAATAAGAGCTATCAGACGTGCTGACGCGCCTTACGGCATAAGCGTAAGAAAAGACGCAAGTAGAGACGGTGCTTATCCAGGAAAAAAGCCAGGGGTCGCGAAAAATTCTTACCCAAAAGGCCATCCACGAGCATCTGACTGACCACATGCTCACGCGAAAGCACAAGCTGAGCACGGGCCAAAACCATACGATCCGGCTCAGACATGGACTTCAGCATCTGCCAGAGCGCTTCTTGGGCTCTGGGCTGATAGAACCAGAAATACATCAGGTCCAGGGAATTGACCACAAAAGCCCGTTCAATATCCTGTACCTTTTTGGCGTTCTCACCGGAAAAACCACCTTCCCGGCCGATCTTGATCAAGGCATTTTCCTGGGGAAAGAGCAGTTCAAGACGATTATAGCAGTCAAAGACCTTTTGCACCTTGCTCGCGTAATCCCAACGCCGCATGCGCAGATTGACCTGTCCGTCGGCATAGCCTTCGATGATAGCCGCCACGGTATCCGAGGCCAGCTTGGAGATAATGGCCGCACTGGGCACAAGGTAGATGGCGGGATCAGCCACGCCGATACTGATCAGGAAATAGCGGATGAGCACGTCATAGAGCGAAGCCATGGGGATGCTCAGGGCGCTGCGGAAGATATTGCCAATAGCCGCCTGACGCGGGAAGCCGCGGTAGATATTATGGCAGAAAATATAGAGGGCATTAACACAGTTGAGCACCGTATAGACAAAGAGCGGGTATTCATCCACCGTAACGCCCATGGCCACTTCCAGCAAAAGCACACGGACCATCACCTCCAGTAAGAGCACAGAAATGCCCGTGTACATCAGGGAATCGCAGAGCCGGGGAATACTCACCTGTTTTGTCCAGTGCACAAGAGTGCCCCGCGATGCGCCCCTGGCGGTCATCACCATTTGCAGAACATTGCGAATGCCGGTGATCCCAAACCAGATGAAGGCGCCAAACCAGGCCAAAAACCACCAGTCCTGCATAAAATAAAAGGAAAAAAAGGCCGGTATGAAGCCCAGCAGGACCTTGAGCAGATTCATGAAATTGGTGTTCAGATAGAACACGGAGGGCAGAGAACTCTGGGTATTCTGATTTTTCTGGCTCAGATTATTGCCGTGAAAAAGGCTGATGCCGCCAAGATTGACAAGATTGCCCTTCTTGCAGATGCGAAAGTCGTCACTGCTGAAACGCCATTCCCTGCGCGTTTCCATGCCCAGATGCCGCAAACCCGGCAAGACAGAAAACATGGACAAAAAACACTGCCAAATCGAGGGATTTTCTGGTGTCCGGTAGATAATATGCTCTTCAACAGGGGAAAAGACAGGGATATCCTTGCCCAGCATCTGCTTGCGGTCGAGCTCACTTTGGGCGCGCTTGGGCAGCGTATCCCGAAGGACAAGCCCCATACCGAAGGTCCGTCGTCCCACAGAGCTTGTGCCCAAACGGGATTTGAGCGGCGTATGCCGGTAATGCTCCCAGAGAGCATGAATATCGCCGAGGATCGAGAGAAACTTTTCTGAACGCTTGATTTCGCCCTTATTCTTCAAATCTTCCGCCATCGACTGCAAAAGCTGCTTAACGCGCGGCCCAAGACCGAGGTTCAAGGCCCGCTGCAGCCGGGCAATGCCTTCCATATCCACCATGCGGCCGTCGATCCAGCCCTTCATATTGAAGATTTCCAGATGGGTGACAGCGCCTTCGCTCTCCCAGAGCAGTTCGGCCACATCTTCTCGCGACAAATCGGTAATGCCCAAAACAAGACGATAACCGCCGGCAATACTGCGCAAAAGATGAATCAATTCTTTGGGGCTCATGCGCATAAGCTGCGGAGCGTCTGCCGGCACATCCACTGAGCTGATTTCAAGCATCTCAGGATAGTTTTTTGAAGAAAGCCAGGCATCCATGAGCACATCTGGCGTCAAATTGTCCAGGCGTTCAAGCTCCTGAGCAGCCTCTTCGCCCATTTCCGTGAGCTTTTTGGCATACTCCCGCATGCAAGGCAAAACATGGCGATGGAGACATTCCGCCAGACGCTGACGCGAAGGATTGCCACCGCGGCAAAAGGTCAAAAACGTTTCGGAAGTCAGGACAGGCACAGGGACTTGCCACTCTTCGCTGATTTGCAAACGAACCACATTGTTCCAGAAATCCAGAAGACTGAGAATTTTCTCCTTGCGCCAGGCAAGCACCTCGCGACCCCGAGTCATCAGCTCCTCCAACTGGGGTTCACGCAGAAAGGAGAGGAAGTCCTCGTTGGAGCTGAAACCGCGGGGAATCCAGAAAAAACTCACAAAGTGATTGTAAAACGGCACCTGAAATTCGAGACCGATACGCACCGTGATGCCTGTGATCTCTGCCGCACGCATGATTTCTCTGGCCACTTCGGGATCCAGGGCATATTCATAGGCCACGGTCAAGCTGCGCAGCCCCTTAATCCACGCATCCATAATCAAATGCGTTGGCGTCTTGCGTCCCTTGGTATTGACATCGTAGACATGATCGTCAAAAGCCAGCTGATTCCATTCCTCCGGCATTTCTGGCAGGTGGTAGCGCGAAAGCATGCGTCGTACAATACGCGGAGTGCCATGGACGACACGGCGAAAATCGTGGGCCAGGCGCAGCTGCGCCTGATGATCCCCATGAGAACGCACCATATCTTTCATAATCTGCATCAAAACCCGGGCGGTATTGCGCCGTAAGGCCGAATGGGCGCTATTGAGCACTTCATCGTAGAGCGTCTGTAACGCCAAAAGACGATCCTCGGCCTGGCCTCCGCCCACTTCGAGATTGCGCAGAAGATTGACAACAGCGTAGGCCATACGTTCCACAGGCGAAGCCACGAGTTCTTCAATGCCGTGAGGATGGAGATTGGGATCAAAAAGACGATCGGCCTTCCCCTTGGATGAATCGAGAATACGGTTGACAAGAGTCAGGATGGCCTTGTCCTGCTGATCAAAATAGATACCTGACATGGTACAATTGTCTCTCTTTTCTTAAAAGCAAGGGGCAAAACAAATGGAAATTTCGAACGTAACTTGCGTCCAATCTACTGTCATCTTATACTTTTTTCTCAAAACTGCCAAAACAAACTTCTGAGAGGAAATCCATGCTCTGTTTCCGCGCTTTTTTGCTGCTCCTGGGCCTTGCGCTTGCCCTCACAAGCCCTGTCCAGGCCGATCCCTCTTCACCCTTGCGCGTGGCCCTGCTCCTTGAGCATGGAGCTTCGAGCACCTGGACCAGCCAATTGAAGGCTGGCCTTGCGCGTGCCCAAGGAGACTTTTCCCTAAAGACCCGGGTGATCATTGAAGCTGATGAAAACAAACAGGAAGCGGTTTTTCGTCAATGTGCCCAGGAAAACGATCTCGTGCTGGTGGCCAGTGATCGTTTTCACGAAATTCTCCGCGACAATGCCGCCCGTTTTCGCCAAGTGCATTTTGGCTGCATTGATGCGGGAATCAGGGGCTCAAATATCACCTGCGTCTCCTACGCTGATGAACAGGCAGCCTTTCTCGCGGGAGCGGCCGCGGCCCTTTTCACAGACAAGCAGGCCCCAAGCAGCACTCACGGCAAAGCCATCGGCTGGCTTTGCGGTGAAGAGATTGCCGCCATGCGCTCCATGTTCAATGGTTTTCGCGAAGGCGCAAAGCTCGTCGTGCCCGAAATGCGCGTCATCCAGGGGGTGGCGGGTTCGTTTGCCGACCCCGAAGCGGCAGCCAGAGAGGCCAAAAGGTTGATTGATGAAGGCGTCTATGTCCTTGTCTTGGCCTCTGGCGGCAGCAATGCCGGCGCCCTGGCCGAAGCCAAAAAAGCCGGCATCTACGTCATCGGGCTTGATTGCGACATACGCCAGGAGTACCCGCAGCATGTGCTGCTTTCCATAGTCAAAAACATCCAAGGCGCTGTTTACAGTATCATTCGCGATACCGTCCACGGCCAGTTCAAAGGCAAAGAAATCGAAATCTATGACCTGCAAAACGGCTTATCCATCACAGATCCCAAAGACTCCCTGGGGGTGAACCTGCCAATTCTGACAAACATTAGCCGCCGCCTGGGAGAACTGAGCCACGAGCTCAAGAGCGGGGGAATCCGCCTGAAAAGTCTACGCCAGCGCACCCTCTGCAACTGTTTGTAAGCCAGGCTCTCTTGGCCAAAACGTGCGCGGGAGAAAAAAGTTCCCAAACAGCAGAAAAGGCCGCCCTGAATAAGGCGGCCTTTTCCTGTCAAAAGCTTCGATGCGCCAGGGCAAGGCCCTGACTTACGCCGTAAACGGCTTGACTCCGACCACAGCCTCCTTGGGCTGGATTTGAGCATCACTGTTGTCGATATCCAAAAGACGATAGCGATCATTGCCCATGCCCAGTTCTTTCATGTAGCTGAGCTGTCGGAAACCATGCCGGCTGCTCATCCGCTGGGCAAGGGCAGCGCGATCTTTTTCAGGCAAAGCCATCACCAAATCCACCGAAGCATAATCCACAGCCAGAATATCCAGTGAGGCCACAATGCCAATATTCGGCGTGACAACCGGCTCGGCCTGGACTCCCTCGCAATCGCAGGAAACGGACATGTTACGCAGAACATTGATAAAGGCAATGTATGATCCAAAGTGATCCACGGTTGCCTTGGTGGATTCCGTCATACGCTCCATGAACTCCTCGGCCGTGATGCTCCACTGACCGTGCCCCTTGTGGGTGTGAATCATGGCCTTGCCGATACGGCCGTCCGCGCAGCCGATACCCAAATTTTTGTTCGAGCCGCCAAATCCGCCCATGACATGGCCCTTGAAATGTGTCAGCGCCAGCAGAGCATCATAGTTCAAAAGCCCCTTGCCCACGCTCATTTCACGAAACCATTTGCCGCCCTTGACGGGCAGCATGGCGCAGCCGTGCTCGTCCAGAATGTCCACAGGAGCAAAGGTCCAGCCATTGACCGTAAGCGTTTCACGATGCTGGCTGGTTGTATAGCGGTCGCCCTCATAATAGGAGTTGGTCTCAACAATAGTTGCGCCGGGCAAATCGCGGGCGATCAATTCCTGAACCCAGGGACGGGGGATGATGTTGGGTCCGTTTTTCTCTCCCGTATGCAGCTTAATGGCCACCTTGCCTTTGAGGGCGCCTGCGACCTTGGCAAAGATCTTCCGCAAGCCTTCTGCCGATAGGTTACGGGTGAACCAGACGGTGGACTCTGTCCCCTGCCGTTGAGCATATGGGAGATAGATATCCCCGCCAGTACCGGCCTTGCGAGAAGCCTCTGCGGTGGTCTCGCCCCCCGAGGCCTGTCCTGGCAGAATACCCACAGAGGCCGCACTTACGGTTGCGGCCACGCCTTTGACAAATGTGCGACGGGAAATACTCATGCTTGCTCCACAAAGAGTATGATTATAAACCACAATCAAGAACCGCTACGAATTGGCCTGTTCGGAACCGCTAGAGTCGGATCAGCGCTATGAAGCTTTCGATGTCAGCCATGGCGGGAAGTATGCAACAGACAGGCAAACACCACAACAGGCGATCAGCGGTGAATAAAATGCGACCCATGTCGCCCGCAACCTCCCTCCTCATCTCTGGTATGCTCCTATGAGGGGCGGGTCTATCGCATCACGGATTCAAGAATACAGAAACAGCGTAGCCTTCACAGAAACTCCATAGATAAGCAAGCCCATGATCATTTCAAGGCAAGCTTGGTAAGGATACTGGAAACGCTTCATGCACGCCCGCTTTCAAAAACTTTAACGGCGCATTCCTTTTTCCAGAAAGAAACACCGTATTTCAGCACGGTCTTGATCTGTGGCGGCAATGCAGCGGCGTATTTTTTTTCCCCTATCTGGGCAAGGGCTTCATCAGCCATCTTCTCCAGGTCGTCATAGTGTCCGGCTCGTTTCACTTCAATGATCACGGCTCGATTATTGAGGCCATCTTCCATGGTGATATCTGTGCGTCCAAGGCCACTTTCACGATTGGATTGTATGTCCGCTCCGGCACCGCGCATGAGCCCTGTCAAGAAACCGTGGTAAAAGCTCTCGAGGCTGTCATAAAAGCTGATGGTGTCATACAATGCCTGCTTCAGTATCTTTTGAACGCTATGGGCATCCCCCTTCCAAAGGGCGTCGATGAAAGGCTTAAGTGTGTGGCTATCGAGCGTGTCTTCAAACCATGCTGATACGGTTTCAATAACGATTTCCCTGACTTCTTTATTGGGAATGACCAGTGCCGTGTTGCCATTGTCCGGCTGACTTGCTGCTTTCGTCAGGTAGCCGGTAAGATACAGCATGGTCCAGAGGCTTCGATCCTTTTTATAGACCATGTCATAGGTCAGATCTTCTTCAAGGCGTTCCTCAATAGGCTTTCCGCCAATCAGGTCTTCGATTTTCCTGCGGCTTTCCCGTCCTGACTTTTCTACCAATGTTCTGACAATGGCATTGCTGCTTGTATTTTTCCA
>JAILPJ010000073.1 GCA_024699605.1 Desulfovibrio sp. | reverse complement strand
GCTTCTTTCGGATGTGCTTCTCGCCTGCATAAAATCATGCGTCCTACCTTCTTTACAAAGTAGGACAATGGGAAGTCTTGCACCTTGAAAAATTGACGAAATCCGCTTTATTCGGCACTTTTCTTATTTGTGGATAGACTCATAGTGTTCACAACGCATTCGTTCCTTAAAGAGTACAGGCTTTCTCCTATTTCCTGGCCGGTTAGCGAAGACCATGACAGATTAAGAGAACGCGCAAGCCAGTTGATCGAGGAGCCGCGAAGAGCGCGCAACACCTCTGCCTGACTATTTCCCTGATTTAACGACACGCAGAAGGTTCAGAAAACGTCTGTCTGCCCCGGTGGAATTTGAGTCACGGCTGTGGGTCTGCAGTTCGAGATGCTGAATATACGTTTTCCCGTCAAAGCCATAGAGTGGAATTTCCGGATCCGCTCCATGCCCCAGAAGAATTCTCGCCGCCTTTAGCACATGTTTGTCATGCTTGCATGTGGCAAGCATATAGAGCGCACGCGCTCCCGCCCTTCCCTCATCAAGTGACAGGTCGAGGCCGTGTTCAAACAGAAGTTCCAGAAGCCCCGGCAGATCTTTGCAGCCGAAGCCTTCGTCATCATTAACCGACGCCTGGTACCAGCCAAATCCGTTGAGAATTTCGTGGATCAGAAACTGAGTGTAGGGATGGCCTTCAGGAGTATGCGTTCTGAAAGAGGCGTTTATGTCGATGCCATTTTCCAGGCGTTCCTTGATCCATTTAAAATCCACCGGATGCTCCTGGCAAGCTCGCAGAAATTCATAGGTCTCCGTTCCCAGGCTTTTGTCCAGTAGGTAATTCTCCATAAACTCATACAGTTCATAGAGAGTTTTCGATTCATGATGATCACCGTCAAGGCCGCGCACAGAGGCATCGAACCGGATCATTTCCAACGCGTCTTCATAGGGTTCATCAATGGTCGGCGCAATCCTTGGATCAGCCCCGGCATCGAGAAGAAGTTTAGCCGCCGGTATGAGGTATCTGTCCGTCGCGCAGAAAATGAAATGCCCAAGGGCGTATGACCCCGCACGTCCCTCGTCTTGAGCCGGATCAAAGCCCGCTTCAAGGAAAAGTCTGATCACGTCCGGAAGATAACGGCAGCCAACGACTTTTACTCCGTTTTCCAGATCGCTCTCGACAAATCCGAACGTGTAGATGACCTTAAAAATCAGGAACTCTTTGTCTATTTCGCCGTTGTTGCATTCTGTCTCTTCATAGGCGTTGGGATCGATTTCAGAAGCGAGCTTCTTCCTGATCAGCCCAAGATCAGGAGGATAGGCAAGACACAGGTCAATGAAGTCCTCTTCGGCCTTTGTGAATTTCCTCAACTCTTTCATGCTGACTCCTGGTCAATTTCCGTCTTTCTCTTTCCTTACCGCCCGCCGAAACCGCTCAATGACAGTGGCTCCATCATCCTGATCAAGCTTGATAGGCCTAAAGATCTCGATCGGCTGACAATCTGGGTCGCTTACAGCGTTAGCATACGCTTCCTCGTCAGTCATCCGCTCAAGGGCTTCAAAATTTGTTTGGTTCCCCATATATTCGCCTTTCATTGTCATCTCATCTGAGTTTTGCCATCAATTCCGCAGAGGTGAGCGGACTTCTTTCTGCCTCCCTTTTCGCCGCGAAGGCAAACCTATCCGCGGCGTTGGGAAAACGCCGCACCAGGTCAGTCTCGTCCATGCACTCCCCAAAAAAAGTCACCGCGGATCACAAACTGAGGGAACAAGAATTCACTACTATGAATCACTCATCTCGAGGCACTGCGAGCATCCAGACCTGTTTCAGCGGGATCTCTGCACGCAAGTCTTCGTCAAGATTCTGATACGACTGCAAAAGTTGCTTTACAAGCTCCTGCTTGTCCCACAACCTCACTTCAAAAAACTGCTGGGGTATGTCTCTGGTCACTGAACTCTTGAAACCGCCCCAGCATACAAGCAGACCATGGGTAGCCTTGGACCTGTTCATGCCTCCTCGAAGTTGATCGAGTGTTGGTCTGTCCAATGGTGTATCTTGGGATTTTACCTGTACACAGATTCTTGGTGAACCGAAACCTAATTGATCGGGTGCTGCGAGAATATCCATCCCCCCGTCAGGACCTCCTTCGGTACGCCAGGTCTTGTACCCCTGTGCGTTTAGGATCCCTTCCACGAGACGTTCCATTCCGTGGCCTTTAAATTTTCTTTCGATATAATTATAAATGTCATCCAGCAATAGAGTTTCATAATCCTGCAGCAATTCGTCATCATTATTATTCGCAACGTCTTCATTTTCCTTCGACATTTTTTGAAAATCTGTCGCTATAAGCTTTTTTACACGATTTTCAGCATCATTTCTTTCTATGCCACAGATAGTCATTGCAGCACCAAACGAATATAGCAAATCGTTTTGAAAAGCTGACCTGGGCACTTCAGTATTAATCCATTCAATCTCTCTATAGTGCTGAAAAACCCAATCCAATGATTTATCAAACTTATAATCTGAGGTTATCTTTCCAACAGCAATGATTGGATTCTTTTTAAATGACAAAACAACAATATCACCAATGTTCATCCTATTAATAAATGTATTGATTTGACTTGCATTATTCTTATTTTTCTGCTATTTTCGTTTTTCATCTTCTCCATCAAAAAAAGACTTAACTCTATCATATGTTCCTAAAGATTTTAAGTCATAGCCTGCAAGCACATCCCATTGCAAACAAATCCTTTTTGTTTCAATAAAATTATTATCATATTCTCCATTTGCTCCAGCGCGAACTAAAAAAAGAGACATTTTATTTATCCTATTTTATAATTATATCACTATAGACCTTGTATTTGTCCACCTGAAAACAAACGTATTCACTCAGCGCTACTCAAAAAAGCAGCATAAAAAACGACAGACTAAGCGAAGCCTCTCAGCTTTCCAAAAAAGGCATGAATGGTTCAAAGCAGTAAAAAAACTGTTATGAGTGGCCTTCCGTACAGAAGTGTCGGCGATATGCCCTCTTTATTCATCACAGTTGAAGGACCATTTGACCTGTTAACGCTCAAATGGTTTAACAGTTGATCCATTGCCGCGCCAGAGCGATACGTGCAATCACCAACGAAGCGGCATCTTTGGAAAAATCTGAACTTACAGCTTTTGTGCTTGATGAGAAGTGGGAGTTTTCCATTCTGTTGGAATAATCCGCGAAAGACGGGGTAGAAAAATAAAATTTATGCAAGTCATAATATAAGGAAAAAAATGAAAGAAAACACTGAAAATTATTTGTGGCGTACAGAAGTCAATAAACTTTTGCAAGAGGCATGCAATTGTAAAGTCGTAAGAGGTGGCATTTCACTGGCTTATGACTTATTTGACAAAGCCCAATCATTGTTGCCAGAAAGGAACTCAGATACTTGGAAAGCAAACATTAATTACAGAAAAGCTCATATTTGTTTTCGTTATGCAGGTTTAGAATCTGCAGAAGGAAACGAAGATAAAGCTAAAAAATATCTAAAAAAAGCAATTGAATATTTCACGAAAGCAGAAAAATCGCCTTGCTTTGCTCAACTATCTCAAATCTATGCCATACCAGCATGCCTGCGATTAGGCTTGTTTACACCTGGATCTGATGAACATCTAAAAAGAATCAAAAAGATATGTTCTCCAACAACAGATAACAATGTCAATGACGAACTCATCCAAATTGATATAAATCGTGTCAATCTTACTGAAATATCAGCATATTATGCTTGTTTCTGGACTACAGACCTAGAAGGAAGAGTAAATAAATATAACAACAAAGGGTGTTATACAATTTTAAGTTCTTACTGTTCTTTTGAAGAAATAGCTATGACAAAAGAATTTGCTAAAAACGAAATTAAAGATATAATTAAATCTGGAAATTATGATATAGCATTTGATTTTATAGATGAAAATAAATATTTTTATTCAAGTAAAAAAACTGAGAATACATGGAAGGAATGTCAATCCAAGAATCGAATAGGCGTAATTTTAGCGATGTTTAACAAATCTGGAGAAAGCGCCAGTCAATGGTTTAGCAATAATTTAAACAACAATAATTTTAGAAAATACAAAAACGACCTGAAAGTCTGGCTCTCTGAAGAGTTGGGAATTAAAAAAGGAGAAATTTTCACTACCGAGCATAGCTCTCAAGAGCGGCTCTCTGAAAAATTCCGGCTTTTCGTTGCAGTGCCGAGAAACTTCAGCAGCCGAAAATTTTTCTGAAAAAATAGGATTGTGACCTTTTTGTGACGCTCCCTCCTCGGATACAACGTGTGCTGTAGCTCATGCTTAGCGATGCTTAGCGATGCTACATTCTTATCACACTCAATCATAAAGGAGAAACGTCATGGAAATCGCTTACTACTTTGCCTATGGGTCAAACCTCAACCTTTCAGACCTTGCAGAATGGTGCGCAAGGGAAGATCGTGAACTAACTCTGGATGAAACGGCGGCAAAAATTGCTTTTTTGCCTGACTACTATCTCGCGTTCACGAGATACGCAAAGTCACGCGAAGGTGGCGTGCTGGACGTGGTTAAGGGAAATGGCCATGGTGTATGGGGCGTCATTTTTCCTGTTACGGAATCTGCTCTGGAAACGTTGGACATTAAGGAAGGAGCCTCTTTTGAGGCGTACCAGCGCGTGACCGTCAATGTCATGCTGCAGGATGGAACGTTTATTGAAGCCGTAACTTACGAAGTTGTGCAGAAAGAAGATTATGTGGAACCTTCCAGAGATTACTTCAATGCCGTAGCAAAAGGATATGAGCACTTTCACCTCCCAATAAAGCAGCTGGATGATGCGAGGTCACAAACACAGGAACTCTTCCCTCTTTTTGCCTACGGCACTCTCCGGCGGGGATTTTCACGCCATGCCGTTATGCAGGAAAATCACGCTCAATTTATTGGAACAGGCTCTATCGAGGCTCAGCTTTATGACACTGGATGCGGTTATCCATGCGTCGTGCCAGGCACAGGAAAAACTCTTGGGGAACTTTACACTATCAATAGCTGCAATCTCATGGATGAGCTTGACCAGATAGAAGGATACAGGAAAAATGAGGCAAGCCTTTTCAAAAGACGTCTTGTAAATGTGTCAGTATTTCAAAATGACGACAAAAATCCATTATGGGCATGGGTATTTTACTCTGAAGGACGGAAAGGAGAATGTCTTGACGCTGTTTCATGGCCGATTGAAGGCAGTTTGAACGATTTCTGCTTAACATGGATTGAAAGTTTGCGTAACGACATTAAGCATCATAGCTGGAAAAAAGCCCTTGGATATATACAGTCTTCATGGTATGCATCAGATATTATTATAACTGACAGCAAAAATAAAACTAACGATTTAGATTTGTACTACGGAAAAAAATACATATATATCAATAATGTTAAGCCTATCATATGGCTTATAAATGTTATGCATTTCATTCTCAGAGAGATTTTTGGACAATCAGATACCTTGCGGTTTGCTCTAGGAACGATCGGTGAAAGATTCTCTGAAATTACTGAAAGCACTAAGGAGCAGGAAAAAAGATTGGAAATGCTTATTTCATATGTTGAAGAATTTCTCAAAAATGCAATCTAAGAGAGGGGGAACTGTATCAGGAGACGGCAAGCGCATTATCGTAAGGCAGGGACAGGTTCCTTTGACCGCACCTTGCACCAGTTCACAAACGACTGGTGAAGACGCTAACGATCATAGGATGTGGACCTGTTCCTGCGCTGGCTAGAGAAGACGCCAAGCAAGCACACTGCATGGGAAAAGCCCGCTCCGCTGACAGAGAAGCATATCCTGACATTGATCAAAAGATTCATCAAATTCGCTGACACGCAAGGCCTTTGCTCATATCCTTCCGGACTGAAAGTCTCTGTGCCAAAAGACGGCAATCCTCATGGTGTCGTTGCTGACGGAATCCGCAAGAGCGCCCTGCTCTCCCTGGAATGGTCGGACAACGATTTCAAGCAAGGCATTATCATCCTAGAGAGACAACGCCAACAGCGGCACGACACAGCATATCCCCATGAGTGGCGCGGTCAGGGATATCCTTCTGAGCCTGAAGCGCACTGACTTCCCTGGTCTGGCCGACGATGCACTCAAGAGAGCCATTGCTCTTGCTGACAGCATAATGCCGGCGAAACATCAGACAGAAAAGCAATACTGTTTGACGCAATATTGGGAATTGGGCTAAACAATAAAGAGGAGAAAAATGGCTGATCAGCCGACAGAACTTTCCTGGCTTCTGCCGAGAAACGACGTTGTATAAGAGCATTTTCGGACAGCACAAGGATATTCTGCAGAGCTTTCTTGAGCATGTCCTGGATCTGGATTGAGAAGAGTACTGTGGAATCAAACCCATCGATACCCATCAGCGCACCGATCGCGACACCAAGCTGACGATTGACCTGAAACTGGAGACGGGCACCGGGAAACTGATCAACGTCGAAATCCAGCTTCTGCTCATGTCGTCGCTGATCCAGCGGATCCTGTACTACCTATCGCAGATGCTGGTCGAACAGCTCAAGCCTGGGCAGAAGTCTTCCACTATCAAGCGATTCATCAGCATCCTCATCCTCAATGAGGAGATGTTTCCTAAAGACGGACTCCTGCTTCACCGCTTCCGCTTCACAGACATGAATGCCGGTCTTGAGTGGACTGACCTCATGGAAGTCGACGTGCTTGAGATTCCGAAAGCCAGAAGAAAAACGACCATTGATTCACCACTCGACGTCTGGCTGAAATTTCTTGCCGTAGACCAGAAGGAGGACGTTATGCAACTGGCCGAACACGATGTCGGAGTTCGTTCCGCATGCATGGTGCTGAAGGACTTAAGCGCCGACGAGCAGACTCGCCGTGAGGCGGAGGCGCGGGAGAAAGCTTGGCGTGATGAAATGGACAGACTTGATGGGGCAAGGGAAGAAGGCTTTGAACAGGGCATTGGCATAGGTGAGCTGAAAAACCGAAAGCAAACAGCTGCCATCCTTCTTGATGCGGGAACTCCGGAAGATGTTATTTTCAAGGCAACCGGCTTTACCATTGATGATATTATGAAATTCAGGAACACTTGATGAAGGTTTACCAGGCAGGCCCGCTCTTCTCTGAAGCCGAAATTCTCTGGCACCGCTCATTTACCAAAAAGCTGACCTCGGCCGGCCATGAAGTTGCATGGCCCGATAACTTTTTCACGCAGGAAGAAATCAAGGCATGGGGAGCCGACGCTCCCAAAAATATCATGGACCGAGACAGGGCCGCCATTGACGCTTGCGACGTTGTGGTGGCCCTTCTTGATGGAACGCAGGTGGACGACGGAACAGCCTGGGAGATCGGTTATGCCTATGCCAAAGGAAAGCCCATTGTCGGCATCAGAACAGATTTCCGGAATGCCGGCGATACCGAACACGGCCAGGTCAATGCCATGATCGAAGGAAGCTGCGTGGGCATTGTCAGGGATTGCAAGGGCGTTTTGGAACTCATAAAGACTTTGGAACCATGAAAGCGACTATCTAAAACGCTAGTTTACAAGTATACCAAAAAAGGGGCAAACGCTCGCTTGAAAGTCTACCACTAAGCCCCCCCTGAGATGGGGAAACGCTCACTTGAAAGTGGCCAACTTTCAAGTGAGCGCGTGGTATACTTTTAAGTGATCATTCATATTCTCAGCCGCAGTGTACTTCTTTTTCCTCAAAGATCCTTTATCAAGGCTTCAAAATCAGAAGTCATGAGTCGAAGCCTCGCAGAGGACGGCGCAGCAAGCCAGGCATACACCATGTCGCAGAGATCGTGGTCATCCCCTTTTATGACAAATCCGTTCAAACGCAAAAAAACGTCGGCGCTGGCAAAGGCCGTGCGTTTGTTCCCATCACGGAACGGATGGTTGATCAGAAGACTTTCGGCAAGGACCGCAGCTTCTTCAGATATGCTTGCATAATAGCCCGAGCAGGCTCTGGCGACTGCCGAGGAAAGCCCTGCAGGATTCACGAACCCTTCTGCTCCGCCATACCTGCGCAGAAGACGTTCATGAACGTACAGGACGTCGTAATTCGTCAGATACACCCTCGGTTGCGAGCTTTTGATACAGGACATCATGCTGCTCCATGCTTTCTTCCAGAACCTTGGATACATCCAGTTTCCGGCCTTCCTCATAGGCGAGAGCTTTTTCAGCATTCTTGCTCACAATCAAGTCATCCATCAAGCCGTATCCTTCGTCCGGTCGCCCATCGCCGCCTCTGGATTCCACCCGAAACGGCAGAGCGTCTGTAAAAAACTGTCTGCTTCCCTGGGAACTAATCCCTTAATGCCTTCAACCTTCTGCGTACGGTACATGTGACGACGCTTATCAAATAGAGCATAGCATTTGGGCGACAGCTTTTCCATGTCCGCACAAGCATACAGGCGACTAGCGTTTTCTACCAGAGGAATGAAATCACCATCAGGCAGTGCCCAGCCGGGTCCTTCCCGCATCTTGACACATCCCTCAAGCCAGAATGTGCAAGGCATTCCTTCCGGGCGGCACAGGCCGCCCTGTACCATGTCAAGGATGTGATACTCCGTATTTTTGTGGCTTCCATCAATGCGCCTGTGAAAATGCCCGGCTATCCAGAGAGACGGTCGACACTCCTCAAGGACGGCGTCCAAAGCCGCCTGGCTGGGATCTGGGCCAAAATCGAGCTTGTGGTCAAAATACGTAAAGCCTTTGAGCTTGTCTTCGCCGAAAAGATTGGGAACAGTATGAGAAATGATAATGTCGGCCTTTGGAAGCTTTTTTGGCAAATGAGAGCGGCGCAGAAGTTCCTCAGGAAACCATGTTTTCCCCTTATTCCGAATTCGCCAGTCGATGGACTTGCCCCCGCCGGCGAAAAGGATGAGTCTTCCATCGGAAAGACGCATGGTTGAGCCGCGAGGCTGATAGGTGATGCCAGGCGCCATCTCAACCGCTTCGAAATGGCCACGTGGGGCCACTCGCAGCAGATCCATATGGTTTTCGTGGTTCCCGTCGACGAAATGGATCCGAGTATGCTCCAGAACTTCCTTTGGCAACGCTTCCTGCGGAAGCGGCCCTAAGCCTGGCCACCAGCCGAAATCACCGACCACTATGGAGACGTCCGGCCGGTAATACAAAAGCAGCGAAGCCAGGAACGCCCACTCTCTGTGGACATCACCCACAATAAGAACATTATCCATTTGCACTCTTGATTCGTTTAACCCGCCTCATTGGGCTCCTCGGCCAATATTAAATAGCCTGTCTACAGACTATTTATCGACATTGTCATATTCTTCATAACAATCATCAATATAATTAGCTAGATAATTTCCTTTTTCGTTTTTACATATTATGAGCATCGCTCGATTGTCAACATCTAGTCAAGACATCTTCAAAACGAAATAAAGCACCTATCGATCAGTCTTTTCAAAAAACAATTTAGCTCGCTTCAAAAGGGCTTTCCTGGTATTCTCACAGCCTTCAAAAACCACGGCATTGACCAGATCTTCCAGCACTTTTGCGATGTCCGCACCCTGAAAGCCCAGATCTACCATATCCCGCCCGTTCACTGCCAGATCCTTGCGCGTAAAACGTCCGTTTTCCCGGTAGATCTCATCTAACATCTGTTCAAGACAGTCATACTCTTCCATTTTGTAGGCCGCATATTCGCTGTGACCTGCGGTGTCCGCCCGGAAGAGCTTGAGCAAACGCTTAAGACGGTCATAGTCAAAGCGCTGAATCGCCCTGCGCACACCTCGTGGAGTCAGAGCGACAGTCATGTCGTGATGTTCCACAAGAAAGAGGATTTCATCAACGCTCTTTCCATCGAACTTCAACCTCGCCATGATCTCAGAAGCAAGCCTTAAGCTTTCCTTGGGATGCCCGTAAAAATGACCTTGGCCCTCGCCATCAAGAGTGAAGGTTGCGGGCTTGCCCATGTCGTGAAAGAGAGCTGCCCAACGCAAGGTTCGGTCAACGGGACAATGGACTATGACCTCGACCGTATGGTTCCAGACGTCGTGGCAGTGGTACTTGTTACGCTGATCAAAACCGAGCATCGGGACAATTTCCGGAAGGACAATGCTTAAGACTCCTGTTGCGGAACGTAAGATTCTGCCTGCCGAGCTGCCAAGCAAAATGCCATTCAGTTCCTCTCGTACCCGCTCAACGGCCATACGGGATAGCTCCGTCGAAAGCTCTTCCATGGCCTGCCTTGTCTCGTTTTCGATATCCATGGCCAGTTGAGAAGCAAAACGCAACGCCCGCAGAATACGCAATGGATCCTCGCTCAAACGCCCGCGGGCGTCTTCAACGCCCCTGATAACGCCGGACTCAAGATCCCGGATGCCTCCAAAAGGATCAATGAGGCCCTTTTTGGGATGATAGGCCATGGCGTTGATGGTGAAATCGCGTAAGGAGAGATCTCGCTCAAGCGTTGAAACAGCGCCCCGAAACGTGGTGATTTCCAGTGATAACTTATCAATCAGAACCGTGATCGTGCCGTGCTTCCTTCCCATTTCAAGGCAGCGAAAAGCCGAAAACAGCCCAAGAATGGCTTCGACATCGGCGTTTGTGGCAATATCCCAGTCTTTCACAGGCTCCCCGAGCGACAGATCTCGCAGGGCCCCGCCCACAAGCCAGGCCTCGTAGCCGCCCTTCTCCAAAACCTCGAAAGCCTGTCTGCAGGCATTGGGGAGTGGCCAGCTTCTTTGGGATTTTTCAACGAAAACGTTCACGACACCCTTTCCCCTTGCTTTTCACAAAAGCTCCACGCCAAAAATCGATCTAACAAGCGATTGTAAAAAGGATTAGCCAGGCGCTTTGGTTATCAAATAAGCAACTAGAATCCTGAAAACTATAAAAGACACGCCTCGCACGATTACTCTCTTCAAAGATAATAGCATAATCGACAACAGATGTCACATAAAAATGATGACAGAGACAAACGGCATAGAGGCACGCCAAATTGACTGTGCTATGACTGAAGAGTGCATAAAAACGCCTATTGACAGCATGGGCAATGACGGTCATATTCTAAAAATTACGCCACAAGAATGCACACAAAGGAATGTACTTATATTAACGCTGGATTTTCAAGCTTTTCGACGTTTCGAACATTGGGAAAGTGCAGAAAGATGCCGAACTGCAGGGAAGACACATCCCTGGCTACCCGACCGTTACTGTGATATCACGGCGGGTGGGCTTTTTTTCAGCTTCACAGCTCTGCCCGTTGACTTTGACGATGACGGAAACCCTGTCAGGTACGCCACGTCCGACTACGCCATAGGCTTCAGAAGCGGCTCTGAGTGGAGATCATATCTTGCCAGAGGTCGACTTTGACGGTCGTGTCATCTGGAAAATTCTTGTGCCGATTGTCAGAAGCGAAGAAAACGAGCTTCTGGCATACGTCTACCTCGCCAGAGATTTCTGCCCCGGCTTTACGCCCGAACCCGACACGGACATTGAATGCAGGCTTGTATTGTTCGGCGAGATCTGTGACTAGAGGAAGACTACCCGCCATGAGATCTGACCATAAAGGAAACGTTTTCCAATGAAATCTTCAGTAACAAAAACGCTGCACAGTGCCGGGCTGATCAAGCCGCAAGCTTTTG
Organism: Desulfovibrio sp.; assembly: GCA_024699605.1. Classification (GTDB taxonomy): domain Bacteria; phylum Desulfobacterota; class Desulfovibrionia; order Desulfovibrionales; family Desulfovibrionaceae; genus Desulfovibrio. The sequence continues at coordinate 62,911 of JAILPJ010000073.1, read as the reverse complement.
TGGTCGGTGGAGTTCAGTACGAAACCATTATGGGCTCTGAAGCCTACGGCGTTGCTACTGACGTTAGCGACAAGGACATCTATGGCTTCTGCATCCCACCCAAGGATTACGTCTTTCCCCATCTTGACCGCAAGATTATAGGGTTTAGCACAAATATTAAAACATTCGAGCAATTCCACCAGCATCATATAAAATATAATGCTACCCAGTATGATTTAACCATTTTTGGCATAGTTAAATATTTTAAACTCTTAATGGAAAATAATCCAAATGTGCTTGACAGTATTTTTACACGTGAACAATGTTGCGTTTTTAAGACAAAAATTGCTGATATAATCAGAGACAACAGAAAAATCTTTTTAAGCAAAAAACTTTGGCACAGTTTTAAAGGCTATGCATTTCGTCAACTACACATGCTGATAATTAAAAATCCTGACAAAGATTCAAAACGTTACTGGATGTATGAAAAATATGGCTATGATGTTAAATTCGCTTACCATGTTATTCGCCTTGTTAACGAAGCAGAACAGCTTCTAAAAACTGGCGATACGGATCTTATGAAAGACAATGAAGTCTTAAAAAGTGTTCGTAATGGCGAATGGAAACTCGAAGAAATTCGTGAATGGTTTTACGACAGGGAAAAACGATTTCAGGAATATTACGATAAGTCAACCTTGCCTGACCGCCCAAACGAAGAAGCTATAACTGATCTTTTACTCTCATGCCTTGAGGAATACTACGGAAAACTTGATGGATGTATTATTAAAAAAGATTACTATCGTGACATTGTGATGAAGATTAAAGATTTAACAGACAATGTGGTGAGATAAGAATCGCTGACAGACCCACTGCGTGAATCGAGGCGAGCCTGATTGCCTAAAGCCAAGCAAATGCATTCTGCAGCCATCATAGAAAAGCCAGTCGCATGTCGATTGCGTCCGCAAACCCGAATAAGGTGTTCAGAGTCGGATTTCCGTTCGAATCCAGGCTGATGAAGTGATGGCGCTCCTATCCACGGGCAATAAAAAAGGTCGCCAAACCATGGCGGCCTACTCTCTCAACATAATTTTCTTGCGTTCTGTAAGAAAAGGCCGAAGAGGCGACGGGCGAATAAGTCACAAGTGCAAGAAAGCCCTCTGGGAGATACTCCTCAAGAGGGCTTTTTTCATGTGTCCACGTGCCCGAACCTACGGGCAGAAGAAATATAGCGGAGAGCTTGTGTGCTATCAAGCCGAGTTTTCCATCCAGCCGGTTGGAACAGAGTAAGACATGATCTTTTAAGGCTCAACGCACCAGAGCAAGTAATTCAGGATAGGTGTCGAGAATGCGGAACAATTTCAGCAATGAGACAGGAGGGCTCACCTTTCCTGTCTCGTACCGTGAAAAGGCATTGACGCCACCGCCAAAGAGTTCACCCGCTTCTTTTTGTCCGAGGTGTAGCTTCTTCCGAACGCTGCGGATAAAAACCGAATCATGTGAATGGCATTGCGCACGAAATGCCGCTAAAGAATCGCTGATGCGCTGTGCTTCAGCATCATCAACGACAAAATCATTGCACTCCGTGCAAAAAAACGCGTGGACGTTCTTTACGACGGTTTTTTCACCATGGTATTCATACTCGACGTCCCGCGTACCCTCGACAAGTTCTCCCTTGCCGCAGGTAGGGCAACGTTCAATAGTCATCTCACAACTCCTTGAATGACAAAACCAAAACTCCGTTGCGGATGGTCAGTTTGAGGTATTTTCTCACCGTCCGGTGATAGTCAGTTTCCCCTTACCGTTTGTTGGCGCAAGGCCAACACGAACCGCTCACCCCTCTCGATTGTCTGCAGATATGCCTTGCAGTGTGCAACGCTTGAGGAAATTGTCCTTCGTGCGCCTTGAGAACCTGACACTAAGTCCGTCGCACGGACGTAGACTGGTCGCCCGTGTTCCTTGTGTCAGCAACTGGCCTAAAAATTGACATTGGCAAGCCTCGTCCGAAAGGCGCCATTGGTTAACTGAACGGCTTCGCCTTGAGACAAAGACACAAAAACCGCCCTGCAGGCAGGGCGGTTGTAAAAAAATGCACTGGGGGGAGCCCTATGCCCCCCCCGGCGGGCATTTCAGGGTCGAAGAGGCTAACCCTGAAAATTTCGCCAATTTAGTTGGCCTGACGACGGATGAAGGCCGGAATTTCGGTATTTTCCAGATCCTCAGCGTCGTAGAAGGCAAAGGAATCCTGGCCGGGATTGTGCGGCTGGGGTCTACGATAGCCACGCGGACGGCCGGGATAATTGGTGTTCAAGTCATCCTCATAGAGCATGGTGTCTTCTTTCGTCTCCATCGTTTCCAACATACTCGGCTGACGACGTACTGGCTGCTGGATCTTGGTTATGACCTGCTCAGGCTGTTTGGCCGCAACACGGAAATCGGTAATGCGCGGCGCAGGAATCTTAGCCTGATCATTGTTCACCACAAGATCTTCAGCAACCTGCTCTTGCGCTTCAATACCCGTAGCGATCAAGGTCACGGAAAGCTCGTCATTGCATGTTTCATCAAAGACCACGCCGAAGATGATATTGCAATCTTCAGGGGCCGATTCCTGAATCATGGTGCCGATCTCATTGATCTCGGTAATGGTGATGTCTCTGGGACCTGAAATATTGTAGAGAATAGCCTTAGCGCTATCCAGGGAAACGTCTTCCAAAAGCGGACTGGAGATGGCTTTCTGAGCCGCTTCGCGGGCTCTGTTTTCGCCGCTGCCCACACCGGTGCCCATCAGGGCGAGACCGGCTTCCTGCATGGTGGTACGCACATCAGCAAAGTCGAGGTTGATCAGACCTTCACCGTTGACCACATCAGAGATGCCTTTGACAGCCTGATAGAGCACTTCATTGGAGCGCTGCAGCATGACTTCAAAGGTGGCCTTCTTCGGCGCCAAACCGAGCAGGCGGTCATTGGGAATGGTGATCAGGCAATCCACATACTGTTTGAGCTCTGCCAGACCTGCCTCAGCCGCTTTGCGACGTTTGCTGCCTTCAAAATTAAAGGGTTTGGTCACAACACCCACGGTCAGCACATTCATTTCGCGTGCGGCCTGAGCCACAACCGAGGCGCCGCCTGTTCCCGTGCCACCACCCATGCCGGCTGTCACAAAGAGCATTTCCGCATCGCCGATGGCGTCGCGAATGCCATTGATGCTTTCCATGGCGGCCTCGTGGCCGACCTTGGGATTGGCACCGGCACCACGACCCTTGGTGATCTGCTCACCCAATTGCAATTTGATCTTGGCCGTCGACTTGTTCAGGGCCTGCTTATCGGTATTGGCGCAGACAAATTCCACGCCCGGCAAACCCGAGTCAATCATATGCTGCACGGCATTGCCGCCACCGCCGCCTACACCGATCACTTTGATCCGCGCGCCCAAGGTGTCGCTTTCGACTTCCTTATTCTCCAAGATTTCGGCACCGTCCATGATTGAATCCGACATGACCTCTCCTCTTCGTTAAAAAGTTCCGTTTTGCCCGCTTATTATTTAATGTCTGAAAACCATCCCTTCATGATGGCGACAATCCTTGCCAGTAATCCGGGTTCGTTTTCATCGACCACCGGCTTATTGGCGCTATTTACTTGCGGCGCAAGCGCATAGGCTTCCCGCAAAAGTCCAACGGCTGTGGCGTATTTGGGATGATTGACCAGATCTTTGAGCCCTCCCACATTTCTGGGATAGCCAATACGCACTGCCTTCCGAAAAACCTGTTCGGCGAGATCTTTACAGCCTTCGAGCAGAGCCGAGCCGCCTGTGAGCACCACGCCGGCCCCCAGTCGATCGGAATAGCCCGAATCGGTGAGAATCTGATCCACTCGCGATAAAATTTCGTCCATCCTGGCTTCGCAGATCTCGGCCAGCACTCTCCGTTCAACCCGCCTGGGAATGACACCGCCCACACTTGGCACCATGATCTGCTCATCGCCCTGCACAAGATCCGTCAAAGCGCAGCCATAACGTGTCTTGATTTTTTCGGCTTCAGCGACAGGGGTTCGTAAACCAAAGGCGATGTCGTTGGTCACATTCTGACCGCCCATGGCCAACACGGCCGTATGCTTGATGGCGTTGTTGGCAAAGATGGCCACATCACTTGTGCCGCCGCCAAGATCAACGAGAGCCACTCCCAGCTCACGCTCCTCAGGCGACAGAACCGCTTTGGCCGAAGCCAGGCATTCCAGGCTCATGCCATCGACATCGAGATCACTGCGATTGCAGGAACTGTAAATATTCTTGGCCGACGTTGTGGCTCCGGTCACAATGTGCACGCGCACTTCCAAGCGTACGCCAGCCATACCCAAAGGATCCACGATGCCACGCTGATTGTCGACGATGTACTCCTGCGGCAAAATGTGCAAAACCTCGCGGTCGGCGGGAATGGCAATGGCACGGGCAGCATCGATGGCCCGCTCCACATCCTGCTTGTCGATTTCATTGCCCTTGACGGCAATGACGCCGTGGCTGTTCAAGCTCAGGATATGATTGCCCGCAATGCCCACATAGACGGAATGAATCTCACAACCGGCCATCAGTTCAGCTTCCTGAATGGCCGAACGGATAGCCTGAACGGTCTGCTCGATATTGACGACCATGCCCTTGCGCAAGCCCGTTGATTCACTCAGGCCGATACCCTTGATTTCCACAAGGCCATCGCCAGCAACTTCGCCCACTACGGCACAGATCTTCGTGGTGCCTATATCCAGGCCTACGATAAGACCGCTAGTCCCCATGCATTCCCCCGCATACCCTGCCGGACGTCCATTCCGGCCTATTGAACCCCGGACAGTTGCTTCGCCGGCTGATTGAGCACCAGCCAGACGTTGCCGTCAACGACGCGCATCTCACGGACATTTTTCATTTCGCGCCGTTTGATCAGATCCGCAAAAACCCTTTTGATTCGAAGCACATTCTTTTCCCATTCCCTGGGATCAAAAGAAAGCCACAGTTCCCTGTCTTCTAAAAACAGTTCCAAACCCTTGCTCAAACTGAGCGTGATCTGAGAAATCTGAGAGACATCCACGGGCAGATCGCCCGTACGCACGCTTTCCTTAAAACGTGAAAGATACTGTCGTAACCCGTCAGCTCCGGCCTCAACGCTCAGAGCCGGAAGGGAAAGAAAATTGCTGCTCTCAACGGGAGCTATGATTTCGCCCTCTTCCGTTGCGTAGTAGAGCACCCCATCCTTGTGCACCCAAAACGATGGCATGCGCTCGTGAATGCGAATGGCAAACTTGTCCGGAAGCAAACGTTTAACGGAAACCGATTCCACCCAGGGTGTGCGCCGCAGATTCTGCTCCACGCTGGCAATGTTCACGGCCAGGGAATTCTCGCCCTCGTGAATGCCGGCGTAGTCCAGGACGACATCCCTTGGCAGCCGCACATTGCCGGAAACCTCAATGACGCGCGTCGTAAAAAAATCACTCGTCACAGCCACATCATAGAGCCAGACAAAAATCTTGCCGATGCCCAGAGCGACAATGAGCAAAGAAATCAAGGCACAAAAGACAATCAGGCATTTTTTCAGGCGTGCCCACGGAAACTTGATGCTCGGCCGTTTTTTCTTCTCCTCGGCCTCGGGCTTGGGGTGCCGATTTACATAAAAATTGCCTCTGCGCCCGGTTCTCGGCTGCGCGGCGATCACGGCACGATCCTAACCTCTGGCTCAAGGCGGATGCCGCTCATGCGTTCCACGGCCTCCTGGGCAAGTTGCATCAGCTCAAGCGCCTGACTTGCCGTTCCGTTGCCCTTGTTCACCAGAAAATTCGCATGCAAATCCGAAAAAGCCACACCACCCAATTCCCGGCCTTTAAAACCAGCGTCCTCCAAAAGCTTACCAGCAGCAGGACCAGAGGCGGGATTTTTAAAAAGGCAACCCGCACTGGCCAGCGCGATGGGCTGACTGGCCTTTTTGGCCAAAAAATGCGTGTTCATCAGCCTGTGGATGGCGTCCACCGTGCCACTCTCGAAATGGCACTCAGCTTCAAGAATCAGAAAAAACTCCTGGCAGCCGGGAAAGGCAAAATGCCGATAGCCAAAGGCAAATTCACCGGCCGAGAGGACCTGAACTCTTCCGCCTGTGAAAACCGTCACAGAACGCAGATGCCGACACATCTCGCAGCCAAAAGAGCCCGCATTCATGGCAATGGCACCGCCCACTGTGCCTGGAATGCCGGCAAGCCCTTCCAGACCCGTCAGGGCATGTTCACAGCAAAAACGCAAGAAGCGCGGCAGCTTGACCTGGGCTGAAACACGCACAAAGGTCTCTGCCCCCTCGCGGCCGACAATTTCCATCTGCTCAGGCAGCCCCAGACGCACCAGCGCCAGATCGTGGTCCCCGTCTTTGGCCAGGATATTGCTGCCATTGCCCAGGGCCAGGGGACGCAGTGCAAGCTCAGATAAGCGCTCTGGCAGGACAGAGAGATCCTCATAGCTCTCAACGAGCATCAGCCGTTTGGCCCGTCCCCCCAGATGCAATGTGGTCAGACGCGAGAAACTCGGCCAGAGTTTTTCATGCATCAGACTCACCCTCAAGCCACATGGGACCAAGCTTCGTGATGGTGCCGGCACCCAGCGTCAGCAAAAGATCATGTGGCTTGAGCACGGCATCAAGACCTTCCTTAAGCTCAGCCAGATTTTTGAAATAGTAGACCGGCGTGCTGGTCACCTGCTGAATGCCAATGGCCAGGTTCTGCCCCGTGATACCGGGCAGCGGCTCTTCGCTGGCCGCATAGATCTCCGTTAAGAGCACCATGTCAACATTGGCAAAGACCTTGCAGAAGGCCCCGAAATGCGCCTGTGTGCGTGAAAAGCGGTGAGGCTGGAAGGCCACGATCAGACGACGGTCGGGATAGCAGAGTCTCGCCGTAGCCAAAGTCGCCGCAATTTCCGTGGGATGGTGACCGTAGTCATCGATGACAAGGACATCGTTGCGCGTGCCCTTGTATTCAAAACGGCGGCCAACGCCCTTGAAGGCGGCAAGACCGCGCACGCAGTCGGCAAAACTGATATCACAGCTCAGAGCCGCGCCAATGGCTCCCAAGGCATTTAAAATATTGTGCACACCAGGCTGGGGAATCTCCGCCACACCGAGTTTTTCTCCAGAAAGCCAGACCTCAAAACGACTGCCCTGCCCTTTATCCAAAAGCACAGCCCGCAAATCGTTTTCCTTGGCAAAGCCATAGGTCAAAACCGGACGTTTGACCTTGGGCAGGAGAGCCAAAACACCGCTGTCGTCGCCGCAGACCACATTCACCCCATAGAAGGGGATTTTGTTCATATACTGCACAAAAGCCTTGTCGATGGCTTCACGGCTCTTGTAATGGTCCAAATGATCCTCATCCACATTGGTGACGATGTTGATCATGGGGAAAAGGCAGAGGAAGGATTCATCGCTTTCATCGGCTTCGGCGATCATATATTCGCCATGCCCCAGATGGGCGTTGGTGCCGTAGACATTGAGGCGTCCACCGATGATCACCGTGGGATCCAGGCCGGCCATATCAAAAATGGTGGCTGTGAGCGATGTGGTTGTGGTCTTGCCATGGGTGCCGGCTATGGCCACACCGGTACGCAGACGCATCAGTTCAGCCAGCATTTCGGCCCGCGGAATAATGGCCAGATTACGGCGCCTGGCCTCGACGATTTCCGGATTGTCATCGCGAATGGCCGTGGATTTGACCAGAACCTGCACATCAGGAATGTTTTCAGCACGGTGACCAATGGCAATTTTGGCACCCAGGGAGCGCAGATGCTGTACCATGGCTGAATCGTTGAGGTCGGAACCGCTAATCTCATAGCCCAGGTTCAGCAGAACTTCGGCGATGCCACTCATGCCTGCTCCGCCAATGCCGACCATATGGATTTGATGAATTTTTTTGTTCACCCCATGCTCCCAGAAAATCACAAAAGTCCCAAAAATTGCTCCGTAACAAGCGCTCAGGGCCACGAGCATTTCCGTGATAGCCGCGTATTTGGCGGCTTTGCTCTAAAGGAAATTCGGAAAGCCTCTAAAATTTGGGCTCATTACGAGGAATGTTTTTTGTAACGTACTTATGTTTTTTTCTCAACTTTTTTCGGATGCATTTGGCGAAAAAACAAGAAGGCAAAATTCTGTTCAGCGGCGCTGCTTCTGGCTTTTAGAAAATTTTTTGGCTTGAAAAAAAATTTCTTATGAGCGTAACTCGAGAATGAGCTTGGCCACGTTTAGAGCGGCCTCGGGTCTGGCCAAGGCCTGCGCCCGCTCAGCCATCACCTGCAATTGCTCAGGCGCTGACAAAAGGTCCTGCAAGAGCGGCAAACCCTGTTCGGCTAACGCTGTTTCCGGCAGAAGCCTGGCAGCACCGGCCGCTTCCAGGACCCTGGCGTTTTGGCTCTGATGATCGTGAATGGCATAGGGAAATGGCACAAGCACAGACGGCAGCCGCGAAGCACAGAGTTCAGCCACCGTACTGGCCCCACTGCGGCACAGCGCCAAATCCGCCCACTGGTAGATGGCCGGCATATCGTCGATAAAGGCGCGCACAGAGTCCTTGGGAAAACCCTGGGCGGCATAGGCCGACGAGACCTCGGCAAAATCCCGTTCCCCTGTCTGATGAATGATTTCAACGTGCGCCTGCCGAAAGGCTTCAAGGTGACTGAGCATAAAGGTATTGAGCGCGTGGGCGCCCTGCGAGCCTCCGAAAACCAGGAGGTGCTTGCGGTCAAAACGCCGTTGCTGACGTGAGGCATCGACGACAGCCTGACGCACGGGATTTCCGCAAAAAACACATTTTTCCCTGGCAAAACCCTCTGTTTCAGGCAAAGAAGTGGCAATACGGCGCACAAAACGGCCCATAAGACGATTGCTGGTACCGGCCAGGGCGTTTTGCTCGTGCAACAGCTGGGGGATACCCAGGATGAGGGAAGCCGCCATGGGCGCAAAGGAGGCATAGCCGCCAAAACCCGCAACCACGCGCGGCTTTTCCCGGCGTAACAAGCCCACGGCTGAGACAACAGCCTTAAGCATCAAGGCCCCTGCAGCAAAGGCCCTGAAACCACGTCCTAAAAGACCGCGCACGCGCAGACCAAAAAAGGGCACGTTGGCCTGGGCACAGAGTCGCGCTTCAGGCCCCCAGAGAGATCCCACAAAGAGCAGGGAAATACCGGGCTCAAGCTGTTTCAGGGCTTCGGCGACAGCCAGGGCTGGAAAGATATGTCCGCCCGTTCCGCCGGTGGTCAGGATGATTTCCGACATACGTCCTCAGTGCGCGAAAAATGGAGAATCAGGCCAATACAGAGCATGGTGGCAATGAGATTACTGCCGCCGTAGCTTAAAAGCGGCATGGCCACGCCCTTGGGCGGAAGCATACCCATGACCACAGCCAGATTGATCAAGGCGCCAATGGCGATGATGGCTGTGAGACCAAAAGCCGAAAGACGGGCCCGCATCTCACGCTGTCTCAAGACAATACGAAAACAGCGCCAGAAAAGGCAGGCAAAGAGCAGCATAATCAGGGTGATGCCACACAGACCCATTTCTTCGCCGATCACCGACATAATGAAGTCGTTGTGCGCTTCCGGCAGATAGAACATTTTCTGCTGACTTGCCCCGACGCCGACGCCAAAAACGCCGCCTGAAGCCAGGGCATAAAAGGACTGGATGAGCTGATAGCCGGCACCGGAAGGATCTTTAAAGGGATCGAGAAAGGCTTTCAGGCGCTCCATACGGTACGGCGCCGAAATGGCCAAAATGGCCATGCTGGCAACGCCAAGGACCAGACTCCAGGCGATATAGCTCCAGCGGATACCGCCGGCGATGCACATGAAGAAGAGAATGCCCGCAAGCACAATGGCACTGCCGAAATCCGGCTGCGAGAGCAAAATCACGCAGTAGAGACCGGTGACCAGACAGGGCGGAAAAACACCGCGCCAGAAGGTGCGCAGCGTATTCTGCTTGGTGCTCATGAAATAGGCGAGGTAGAGGACCAAGGCCACCTTGACAAATTCCATGGGTTGAATGGAGGCAAAACCGAGACTGATCCAGCGTCTGGCCCCGTTGATGGTTGGGGCCAAGGGCGTCAGCGTCAGGCCAAGCAGAATAAAGGTGACAAACAAGGCCCAGTAGTGCAGGCCATAGATCAGTTTGCGGGGAGCCAGCGCAGCCCCCCAGAGCGCCACAATGCCGATCAAGGCATAAAAGAGCTGACGCTTAAAAAAATGGTACTTATCGTGGAAGGTGTGCTCGGCGACAATGGAGCTTGCCGAGAGCACCATGACCAGTCCAATGGCCAAGAGCGTCATCATGATGGTGAAAAGCCACCAGTCAAACGGGCCGTTCGCAGCCGGATTTTGACGTTCTTGAGGCTTTTCCGGCTCAACGGGCCGTTCGCCCACAAGCTGTGCCAAGGCGCTCTCTTCAGCCTTCTTTGTCTCACTGTTCACGGCAAACGCTCCACAATGGATCGAAAGTCACGTCCCCGTTCGACGTAACTGCTGTAGAGGTCAAAACTGGCTGTGGCCGGCGCCAGAAGCACAGCATCGCCGGCTTCGGCATGCTCAGCCAGACAATGGACGGCCTCAGCCAAATTGGGATGCCAGGAAAGGGGGAGGACATCCTTCCAGGCACCTTCAAACTCTTCTCTGGCGGCGCCAAAGAGCGCAACTTCCCGCACTTTTTCGCGCAGCAAAGGAATCAGAGACGCCAGATCGCCCCCCTTGAATTTGCCTCCGCACAACAGCCGCAAAGGCCGGTCAATGGCACGGATGGCGACTTCCAGGGCAGAGACGGTCGTGGCCTTGGAGTCGTTGATATAGAGCACGCCCTTGTGTTCACGCACGCGCTCCAAACGGTTCGGCAAGGGCGTGAAAGCCTCCACCGCCTTGGCCGCACGACTTTCAGAAACGCCAAAAAAGCGGCAGGCCTGATAGGCCGCTTCACAGTTGAAACGGTTGTGGGCTCCCAGAAGCTGCATTTTCGGGAAGCGTGTGCTGGGCTCCACAAAGATTTTGCGGGCCCGCAAGCCATAGGCCTTGGCCTCTTCCTCTAAACCATGGCCCAATACCGCCAAATCATTTTCATCCTGCCAGCGGAAAATGCGAAACTTGGCGTCGCGGTATTCCTGCATATCTCGGTGATAGTCGAGATGATTGGGCGAAAGATTGAGCAGCACCGCCACTCTGGGCGCAAAGGTCTGGCAGCATTGCAGCTGAAAGCTCGAAATTTCCAGAACCAGAACATCGGCGTGGCGTGAGTCCAGCACATATTCTGAAAGCGGCGTGCCGATATTGCCCCCCAGGAAAACCGACAGGCCCTGTTCTTTGAGCATGGCTGCGGCCACGGAGACCGTGGTGGTCTTGCCGCTCGTGCCAGTCACAGCCAGGATGGGCTCATCGTTCAGATAGCGAAAGGCGAGCTCCATTTCGGCGATGATTTCCACATCGCCACAGGCCAGTTTTTTTTCATCCATAAAGGGCAGAAGGCTTGCCCTGGGCACGCCGGGGCTTGGCACAACGATGCTGGCATCGGCAAATTGCGCTTTCTGATGCTCACCGAGCAGAAGCTCGCCACCACGATCCAAAAAAACCTTTTTTTCGGCTTCGGAGAGGGCCTGGGGATTTTTTTCCAAAAGCCGCACTCGTACGCCCTGCCGTAACAGCAGAGCGGAAGCGGCCTTGCCACTTCTGCCGGCCCCAACGACAACAGCCAGATCTCCTGCTTTGAGCTTTTTTCCACGTTCGTACTGCATGCTCGCCTCTTAACGCAGCTTCAGGACCGAAAGCGCAACCAGTCCCAAAAGAATGGATGCAATCCAGAAGCGGATGATGATCTTGGATTCGGGAATATTCTTTTCCTGAAAATGATGGTGCAGAGGTGCCATGCGAAAAATCCGCTTGCCGCCGCTCCACTTGAAATAGCTGACCTGAAGAATGACCGATAAGGTCTCAATCACAAACAGTCCGCCCACAACCCCTAAAATCAGCTCCTGCTTGCTCAAGAGGGCGAGGTAGCCCAGAAGGCCTCCGATGGAAAGCGAACCCACATCGCCCATGAAAACCTGAGCCGGATAGGCGTTGAACCAGAGAAAACCCAATCCGGCGCCAATGAAGGCGGCGCAGAAGACCGTGACCTCACCCACACCGGGAATGTAGGGCACAAAAAGGTAGCCTGAAAAACGCACGTTCCCCGTGATATAGAGGAAAATGGAGAAGACAATGGCCGCCACAATGGCTGGTCCAATGGCCAGACCGTCCATGCCGTCGGTGAGATTCACGGCATTGGAGGCCGCTATCATGATAAAAATGCCAAAAGGCAGATAGAAATAGCCTAAATCAAAAGAGATTTCCTTGAAAAAGGGAATATAGAGCAGACTGGAATACGAAGGATTGTGCATCAAAAGCCACATGCCCACAAAAGCCACCAGGAGCTGTCCGCCCAGTTTGGCACGCGGAGAAATCCCTTTATTGTTGTGTCGCAAAAGCTTGGTCAGATCATCCCAAAGTCCAACGGCCCCAAAGCCCATGACAACCAGCAGGCATTGCCAGACATAGCGGTTGGTCAGATCAGCCCAGAACATCAAGGAGATAAAGAGGGTGAAAATCAAAAGAACGCCGCCCATGGTCGGGGTTCCGGCTTTGTTCTGATGGAGCTTGACGTCTTCGTTGATGTACTGGCCGCATTTCAAACGCCTGAGCATCTTAATGAAGGTTGGACCGACCAGAATGGAAATGATCAGGGCTGTGATCAGGGCCGCCATGGAACGGAAAGAAATGTAGCGGAAAACATTGAGGACAGGCCATTGCGAGGAATACGGCACAAGGAGATTATAAAACATGCTGCTCTCCCTGCAGGACCTCTTCCAGGACAGCCAGCTCCTGCTCCAGAGCATTGGCGCGGGAGCCCTTGGCGAGCAGGGTCAGCCCCCTCTCAAACGTCGTCTCCTTCAACAATTCCCGAAATCGCTCTTTGGCCTTGGCAGTATCCTCAAGCACGACAAAATCCCCTGAAAATCCTGCCTGCCGCAAGCCCTGCTCAACATCGCAAGCATGTCCCCCCTTCCAGAAAATCAGAGCCGGGGCGATCTCAGCCAAAGACTTGCCAAGCTCTCTGTGGCAGGTCTGGGCTTCGCGACCCAGCTCCCGCATCTCACCCAGCAGGCAGACCAGAGGCTTGCCATACGCAGCCGACGCTGCGAGCATTCTCTGCATGGAAAGGGGATTGGCATTATAGGTATCGTCGATGACCAGATGCTTGCCAAGTGTTTTCCTTCGAAAACGCTGCGGTGGATTTTCAAAATGTGCCAGGCCCTGGGCAATGGTTGAAAGGGGGACGCCCAAAAGATGACTTGTCACAGCCACGGCACAGATATTTTCCGCCGCATAGGAGGCGGCCAGGGGACAGAGCAGCGTGGAAGCACTGCCTTCCAGCACAAGCCGGTATTTTCCAAGGCCCTCCTCATTTTCCCCCAGATATTGCGCAAAATTCGCACAATCGTTTTTGCCGTTGATTTCGCCAGCCTTGGCGCTGAAAAAGACCAGGGGTGTTCTGTGGGTGCCCATGGCCTTCCAGACGAGATCAGGATAATCGGCCGAGACAATCCCCACACCACCTTCGCTCATATGCGTCAAAAGCCTGGTCTTGTGCCAGGCAACGCCCATGTCGCCAAGACCTTCAGTGTGGCCTGGGCCGACATTCAAAATCAGCGCATAGTCTGGCTCAAGCATACTGCCAAGCTCATCCATATCCTGCGGTGTGCTGATGCCTGCCTCAAAAACCCAAAACTGCTCATCGCCCTGGGTATTGAGTATACCGTGGGCCATGCCCAGCTGATTGTTGTGATTCACTAAGCTTTTGGCGGTTTTGCCGTGCAGGGCAAGAATGGCGGCCAGCATTTCCTTGGCTGTGGTCTTCCCGCAGGTTCCCGTCAGACCAATCACTTTGGCCTGCGTGTGTCTGCGCCAGGCATGGGCCAGATGCATCAGAGACGAAAGCGTTGAGCGCACAACAAGTTGCGGAATACTCAGATCCTCGATCTCCCGCTCGCAGAGCACAAGCCTGGCTCCTCGCTCTGCCGCCTTTGTGGCATAGAGATGCCCATCGGTTGTCTCACCCTTGATACAGGCAAAAAGATTGCCTGGCTCAACCTGACGGCTGTCGTAGGCCATACCACAAACAGCAGTATCTTCCTGACCGTGACCGTGATAGCGCACAAGGTCAGGCTCAAGCACCGCCAAAATTTCAGAAAGACGCATCTGCACGACTCAACTCCGAAACCACTTCCTGATCACTGTAATGGTGACGTTTTCCCTGAATAATCTGATAATCTTCATGTCCCTTGCCTGCGATCAGAAGACAATCGCAGTCCTTGGCGATCAGACCTAAAGCCAGCTTGGTGGCGAGCCTGCGGTCAGGCTCTACATACAGCTCACGCGCTCCGGTCAAACCTGGTAAAACATCCTCGATAATAGCCTTGGGATCCTCAAAACGGGGATTGTCGCTGGTGAGCACCGCCACGTCAGCGTATTTGGCCACAGCCTCACCCATCAAAGGACGCTTGCCGCGGTCGCGGTTGCCGCCACAGCCAAACAGGGCAACGATACGTTGGAAGCCCGCCTTGCGCAGGGCTTTGAGCACATTTTCAAGAGCATCCGGTGTGTGCGCATAGTCCACAAAGACATGCCGGCCACCGGCCTTGACACGCTCTAGCCTGCCGCGCACGCCCGCAAAGCCAGACAGCCCGTCAAAGGCTTTTTCAGAAAATCCAAGGCCCAGGGCCAGAGCCTGCACCGTTAAGAGATTGGCGGCATTGAAGGCCCCGATCAAGGGCGATTGCAGTTCCCATTCCCGGCCCTGATAGCGCATCCGCAGGCTGAGCCCTTGCGTATCTTGACGCATGATCTGCCCGTGCAAGTTCTGATCTGTCTGCGACCCTGGATGGTCAACAAAGCCAAAACCGATGGCTTTGGGACAGAGCGCCAAAAGCTTCTGCCCGTACTGATCGTCGCCATTGATGGCCATGGCTTTATCCGGCCTTGGCAATTCACAAAAGAGCTTGGCCTTGGCCGCAAAATAGGCGTCCATGGTCTTGTGAAAATCAAGATGATCCTGGGTGAGATTGGTGAAAGCCGCCCCGGCAAAGGGCAGGCAGGCCACGCGCTTTTGCAAAATGGCGTGCGAGGAGACCTCCATGACACAATAGCCCACGCCGGCCTTCTCCATTTCAGCCAGCATGGCGTGAATGCTCAAAGGATCCGGTGTGGTCAAAGGCGCAGCTTCTTCATGGCCTGGCCAGCGGTAGCTGACAGTGCCTAACACCCCGACCTTTTCTCCCAATGCCGTCAAAAGAGCTTCCATCAGGTAGGTTGCCGTGGTTTTGCCATTGGTCCCGGTCACGCCTAAGAGCTTGAGCTTGAGGGTATCGGTGTGGTAGCGCGCCACGGCGAGCTTGGCGACCGCTTCACGCAGATCAGTCTGGGCGCAAAGCGCCACGTCACTGGGGAGCCTGCCAGAAAGCTCCGTACAGACCGACTCGCAGGCGACAATACTCTTCGCCCCGCGGCCGAGCGCATCGTCAATGTATTTTGCCCCGTCCTCGGTCTCCCCCGGTACCGCAAGAAAAATATCGCCGGCCTGAATCTTGCGTGAGTCTGTTTGTACACCACAGACTCCCTCCTTCAGCTTCGACTCAAGCTCAGCAAAAGCAACAACACTCGCCATCATGCACCTCAGGATCTGGCCAAAAGCCCACTATTTTTCAGAAAGCCAAAGCACACACGAACCGGCGCTCTTTTCCTCAGGCCAGAGACTGCCGGCTGCCGGCAGCTGCTTGACCACATGATTGCCTTGCCCTTTCAATTCTGGCACAACGCCACCCCTGGCAAAAAGCTCCACGGCATTGCGCAGACTCTTGCCCTTCACATCAGGAACGCGATGGCTCGCCCTCGCAAGGCGTCCGGGAAGTTCCATCTGCGGCTTCTTGGAGATCCTTTCCCGCGTCACAATTTCTTCCGTGCGACTTTCCCAAGGGGGCGTTGTACCAGCAAGTTTTAAGGGACGAAGGGGAACGTGGGATGCTTCAGCTGGTTTTTCCGGCTCCTTTTCCCCTTCCTTTTTTTCTTCCTTGGCCTCGGCTGTGGCCACAATATTGGTCATACCCGAGTACGCTAAAAGCCGTGTGCCAATTTCCTTGAAAACAGGGGCTGACACCACGCCGCCAAATTGGTTGCGTGTGGGCTCATCGACCATGACCAGCACCAGAAATTCAGGCTTGGCGGCCGGGAGAAAACCCACAAAGGAAGCCAGACGCTTGCTGCCGTAGGTACGAGATCTGCGGTCAGCCTTCTGCGCTGTACCTGTCTTACCGCCCACCTCAATGCCGTCGATGCGCGCCCTGCGACCTGTGCCGTCTTTGGCCTCAACCACATCGCGCATCATGCGTCTCACTTCACGGGCTGTCTCTCTGCCAAAGGAGCGATCACGCTTTTCTGGCTCAATTTCCTGATCAATCAGCCGCAACGGTTTATAGATCCCGTCGTTGAGCAAGGTGAGATAGGCCTGGGCCATCTGCAGACCGGTTACGGAAATACTCTGGCCAAAGGAGGTGGAGATGGTATCAATACGGCTCCAGCCTTTGGGGCTGCGTAAAATACCTCTGCTTTCAGCCACAGGCACCTGGGTGCGCTGACCAAAGCCCAGATTGCGCAGATACTGGTAATAGCGCTTGGTGTCGATCTTCAAACCGATCTTCGCCATGCCGATATTGGAGGAATAGCGCAAGACTTTGGCCGCCGTGATCGTCCCCTGACTTGAGGTGTCACGAATGGTGTAGTTCTTGTCGATCCACTTACCGCCTTCACAGTTGATCAAGGTATCCGGCGCCACCTTGTGGTCGTTCAAGGCCAGCGCCATGACCAGAGGCTTGAAGGTTGAACCGGGTTCCAAGGCATCCTGGGCCAAACGATTGCGGTAGATCAGAGGACCGTATTCTTTGTAGGAATTGGGATTGAAAAAGGGATATTGTGCCCAGGCCAGAATGTCGCCGCTTTTGACGTCCACAACCAGTGCTCCGCCCCAGCGTGCGTCGTATTCCTTGACGGCCCGGCTCACGGCCTCTTCGGCGATGTACTGCACATGCATGTCCAGCGTTAAACGGATGTCCTCACCACTCACGGGGCAATACTCTCCCTCACACAGTGAGATGCGCTGTCCGCGGGCATCACGTCGCACCACCTGCTCAACGCTGGGTGAAGCCAGACGATTGTCCAAACTGCGCTCAAGACCTTCCAGGCCCTTGCCATCGGTATTCACAAAACCCAGAAGCTGGCCCGCCATATGCTTAAAGGGATAGACCCGCACAAATTCCGTTTTTTCGCCGATGCCCGCGATGTTCAACGCATTGACCTGGCTTGCGGTCATATCGTCGACCATGCGCTTCAGCCAGATAAAATGCCGGCCCTGCGTTGTCAGACGCTCATAGAGCTTTTGCGGCTCAAGCCCCAGGATCGGTGCCAGCTGATTGGCACAAGCGACCTTGTCGGCGATCTTGCCCGGACTGGCGTAAATGGAATGAGCCTCAACGCTGCGTGCCATCACCTGACCGTTGCGGTCAGTGATAATACCGCGCCGGCCCTGGACCTGCTCGGTGAATTCATGCTGTTCTTGAGCCCGCGCCGCAAGCTCGGGCGCGGCAATGACCTGCAGATAGCACGCTCTGCCCCACAAAATCATCCAGAAGACACAAAACAGTCCCGCTCCGATGATGATCCGAAAACGCGACCAGTCATAGCGTTTGGCCCATTCTGGCATGGGTCTTTCCACTTTTTCCGGTTTGGGGGCTTCCGGCGCCTTGCGGCTCACATAGACCGCACCGCGCTTACGCTCGTTCACTTTTTTTTTGCTAAAACGCATTGTAGGCTCACTTGTCGAGGCGTCTGATCTGTCCGGGGTAGGCTTCATGCATACCGTAGCCTACGGCCTTCTGCTTCAGCTCGTGTGGTGTCAAAAGACGCTCACGCTCAATTTCCAACTTGGCCAGATGCTCATGCCGATCGGCGATCTCCTGCTGGGCTCTGGTGATGAAATAGGATGTGTCCACTCGTTCAATATTGGTCCAGACGTGAATCAAGAGCATAATCAAAAGCGACAATATCCCAAGCGCAAAGGCTAAAATCCAGCCGCGTCCTCCACGACGCCTGTGATCACGAAGAGGGTTGTGCTGCATGACGACCTCGAAAAAAAAACAATAGCCCCTCCAAGGCTATTTCAGTCGGGCCACAGCTCGCAATTTGGCACTCTTGGCCCGACTATTCTGGGCAAGTTCCGAAGCTTGAGCCTGCACCGGTTTTTTGCAAAGCAGACGCACTTCAGGCGTATGCCCGCAGATGCAGTGATCGAGATAGGGAGGACAAAGACAGCCCCGGCTCCAACGCTGCATGGTCTGCTTGACCAGACGGTCTTCCAGGGAATGGAAGGTAATCACGACGAGGCGTCCATCTGGCTCAAGATAGGAGAGAATTGACTCTAAAAAACGCGCAAGCTGGCCCAATTCATCATTGACCACCATGCGCAAGGCCTGGAAGGTACGCGTAGCCGGATGATTCCTGGCTGTCTCGCGCCATTTTTTGGGATAACACTGCTCCACAAGCTGGGCGAGCTGGGCCGTGCTCGTAATGGGGCTTTCAAGGCGCTTACGCACGATCGTGCGTGCAATCTTTTCAGCCTGCGGTTCCTCTCCAAAACGGGCCAGAATATCACGCAGACGTTCAAAGCTGGCTTCCTTGAGAAGATCCTGGGCACTCTCTCCGCACTCCGCATCCATGCGCATATCCAAGGGCCCATCGCTCAGAAAACTGAAGCCACGAGAGGCGCTGTCGATCTGCATGGAAGAAACACCGATATCGATCAGAGCCCCGGAAAGCCGCTGCCAGCCAAGCTGTGCAAGATAACTGGGAAAATCCGCATAGAGACCGTGGCAGAGGTGAACCCGTGCGGCGTACGGTGCAAGGCGCTCTTTGGCCAAGGCCAAGGCCTCTCTGTCGCGATCAAGCCCCAAAAGCTCGCTTGCTCCCCCCTCAAGCAAAGCTTGCGCATGGCCGCCAAGACCTACGGTTCCGTCCAGAAAGAAACCACCCCGCTCTGGTGCCAGAAAATTCACAACCTCCTGCAGCAGTACAGGAATATGCCGATCTTGCGCCTGCATCAGAGTGAAATGGCCAGGCCCGTGCTGGCCAGGGCTTCAGACATGTCTTCAGTGGTCAGGATATTATCAAAACGCTGCTGATCCCAGATCTCAAACTTGTCAGCCATACCCACGAGAATGACATCCTTGACGAGACCCGCTTCACGCATCAATGGCTGCGGTATGCGCACCCGGCCCTGCCCGTCAAAGGTAATAAAGGATGCCAGGCCCATGACCTTACTTTTAAAATGGGAAAGCTTGACGTTGGTAAAGGGGATCTTACAGAGCTGCCCCATGATCGCTTCCCAGTTCTTGGGCAGATACGCCACAAGACGTCCATAGAAACCCGTAAGCCAGAAACCTGGCTCTGCTCCTTCCTGCCCATTGGCCGCAAGACTCTCACGATACTCAGGCGGCAGGATCAGCCGGCCCTTGGCATCGAGAGAACGGTAATGCGTGTTTAAGAAGCCATGAGTTTCCACAAAAAACCTCTTTTCTCCA
This sequence comes from Desulfovibrio sp., assembly GCA_024699605.1. GTDB lineage: Bacteria > Desulfobacterota > Desulfovibrionia > Desulfovibrionales > Desulfovibrionaceae > Desulfovibrio. The sequence continues at coordinate 43,231 of JAILPJ010000073.1, read as the reverse complement.
CTTTTTCCCACTATGCCTCCCCTCTCGGCTCGTGTCAAGGTGGTGTGGTCTGAAGCAGGGCTTGCTCTGGGCCGCCAAAATGCCCATAGAAACAGGTTTCGCACGTCAAAAGTGAATCGTGACACACCCTTGCGACAAAAGTGCGCCAGAAGATTCTTGCGCAAAGGCCATCAGGAAAAGGTTCTCTGTGGAAAAAGGCGGAAAAGGTATCTGGCAGGAAAAAGCGGAAGGGAGCATAAGAGGAAGGAATTGTTCTGAAATGGCCCTCTCAATGCTTGTTTGAATGGGCCAAGCCAGGGAAAAGACGTACGTTCCAAAAGGCAGACACAAAAAAAGGGACTGTACTCAACAGCCCCTTCAGATGCGTAACGTCTCAAGCTACGGACAAAGACCGATCTTATTTATTGCCTATGGAAGAAGAACCGGCGGACTCTTCCGGCCAAAAATGGGAGTTTTTGCGAGCTTCAGGATCGAGGCACCAGCCAATCAGCCAGCCCAGAAGTGAACAGCCAAAACCCACAAAAAATGGAGGAATCTTACTCAGGGCAGGCCAGGGCATGGGCAGAACGGCAAAATGGCGATCCGTCATTAAGTACCAAAGAAGGCAGCTGCCAAAGCCCAGGAGAAAACTCATCCAGGCGGCACGGCTGCTGCGTCGGCCAAAACGCACCAGCGCCACATAGCTGACCAGAACGGCCGCTCCCACAACACTCCAGCTTGTGGCGCAGAGCATGGCAATGATCTGCCCTTTGATCTGAGCGCAGCCCGCACTTAAGAGGACAATGAAGGCTATGGCCATCAGCCAACGGGGACGTGTGGCCTTGGATCCAGGCAGGTCTTCGGCTATGGCGCTGACGGCTATATGAAAGATGGCGGTCGCTGTCGACAAGGAGGCTGAGGCAATGGCCAGCACAAAAAGTTGTAATCCGACTTCAGGCAGCAACATTTTGACCATCGTCGGCATAACGGCATCAGGCGAGGCCACAGGCGGAAGAAAAAGCCTGCCCAATGAGGCCACGTAATAGGCTCCACCCACAAGCACCGTTAAAACGAACATCGCCAAAGGCGTAATGCGATCCACCTGATGGGACGAAGCCAGCGCAAAATGACGCTGAATCATCTGCGGCTGTGCCCAGACAGCCACAGAAGTGACAATCACCAAGGAAATAATAAACCAGCCCTCACCGCCTTCGGCAAGATGCACAAAGCCCGTATTGGCTGCTTTGGTGGGTTCAAGGGCAGCAAGCTGCAGCATGCCGCTCACCGGACCGCCGACTTTGTCGAAGACAGCAAAAATGAGCATGGAAATGCCTATGAGCATCACAAAACCCTGCATGGCCTCAGTGTACAATACCCCCCTGAGCCCGCCCACAAATACGGCTAGCCCCACAAGCAAGGCCACAGCCCAGACGAGAAGGCCAGCAGGCAAGGGTAAAATCTGTTCCAGCAAAAGGGCTGCGCCCTTGATCACGGCTGAAGCGTAGACACCAAGGAAAACAGCAAAAACCAGAGCCAAACAACGACCAAGCAGCGGACTTCTGTGTCCTTTGGCCAAAAGCTGTACCGGCGTACGGGCCCCGAGATTGCGCTGACAGACCCGAGTGGGCCAGGCGAGGTAGCGATAGACGATCCAGGTTCCAAGCCAGACATTGCCCGCCGCAATCAGCAGCATCTGCATGCCGTACTGATAGGCCAGGCCGCCGAAACCCACGAGGGCCACGGCTGAAATGTAGGTGGCTACAAAGGCAAAGGCCTGAATGCCAAATCCCACTTTGCCAGAGAGCATGACATCGTGTCCGCTGCCTTTGCGAAACAACCAGACAAAGACGGCGATATAGATGATCCAGATCAAAATATCGACAATAACCATACCTACCGTCCATGCCTGCTGAATTGCACAAGAGAATAGATGAGTGCCCCCACAAGAGAGAGAACACCCACAAGCACTGGAATATCTGCCGTTTTGAGTGCGGTAAACACGTCTGTCATAGAAGCTCATCCTGCAAAAATGAAAAAAATAGCGGCAAAACGCCAGAAATGTGAGTCAATCTAAGCCATAAGCTTTTGAAACTACCCTCAAGACCTGGTTTTGGCAAGAAGCCCTGGCCATTCTTTATGAAATCCCCACCCCTTGAGCGCAGAGGCTGCCAAAAACAGCAAAGCCCACCTCATGCCTAGGCAAAATGGCGGGCTTTGCTCATACAGTATCTTGCAATCAGAGAGACGTGGGATAGGCTTGTACCATCAGGCCTTCTTCGTCTTTTCCTTGGGTCTGTGCAGACGCGCACCGAGCACACTCTGCGCCAGATCACGCAAAATGCGCATTTTCTTTTGATTGAGCTGCACGTCACCCATGGGCACCTGACGATCAAGAAAAAGATATTTCTGCGTACCCAGACGATGGTACGGCAGCATTTCATATTCGACCCGGCTGAAGGGCTGTAAAAATTCGGCAATGGCTTTGATGGTCTTGGCATTATCATTAAAACCCGGAATCACCGGTGTTCTGGCCAGAATGGGCAGATCGGGAAATTCTTCTGCCAGAATGCGGAAATTGGCCAGAATGCGTTCATTGCTCATGCCTGTTTGTGCCTTGTGCACCGCAGGATCCAAGTGCTTGATGTCAAAAAGTACCTGCCGCAGATAAGGGGCAGCCGCACGTACTGTTGCTTCAGGCACCATGCCACAGGTTTCAATGGCACAGCGGATATGCCGCTCATGGGCCTCACGCAAGAGAGCCAGAGCAAAATCCTTCTGCAGCAAAGGCTCACCGCCGGAAAGGGTCAGTCCTCCCCGCGAACGCACATAAAAAGCCATATCCTGCTCAACCACAGAAAGCACATCATCCACGCTGCGCATTTTGCCATAGACCAAAAGGCCCTGGGCCGGACAGGCGCTGGCACAGGCTTTGTCCTGACAGTCGGCACACGCCTTACGGTCAATAACAGGCAGATCGCTATCGCCGAGACGAATAGCTCCGTAGGGACAGGCCACAATGCAGTGTCCACATTTGGAAACACCGAGACAGCGACCAGCGTTAAAGGCCAGATCGGGTTCAGCCAGCTGCGACTCAGGATTACTACACCAGCGGCATCGCAAAGCACAGCCCTTCAAAAAGACAATGGTGCGGATGCCTGGGCCGTCATGCACAGAAAATTTCTGAATATTGAAGACCATACCCTTCTGCTGGCTATCGGGACATTCCTGACTCATGCGGTATCCTTAATGGTAACAAAATCCCTGAAGAAAAAAACACGGCGCAGATCAATACACTCCGAGAGCAAAAACGGGCAGCTCTGGCAAAGGCTAGAGCTGCCCGTTGGCTCATTTTTCCCTTGTTTTACAGGGCTTCATGCTCGGTGCGGGCAATCAGGTCATTCTGCAGATCGGGGGAGAGATCCACAAAGTAGGCGCTGTAGCCGGCAATGCGCACGATTAAGTTGCGGTACTTATTGGGATCCTTCTGGGCTTTGAGCAGCGTTTCCTTATTCAGGACGTTGAACTGCACATGCCAGAGTTTCAGGTCACAGAAGGTACGGATGAAGGAAACGAGCTTTTCCGTGCCCTCGTCACCTTCCACGCACTTGGGCGTGAACTTGATGTTGAGCATACGGGCCGCGCGGTCACGCATCCCCATATTCTTGGTATTATAGTTGGACAAGAGGACGGCTGTGGGACCATTGACGTCGGCACCATGGGAAGCGGAAGAACCGTCGGAAAGCGGGAAGCCGTCGGTGCGACCGTTGGGAGTTGCCGAGACGACCTTGCCAAAGGGCACATGCGACGTAAAGGGCACATAACGCACGTCGTTGTGAATGCCTAAATCGTGCATGCTGTACTTGCCACCGAATTCCACGGAGATCTTGTCGATTTCCTTGCCAATGGCGTCAGCATAGGGATCGTTATTGCCATAGCAGGGTGCGCTCTTGAGCAAAGCCTTGATATCGTCATAGCCCTCAAAATTGGCGTCAATGGCTTCGATGAGCTTGTCCATGGTGATCTTCTTCTCTTCAAAGACAAACTTTTTCACAGCGCAGAGGGAGTCGACCACGGTACCCAGTCCCATGTATTCAAAATAGCCGAAATTGATGCCTTCGGGAATCTGCTCCTGGTGCAGATCAATGCAATGTTTCATGCAGAGATCATGCATGGCCGAACCCATGGGTTGAGCAAAGTGCTGGGCACGCAGCTTGTTGATGATGTACTGCTGATGGAAAGCCGTTTTCAGGAAGAGCAGATGCTGCGTCTTATAGGCCTCCCAGAATTCTTCCCAGGTTTTGAAGGAACGCGGATCCCCGGTTTCCACACCCAGAACCTGATCGCCGTATTTCTTCATGCGACCGTTACGCAGAACCATTTCCACGGCAGCGGCAAAGTTGATGTAGGCTCCGCCAGAGGTGTAGGTGTCACGATTGGGCATTCTGGCTTCAGTGCAGCCGCTGACGGCATAGTCAAGGGCCTCCTCAAAGGTTGCGCCCTTGGAGACGTAGAGCGGCACCACTTCTTCGTCATTGATCAGCTTGGGGAAGCCTGAACCATACTTAATGGTTTCAGCCACATCCCAGAGATAGCGCTCAGGCGCGCGAGAGTGAATGCGGGCAGCCAGATCAGGATAGTGCAGGGGGAATTCTCGTTTTGACTTCAGAATCAGATAGGTCAGTTCATTGCTGGCGTCGCGTCCGTCGGGAGTCTGGCCGCCCACAGTTACGGCTTCCCAGTGGGCATAGCCTTCGTTGAAGGCTCCGCCTGTGGGAGAAATATACATATCGATAAATTCAGCCATGCCCACCCACATGCATTCCAAAAGCTCCATGGCCTGGGCATCATTGATTTTTCCGGCCTTCTTATCGGCAAGATAATAGGGATAGAAATACTGGTCCATGCGACCATTGGAAATGGTCGTGCCGGTCTTCTGTTCCATGCGTGAGAACATCTGGGTAAACCACTGGCTCTGGCAGGCTTCCCAGAAATCACGGGCGGGCTCGCCGGGAACACGATCGGCATTGTCAGCCATACGCAGAAGCTCGGCTTTACGGACAGGATCCTGTTCCACCTGAGCCATGGCACGCGCCATCACGGCATGCCGTTTGGCCCAAAGCACAATGGCTTCACTGACAATGATCACGGCTTCCAGGAAAGGCCGTTTTTCACAATTGTCCTTGCAGCTCATGGGATCCAGAGCTGCCAGCTTTTCCTCGGCTTCACGCTTGATGTCGTTGAAACCGCGGCGCAAAATTTTGCCGTAGTCGTGCACCCACTGAATGGAGCTGCGGAAGGACGCTGTTTCATTGACGATAAAGCGAGAAATCAAGCCCTCGGGATCATCGTAGGTCAGCTTGTGCACATCAGGCGGCAGTGAACGGTTCAGATCTTCGTGGAAGGTCTTGCCTTTCCAGTAGGGAGCAATCTCTTCCACAACACGCTTGGCGTCTTCAGGCGTGATGGTGGCCGGTGAGGTGGCACGCGTGGGCAGATCACGCACGGCAATATCCAGAAAGTCACCGTCGAGCTCAGGATAGAGAATGCCATAACGACCATCGCAGCCGGCACGACCCAGAAGCAGTTGATCGTCCTGCACGGTCACCGTGATGTTTTTGGCAACATGCATCAAGGCTTTGGCCCAGCGCAGCACCAGGGGCTGGCCTTCAGTCTCTTTCATGGACTCGGTGAAATACAGGGCGCGTTCAATATCAATGCGCGGTTTCTGACCTTCAAAACGCTCAAGCAGTTTGAAGACACGAGAATGAGATTTTCTGAATTTATCTTCTTTGCCCTCTATTTTGTCCTGAAGGCGCTGTTCCTGGGGAGAACGGCATTCGCAAACTTGCGTCATGGTAAACTCCTTGACTGTTCTCCATAAGAGAAAGCAGTCGTCGTTGAGGATTTCTCGTCTTCGATCCGCACGCAAAACCTTTCCTGCATTGCGGACAAGTTCGTCTTGCCGTCGTTCTGCAGGACTTGTGCCATTTCCCGCAAGTCCTTGAAAAGTCAGCATTTTTCACGTTTTTTGTTAGGAAACTCAGCTAGCACAAGAAAGGGCGGCCCTATCCAGTCGCAAATTTGCATCTATCTCTTGCCCATTGCCCAAATAGCGCTCTCAATCGTCGCAAATTTGCGACAAATGATCCGTCAAAAGGCAAGGTCCAAGACTCGGCCAGATTGCTCAGCCTAACTCCGAAATAGCCTCTGCCAGAGACCAAAAAGGCCCGTTGTCCAGGCAGAGCAGCGTTCTCTTATTGGATATACGCCTATCCGGTTTTTGCGCCTTGGCTGCCTTTGAGCGCTTTTTCGCAGAACAAGCTCGCACGTCTCAAGCAAGCGGCCACAAGCGTCGCAAATTTGCTACAAAGACGGTGGCTTGGACTGGCGCTGCGCTGCCCAGCGCCTTTGCAATCTCCAAAAAATCCTGATATATTAGATAGTTAAAGGAAGGCTTGGGGCACCTTTTTTTGGCATGTATATTGCTCGTTCAACAAAGTTGAACCTTCTAATTTCTGGGGGAATCTATGCGTAACGCATTGTTCTCAACCGCTCTGGCTGGCCTTGCCTGCCTGTTTCTCTGCCTTGGCAGTGCGGTAGAAGTTGTCGCCGCCGACAAACCGCTCACCCTGCGTCTTGGTCATCCCATGGCGCCGGGGAATAACGTGACCGTAGGCTATGAGAAGTTCAAAGAACTCGTGGAAAAGAAAAGTAACAAAAAAATCAAGATCCAAATCTTCGGTGACTGCCAGCTGGGCAGTGATCGTGTGACCACCGAAGCCGCCCAGGCAGGCACACTGGATATGTCATCGAGCTCCTCGCCCAATCTCGCCACATTCTCCAAGGCCTACATGGCCATAGATCTGCCCTATGTAACCGATCCCAAAAATCAGCAAAAACTCTACAAGGCCTTGGATGAAGGAGAGCTTGGCAAGGCTCTGGACAAGGTGGCCGCAAGCATCGGCTTAAAGACCATTATGTTCAGTGAATATGGCTACCGCAACTTTGTTTCCACCAAAAAGCCCTTGAACAGTGTGGCTGACCTTGCGAATTTGAAGTGCCGTATCACCGACTCGCCCGTGGAAGAGGCCGTGGCCAGCGAGCTTGGTATGACGCCCGCGCCCTTGGCCTGGGGTGAAACCTATACCGCCCTGCAGCAGGGTACTGTCGAAGCTGAGGGCAACACCTTCTCTCTGCTCAACGATGCCAAACACTCCGAAGTGCTCAAATACGCCGTAAATTCTGAGCACAATTATTCCATGCATATTCTCCTGATGAATAAGAAAAAGTGGGAAAGCCTGAGCCCCGAACAGCAGAAAATCATCAGCGAAGCCGCTCATGAAGCCCTGATCTGGCAACGTGAAGAGACTGTGAAGCTGGAAAAGGCCGCCTGGCAGGCCTTCCGAGATAAGGGCATCCAGATTCACATGCTCACGCCTGAACAAAAGGCCGAGCTGTACAAGAAGACACAGCCTGTGCGCGATAAGTTCGCAAGCAAGGTCCCCGCCGAACTGCTTAAGCTGATCAAGGACACCCAGTTGTAATCAAGGAGCGTTCCAGGCCTTTGGAACTTGCCGTTACGGGAACTGTCTTTTGTCACCGCATTCTGCCTTTCTCGTACGGAGACCATGATCATTCCCATCTTTTTATATCATGTCTGCTCTTCAGTACTCTCATCTGAAGCGCCGCTGTGTCCTGTCAGCGGCCAATAATCGTCTGTTCCGTAAGAGGAGTTGCTTTCATGAAAACCATTGATTTCCGTTTCCGCCCCAATACCCCAGAGATCATTGACGGAATCAAAAACAGCACCATGTTCAAAGCCGCCTGTAAAGTGATCGGCTTTGATGCGCGTAAAGCCCAGTCCTTGCCTGAGATCGTCGCCGATCTCGACGCCATGGATGTGGAACTGGGTGTGATCACAGGCCGCGACTGCGAGACGACCTATGGTTTTCCGGCCAATAATCAGAGTGTACTCCAATTCTGCAAGAGCTATCCCAATAAATTCGTGGGCTTCTGGGGCATTGATCCCCACAAAAAACGTGCGGCTCTTGATGAGATGGAGCATGTGGTCAAAGACTTTGGCATGAAAGGCATTGCCATTGACCCCTACCTTGCTCACATTCCGGCCAGCGAGGCCCGCTTCTATCCAATCTACACACGCTGTGTGGATCTCGGCATCCCCGTCTTCATCACCATGGCACCTCCGCCAGAAGTTTCTGGAGCCATTCTCGAGTATGCGGATCCCAGAGATGTGGATAAAGTTGCCCGCGACTTTCCCGAATTGTGCATCATCATGAGCCACGGCGGTTATCCCTTTGTCTCTGAGGCCATCTACACCTGCCTGCGCAATGCCAATGTCTATATGGACATTTCGGAATATGAGCGCTCTCCCATGATCGATATCTATGTCCGCGCCATGAACGACATGATTGCCGACAAAGTCCTCTTTGCCAGCGCCCATCCCTTTGTTGAGCTGAAAGATGCGTTGGCTGCCTACAAGGACTTTCCGCTGAAAGACGACGTACGCAAAAAGGTCATGTACGAAAACGCCAAGCGCGTCCTCAAACTTTCCTAAAAATCCCTCCCCCCGCCTAGGGCAGCTGGTATGAGGACAAAATGGCTCTACTCGCCTTGTATACTATCTGTCTTGCTGTGGGGATTCTTGTAGGAGGCACGGGCATGGGGGGAATCCTCATTCCCCCTGCCCTTGTCCTCCTCAGTGGCCTCAAAACCCACGCAGCCATGGCCACAACACTGGCTTCCTTCATTCCCATGAACGTTCTTGGCTGCTATCTCTTCCACAGACTCGGTCATATCCACTGGCGCCAGGCTCTCCCCTTCACCTTGGGAGGCGCTTTGGCTGCCGGTCCCGCCGCCCTCTTCAACGTTCATCTCCATGCCAGCTTCCTGAATATCCTCCTGGCGCTTTTGGTGCTCTTTGCCGCTTTTTCCTCCTTCAAACCCCCTGTGCAAAAAAGCCAAGGCCCCTCGTTCTGGCTCACTCCCAAAGGCTTAGGCGTCATTGGCATGGTCACAGGGACCATGGCTGGCATCACCGGTGCCGGAGGCCCCCTTTTGGCCATAGCCTGGATGGTTCCCTGCGGCATGCCCCCTCTTGCTGCGGTGGGCCTGACCATGCCCTATTCTCTGGCAACAGCCCTGACAGCGTCATGGGCCAACTGGCTCAACGGCAATGTGGATGGGCCCATGCTTCTACGCGTAAGCGGCCTCGAGCTGGCTGGCTTCATCTGCGGCGTTTTTGCCGTAAGCCATATGCCTGTGCTCTGGGTCCGCAGACTAATGGCCGTAACCTGTGCCATTCTTGGCCTTTTTCTGCTCGTCCGAAGCCTTTTTCTCCCGATCTAAACACCACAAGCTAGCACGTGTTTGCGCCCACTTTTCGTTAGAGACAAAAAAAGCGTGCCACGCAGGGCACGCTCATTTGTAATTTCTCTTTGCCTGGTTACGCATCACTTTTTTTGAACGCTTCATATTTGGCGTCCATGTCAATGAGCGTTCCCAAAGGTCCTCCGGGAACATAGGCTGTGGACAGAATACTGGACATTGTCTTGTCATAGCGATTGTCTTCAAAAAGCTCTTTGCCCACCTGATCAGGCTCCTTGGCTTTGGCATAGGGGCGATCGCAGATCATGGCGGAAAAAGAATCCGCAAGGGCGGTCAACCGACCCATAACACTGATCTGGCCAGCACGCGTATGCTGTGGGTAACCGGATCCATCCAAGCGCTCGTGGTGCTCAAAACAAGCTCTGATCAATTCATCAAACTTCAGGTCGCTTTTTTGCATGAGCTTGACCGAAGCCACGGTGTGCATGGTCATCTTGTCCCATTCATCCTGTGTCAGTCGACCTTTTTTCGTCAAATAAAACTGCGGGACCTTGCACATTCCCGCATCATGCAGAACTAACGCAAGCATGATGCGGTCAAGCTCCTTGCGATTATATTCATGATTCATCTGCATCCACAGCCAGGTTCCCACAATCATGGTATTGACAGCATGTCTTGCAGGGTCGGACTTTCTGAAGAGGCGACGCATGAAAGGAACCATATGGTGCTTATCCGACCAAAGGTATTCTGTGATAACCATGACATCATGGTAGAGAAACTGCATCATGTCAGGCACAGGCTGATCATAAAAGCTGGCGTACCTTGCCGCTACGCCCAGGATGCATAATTCGGCAATCTCCCCTTCTGTCATATTGGGATCAAGCAGAACGAGATCCAGCTGCCGGATCATGTATTCCTGATAGATATGCTTATCAGAGTGCGCCACAAAGAGATTGCCGTTTTCACAGATTTCTGCAAGCTCAGCAACCTGTGCCTCGCTCAATCGTCCACCTTTGCGATAAAACGGCTCAAGAACGCCAATATCCTCCCTGAAAACATAAAGATCCAGGGGTGGTCTATATTTGTGAAAACTCGTAAGTATTTCGGAGTTTATCTGAAAATAATCTTCATTATTGATCGACATGCGTCCTACTATTTCCAGTAAAGTTTAACGAGATTGGTGCCTCTGGGTGTCTGTTCACCTGTCGTCTGACCGGCGGTAATGACCACGCAGTCGCCCTGGGCAAAATCGGAACTCTGGGCAATAAAATTTTCCGCCCGCAACAGGTGACTCGTCACTTTTTCAGGATTCTCCACAAATATCGGTGTCACACCCCAGACAAAATTCAAAAGCCGCACCGAAGAGTCTTCCGTGGTCAGGGCATAGATAGCCTGAGGAGGACGACGCGCTGAAACCTGTTGAGCGCTCTTGCCGCTCAGGCTGTGAGAGACGATGGCGCAGGCACTGGCCTTGTCGGCCAGAATGCAGGCCGAATACGCCAAAAATTCGGGAATGCCCTTATCTTTACCGGGCTCTTTATGGCAGAAACGTTCCTGCAAAAGATTTTCCGCTTCCGTGGTAATTCTTTGCATATACTGCACGGTCTCCACCGGGAAATTGCCCATAGCCGTTTCTTCTGAAAGCATCACGCAGTCGGCACCATCGAGCACGGCATTGGCCACGTCGGTGGTTTCAGCACGCGTGGGTGAAGGGCTATTGACCATGGAAAGGAGCATCTGTGTGGCCACGATCACGGGTTTTGAAATACGGTTACAGGCTTCGATGATCTTCTTCTGCAGCATGGGCAGAAGCGGCAGCGGACATTCCACACCAAGGTCACCGCGCGCCACCATCACCACATCGGTTTCCTTCAGAATGGCATCGAGATTATCCACAGCGGCCTGACGTTCCAGCTTGACCACGATGGGAACCCGGCGTCCGCTTTTGGCAATCAAGGCCTTGGCTTCGCGTACATCATCGGCTGTCTGGACATAGGAGATGGCCACAGCATCCACACCCATGGCCAGACCGGCTGCAAGGTCGGTTTTATCCTTGTCCGTTAAGGCACGTACACGGGTGATCTTCCCAGGCAAGGCCAGACCCTTGCGCGACGACACAAAGCCAGAATTTTCAGTGACCAAAACCACCAAGCCGTCGCTGCGGCGTTCATCCACAGTAAACTGCAGTCCACCGTCGGCAAGGACCATGCGGTCGCCCTTTTCCAGATTTTCCAGAATCAGCGGATGATCAAAGGGGAGGTAGGGCATTTCATTGGTTCTGGAAGCTTCGGGTCCCAAAAGCACACGAGCCCCTTTCTCCAGCTGAATGCCTCCTTCATCGGGGATAACACCCAGACGGATCTTGGGACCGGAGAGATCCTGCATAATGGTGATGGGACGGGCAAGCTCTTTTTCCACAGAACGGATATTCGCTATGGTCGTTTCAAAATCCGCAGCGACACCGTGAGAAAAATTCAGTCTGAAAACACTCACACCGGCCTTGGCCAAAGCCAGAATACGCTCCCGCGACCTTGAGGCTGGTCCTATTGTGCAGACAATCTTGGTGCGCATCGTTTGCCATCTCCCATGTTGAGTAGTGGATATTCAGCGTCCCCTCAAATCCAATAAAACCGACAGGCGAGGGAATGCCAAGCACAAGCAAAAAAGCGTGTAGTGCAAGCAAAACCGTCTTCATGCAAATCGCTTAACATCGTAAAGACACCATTTTTCTACGTTCTGTCAAGTGTTCCGCCAACGCGCAAACATCGCTTCTCGCGCTCAGGGCAGAGCCCGGATTTGCACAAATGCACTTCCCAGCTTACGGGGCCTTGGGGAAGAAGGATAAGTTTTCTGGCGCTTTGATGGTCAAACCGTGGCTAATGCTCTGTGAGGCGCCTGCGGCGACATCCACTTCCCAAAAGCGGATGTGCTTTTTGCTGTCCACGTTGGCCTTGGGATTGTCTTCAAAGTGCACAGAGATCTTATCCTGCACGATCTGGGGTTCTGGCCGCTCCAAGCGAACATGGACAGGCTCGCTATGATTGTTGTGCAAGATATAGGTCCACCCCCAGGTCCAGGTCTTGTCCCGGCCAAGAAAACCGCTTTCTCCGCGCTTACGCTTATCTTGTACGACCTCGAGGCTGACACGCGGATCATAGCCAAAGTAGAGGGTAACCTGAGGGCCGCGCACAGAAAAACGGCCCCTTCCGGTTTCCTGACCAGAGACCGAAAAAATGGCATCGCCGTCAGGCCAAACCTCTCCTTGCGCTATTTCATGTCGCGCCATGAGAAAGACCTGTCCTTGACTGATATTGGGACGTGCCAGCCAAAGCAGCGGAGTTTCCCACTCTTTTTGGCAGATGAGCATGCTACTCTCTCCCTGCTCAAGATTGCGAGCGGGCAAAAGCCAGCTTGCGTATACACCGCTGGTATCCTGGCGAGCCGCAGTATGGCTTTCCGCACGGCGGGCATTTGCCGGTGCCATGGCCATGGGAGCAGCGTCTTCATAGGCTGTATCGAAGTTGGAGGAACCTTTGCCTCGCACTTCACTTGCTTCCAAAACCCAAGAGGCAAGCGCGGGAGGGGTAAGCTTCCCCTTTGTCCCCGTGACAAGGGTAATCTCTGTTCCTGTCCAGTCCATGCCGCTTTCTTGCCAAACTTGAGCCATCAGCCGTACCACAACACGCTTTTTGGACTTTTCTGGAGCAATGGCAAAGGCGTAATGGGCGCGCCAACCACACTTTTTCAACGTATAGCTGTAATTGACAGGCAAATGCGCAGCCTTGACCTTTTCTGCAAGCGTTACGCGTACCAGCTTGCCCAGACGCTCCTGGGCTGGTAATTTTTTCAGTTCTTCCTTGAGTTCACGGATTTCCCGTTCAACGGCGTTCTTTTTCGGCAAAAGCGTCTCCAGGACATGAAGTTTTTTACTGTCCCAGGCCTCGATATCAGCGCAAGTCAAATCTTTCGGTACGCTATTCCAGATCGCAAGGCGCTCCTTGAGCAAAGTCAGACTCACATTGGCGGCTTCCAGCCTGTCCGCCAGCTCACAGGCACGCCGTGCACGTCCGCTTACGGCTTGTAACGGGTAAGGAAAGCTCTCTTCCTGTACAATGCTCGCCCCTTCGACTTCAATACGAAGATTCTCTGCCTGCGCCGGCAAAACAAGCGATAGACAGCTCTGGCCATTGTGCTCTGAAACCTTCGCTTCTTCGTGCACGCGCAGCACACCACCTTCCTGAGAAAGTAACGCCGCGCTGGGAGATACAAGACTAAGCTCTGAAGCCACTGCCCGGCTTGTACTGAATACAAAAACGCCGAGCGCCAGCAAGAACAGACATAAAAAAGGTCCGTTCCAGATCACATGCCCTTGTTTTTTCATCAGAACCTCCTAATGATCCGCAAATCGTGCACGGCAAAAAACTTCTTTCCAGCTTTCCAGCCTGATGCCTTGCTTTCCACAATGAGATGACGTAATTTCGTTAGATTGGCCGTGTCCATAACGTTCCGCACCATTGCTCGAGCACTTTTTTTTCTCGCTAATGTACGTTTTTGCCGTCCTCAGAGCAACCTGATTCTTTTTGCCGTGAGTCTCATCATCGCAAATCGAGTTTTTCTTTGTCTTGTCTCAAGATCTGAATCCATGCGATCATTTTTCTCGGATTCAGGCCTTGGAAACACAGGCTTCCGCCATGCGTTCAACCAAACTCAATCCTGACGACATCTTCATCCGCCGCATCCAGAACGCGCTTTTGCAGTCTGGTATTGCTGGCTGGCGGCGCCGGGGAAAAACGCTTCTGGACATCAACTGCGGTGACGGCCGTTTTTTGAAATCCCTATGGCATGCGGGTTTTGACGTTTCAGCCACGGAACTGAATTTTCGCCTGCGCACACAAGCGGCACAAAGCATGGGACGACATGCTGAAATCTTTGCCGCTCAGGACAATGACCTTCCCTTTGACAACGCCTCTTTTGATTGGGTGGTACTCCATCTGCGAGCTGATAGTGACAGTGAGATTCTTGAGGAAGTCCTCAATGAGGCGGTACGCGTGGCCGGCCATGGTCTCTGCGTCACATTCTGGAACAGTGTCTCTCCCGTCTGTTTTTTACAAAAAGGCCTGACAACCAGCCTGGGTTGCTTCAATTGGTGGAAGGTACGCCACATTTTGCGCCGTGCAAGCCGCGGACGCCTCACCACCAAAAGCACTCTGCTCTTTGCCTTTTCACCTTTCAGACGCTTCTGGCCCAAACTCTTCTTCAACACCTGGAAAACCCGTCTTCCCCTTGGTGCTTGGACAACCATCCGCCTCGACATGACGCCCCAAAGCACACTGACCCCCCTCGTTCTCCCCACCCGTTTCCACAAGATAACCGGTTTTGAACCAGTGCTCGAATGCAAATCACAAGATGTGGCGCAGGAAGCTGCCACGCGCAGCGTGTGCAGCGGAATGTGCCGAGTACTCAAAAAACTGTTGACAAGCAAACGGTAAAACGTCTTGACGAGTTTTTCTGCGCAACAGAGCGGGACTGTCTCTATCAATGTCATTTTTGCTTTGCAATCAGTAAGAATAGCTTAGCTATGAACTATAAAACGGGATCGACTTCTTCAACGGAAGAGTTGTCCGAAAATTCTCAAAGAAAGGCTCTGACTAGAAGAAACGGTACCATTCTATAAGGCGTGCTAGGGATGCCTTGGGGAGCAATTTTCTCATCAATCCGAAGCATCACTGATGTCAGACAACCGTGAGAACCCTCCACGTGTGCAGAGCAGTCAGCCGGAGCAATACCATGCAGTTTGTACAGAATATCAAAGAAAAGATCAAAAAATATAAATGGATTCTTTTGGGCATTGTACTTTCCGTGCTTCTTGCCCTGGCTACAGTTTTTGGCGTGCGCTATTATCAATTCCGCCAATCCCCGGAATACGCCTTCGGCACGTTTCAAGCTGCCCTTTCTTCCGCAAACATTGAACAGTTGGCCCATCTTGTTGATTTTAGAACTATTGCCCAGCATCTAGCTGAAGAAACCGCCAAAACCTTTCCCTTTTTCTTGGCCGGGCCCGATCAACAGGGCAAAATCAGCAATTTCTTTCAGGCCCAGATGCTTAAAATTCTTCGCCAGAAACCCGAAAGCAACGATGATGGTCTAATCAACGATCCGGTCGTACTGCTGCAAAAACCTGTTTATCTTCTGCCGCCCGACATTATCCCCCAGCTTGTGCGCAATATGGCCCTGCGCAATGTGGATGCAAACTCTCAAATGATCACCACACACTTTGATCATCCATTGTTCAAACGCAGTTTTCCCGTTGTTCTTGGCTTAACGAAGAGCTCTGAGGGCTGGATTATCCGTGACTATCTCAACGCTCAAGAGACCCTCACGACTTTTCGCACCATTTTCGAGGAACGCCTACGCGCCCAGCTCGACCTGCTCAAACGCAAATCCCAAAAAGTCATCCAGGAGATGCACAAAACCATGGAGATTCAGTCCTGCGCGTGCCAGGCAGGCCTGATCTCGGACAAACGCACCCTGCTCATCGTGGTGCATTTGCTTGCCCGCAACAAGACGGGATTGACCGTCAAAAACGTCAACGCCACAACGCAGATCACCAATGCCAAGGGCGAACTTTTGCTTGAACGTCAGCTCAATGCCGTCGATCCCACAGGGCCAAGTGAAGATTTTTCTCACCGTTGGACCATTGAGCTAGACGGCACAAGCGACGAGGGCAAAAGAATCCTTGCCGCAGGCCCCCTGTCCTGTTCTGCCACTTGGCGCACGCTGTCTCTCAGTAATGCCCGTGTATTTCATGCCGATCCTCAACCTGACGAACTCAAGCATTGCACCAAGCATGAAGATGGACATCCAGAAGGTCTCTGCGACATGGAGATTTTCAAATTCTCAAGCCCACAGCCAGCAGCCAAAGAGAAAGAGAAACACTAAGATCGTAGCGTGCTTTTCTCCTGTGAAACGACCGCTTCATGGAGCACGAGCGTTTGCCGAAGCCCCGATCAGAAAAGAGCATACCCTTGGCCCGACGTTTTGCCTGCGTCATAGGCTTTGGCTTGGGCTCGCCAACAGTTCAGCTGAGAAGAAAACATAACGATTTCTAAGTTTTTGTCAGTTTTCCATAACGGCCTCATACAAGGTCCAACAGTTGTTGCGCAAAAAAGCGGCCCTTGTTGAACGATCAGAGCAGTGCATTATCGGGCCAAGGAGAACGCGCGGTTCAACGCCCTTTTTGAGGGTTCTCTTCCCTCACAGCAGTGACTGCCCAAAGACGGAATTCCTCTTTCTGCGCTCGTCCTCTGCCCAACAAGAGGAGCTTATTCCACAACACAAAGAGATGGCCGTACAGGCTGACTTACTCTTTTCAGCTGGCTTTTTTTGTGGCATAGTTGCCAAGAAAATTGCTCCTCAACTGGCCCTAAGCCAGGTCCTCTTGGCAAAATTGAACAAAATTCCGGCTTTTCTGCCGAGGGAATGCCGTTTAAGAACGTTCTCTGTGAAGGAGGCTCGTATGCAGGGTCTTGTCCGTTCCATCCACCTATCACTCCACATTCATAAAAACCCGGCGACCATGGCCGAGCGAGCTGCCCATATTCTGGCTGCGGCCTGTGAAGAAGCCATTGAGGAACGTGGCGTTTTTCGTATTGCCTTATCAGGTGGCGTCACACCAATTCCCCTCTTCCGCCTTTTGGCCGCCCATGACTGGGCTGACAGGCTTCCTTGGGACAAAATGACCTTTTTCTTTGTTGATGAACGCTGCGTGGATCCGGAACATCCCGACAGCAATTACGGCCTCGCCAGACGAGAACTCTTAAGCAAGGTGCCAGCCACGCACTTCTACCGCATGCGTGGAGAAAGCGATCCTGTAGCAGCTGCTGCCAAATACGAAGAACAGATGCGCCAGGAATTCGGCATCAGTGACACGGCCTTCCCGCGTTTTGACTTTATTATTCTGGGCATGGGAGCTGACGGTCATACAGGCTCCATCTTCCCCAATTCTCCTGCCATGGCCGAAAGAAAACGCCTGGTCATCGACCAGTATGTGCCAGAGCGCAAGGCTGACCGTATCACCATGACCTTACCTGTTCTCAACAATGCCCGCTGTTGCCTTTTCCTTGTCACTGGCAAGGAAAAACACGCTGTGCTCTCCAAGGCCCTCAATCTGCTTGATGCACCGACGCTGCCCGCGCAGCACGTTCACCCGACAGTCGGTGATTTGATCTGGATTGTGGATGAGGCAGCCGCCACAGGTCAGGACTAACGTTCCTTTTCTCGTATCAAAAAGAGCTCTTTACACGTACAAAGAGCTCTTTTTTTTTTGGGGGGATTGCCAGCCTGGCTCTTTTCCTTCACTTCGTGTATATTTCCTAAGTGAATGTTTCAAATCTGCTGTGCCTCAGGCCTTGCCAAACCGTACGCCTGCGAAGGGCCCGTTTGCACAAGTCAAAGAGAAGCTATCCAATGAGCTCTTGCCAGACTCATTGACGTGCTTTGCTCTGATTCATCGCTCCGCAATTGCAAGACAGCCCTTTCTTCAGAAACACCAACGGAGGCAGCGTTCGATCCCCGCCCAACCAACCGCGTTCTTACCGAGCCAAGGTATTCTGGGATCACCACGCTGAAGATGTTTGATGCATGTGACGTTGCTCAACAAAATTCTGATTCCAGCGCTCTCCATCCTCATTACTTCGACGGTATTGGATGCTCTGTTTATTTCAGAAATTGTTGTACAGAGACTAGAAACACACACGCTGGGCATGCTCCAGACCGGCAATAACATCCTCTCGAATAATATTCACAGTACAGCCAATAGTTACCTTATCAATATCCGTGCTATTGCTCAGCTTCCCGATATCCGCAATCTTGCCAACGCGCTCATGAATCCATCGGAAGACAAGGAGCAGCTTTCCAAGGCCCTGAAAAATGTACAGGAACTCTTGGAAAATATGCCAGATAACTATCAGACGTTCATTCAAATCAATTTTGCCTCTCTCTCAGGTGAAGTCATTGCCAGCAGCCACATCGCCTCTGTCGGCAAAGTCAATGTCCACGACCGTCTGTATTTTCAACGGGCTCTGCAGGGCAAATGCAATTTTTCAAGACCTCAGGTCAGTAGATCTGTGGGTGAAAAATGCCTCATGGTGGCTTCTCCAGTCTACGGCAATTCACGCCTCGTCTCTGGCGTGATCTATTTTATCATTCCCTGTAGATGGCTGGCAGCCGAAACCATTGACGACATTGACCTGGCCCACAAGGGCTATTCCTATCTCGTGGACTTCGATAGCGGACTCTTGCTCGCCCATCCGAATTTTCAAAAAGTCCAGAGCATGAATATGTTCTACTATCAGCCCTGGTTAAAAAATCTCTCTCCTGGTGAATCAGGGATAATGAAGGATTATTACAATACTGAGGGCAAAAGACAGCTTGTAGCTTTTCGCATGGAACCCACCTCAGGCTGGATTGCCGTTTCCTGTATTGATGCTTCAGAAGTGGAACGACACGGAACAGAAATCCGCAACCTGATCATAGGGCTAACGCTGGCCACCACGTTGGTTGTGGCCGTCCTTCTGTCTTTTGTCATCCGCTCCATGACCTCTGATGTCTCCTTCATCAGCCGTTACGCCCACGATGTGGCCAATGGCGACCTCGACAGATCACTCATGCTCACGCGCGATGACGAACTGGGCATCCTTGCCGATGCTCTGCGCAGCCTGGTTTTGTCACTGAAAAAAACTATTCGTGTTGAAAAAGAACAAAATAAGAGTTTCCGTGAAGCCACCCAGCTTTTGTATACCAGTATCTATCAGATCAATGTTACAGCCGACAGTTTTTCCTCCCAAAGTCTGAACAAACAATTCACCTCCCTGGGAGATAAAACACGCCCCTATTCGGAAAGCATTCAGCTGATGGCCCAAAAATGCATCAAAAGCGAATTTCAAGATGCCTTTTTGAACTTCTTTGACAGAGAAAAAGTTATCCAAGCCTTTGAAAAAGGTGAAGTCAATCGCAGTTTCGATTGTCTCTTCCACTCCTCTGAAACAGATCCCTTTGAATGGATACGCCTTGACCAGCACCTCTTCAAAATTGCCTCAACGGGCGATATCCACATGTATCTCTATACCAAAAACATTCATACTGAGATCACCAACGAGATACAGGCGCGCTTCGATTCTTTGACCGGCTGTCTGTCACGCGGAGCTCTTGAAAGTAATATTCTCGACAGGCTGAAGCGTGAACCCTCGGAGAACTTTGCCTTCTTCATCATGGATATCGACAATTTCAAAACGATCAACGACCAGTTTGGCCACGGCTTTGGAGATTTCTGTCTCAAGCAGTTTGCCCAGCGCCTGCAAAACACTTTTCGCCGTGACGACATCATTGGCCGCATCGGCGGCGACGAATTTGTCGTCTTCATCAACTGTCCAAGCCAGGAGTGGCTGCAACAAAAGGCCTCAAAGCTGCGCGCTGCTCTCGACATGGACTGTACTGACGGCTATAGCGACTGGCATATCTCGGCTTCCATTGGTGTTGCCACCTACCCGCAAGACGCCACAGATTACGACGAACTCTATCGCCGGGCCGATGCAGCCCTCTACGCCGCCAAAGCAGCCGGCAAAAACACGGTGCATTTTTTCATCGAAGCGGACCTGGACGCCCCAAAAACCGCGTAAAGCCGCGCAATAAGCCCTTATCTAAATTTTTTCCTACAGATGCTCGACAAATCAGCAAAAGTAACGTATATACTTTTCTGCTGAAACAGTACCAAAGCTTTCTAAAAAATTGTCGGTTGGCTGCAAGACTGACAGCCCCGTAAAATATTCCAGACCAAAAAAGGAGAATGCCTGCCATGCTCATGGAATCAGATCTCTTCAAAGGGGAAGAAAAAACCAAAGCCGCTCCCCTGATCGGAGAAGGAGTCAAATTTCAGCGTATCCGCCGCATCACGGGCTATCTCGTGGGCACACTTGATCGCTTTAACAACGCCAAAAGAGCAGAAGAACACGACAGAGTCCGTCACGGCTAAACGCTACACTTCTCGTCAGCCGATACAAGGAAAGCGGCGTTCCTCTCAAATGCAGGAACGCCGCTTTCCTTTTCACAAATTTTCAAGCCAGGTTGGGATTGTCGAGCCGTTGACAGCCAACGCGTCCCCAAGCCTGTGCTCTTACTTCAATTTTTTTCTGTATTCTGCCGCTTCGTCTTCAGGCAGGTCACAGACAAAAGCCGAAGGATCGTCGTCTTCAAGATCCGAAGTGTAGCTGGCCTCGCACAGCTCGTCGGCTTCGAGATCCTCAAAATCCAAATCATCATCTTGCACAGGTTTTCTTTGCATGGTCTATCAGGCCTTTTCAGCCTGCCTCCTCTGCTTAAGCGTTAAGGGTCACTTGCATAATTTTTGGCCATTGAGCAAAATAGCTTCTTCTCCACCATACTCCCAAGCACCTTCAGCAAAAAACGGGCTTTTGCTCAGCGCACCTGGGACATCTCATGACTGATCCAAAAAACTTGCAGCTGACAACTCTCACGGAAGATGAGCCAGAACTTTTTGGCAGCATCAGCAATCTTTCCGCAGACTATGTGCGTGAACTTCTGACTCCCTGCTCTCTCATCCTCCCCAAAGAGGCAAGAGACGTGGAGCTTATCTGTACGCATCTGCGTCCACACTTAGACGAATATCTCGCCATGCTGCTGTTTCGCGCCTGTCTGCCAAAAGAACAGCGCAATCTCCCTCTCAAGGAAACCGTACTCACCGACGCCCAAGATGATCCCGCGGTACGCGAGAGCTGGTCCAATGCGGCCGTCTTTGGCCTTGGCGGCGTACAAAACGGTGGCTCTAAGCCTTTACTGGTCTTTGACGAGCACACCCCCACCGGCCAAAAGCACGTAGCTTCTTCGGCGGTTGCGCTGGTCACGCGCAGACTGCTCGGCACAAGCCAACTCCCCAAAGCTCTTTTTTTCATACTGCGTGAAGTCGATCTTGTCGATGCTCTGGGTGGAGCCCACCCCAAACATCTGGCCAACTATCTTCTGCGCCTGCATGATCTTTTACCCGCGGATCCCCAGCTATCACCCCAACAGACAACAGATCACTGCCTCATCAAACGCGCTGTAGCCGAAGGCGCCCTGCTCTGCCTTTTACGTGCTGCCAATCTCGATTTCCCGTTCTGGGATGAAGCATTCTGGCGACCTCGAGCGCTGTCCCAGCTTGAAGCCTACACCCAGATTTCTCCATTCCGCCAAGAGGAGGGTTTTGATACAGCCTATCAGCAGCTCATGAAAAATCTTGCCGCACTCCGACAGCCCCACTTTGCCCTCAAAGATGCCAATCAAACGCTTCTGGGCTTTCCCCTGGGCAAAAAACGTCTTTTTCAGAGTCTCCTGGTACCCTTCATGGCAGCACTTTGTCCCTTGGTGCTTGGGGAAAAAGCTGGCCTGGCGATCATGGGCAGACTCTGGGACGGGCGCCTGGTGACTCAGATGCGCTACACCATAGCGTTTGACTGCCTCGAACGCTCCCTAGGGCCTGATCCGGAAAATTTCGACGGGCCAAGCACAATTGGTCACATTACCTTCCGGCGCCTCAAGCAAAGCAACGATGGCCAACTGGCGCCCTGGATCATTGCCGTTGACCAAAAGCCCGGCCTAAGCTGTGTGCGTCAGGCATTATCCAGCTATGTGCGGAAATACCATGAAGACCAGGCCCTGACACTTCTGCACAATCAAGAAAGTGACAGCGTTGTGCTCAGCCGAGGCAACGGCATTCCCAAAGCCCTCTGGAACAAACTGGTCGACTGGTTGCTGGACTGGGAAGGCTCTTCGGATCAGGAAGGGCATCCGGGAGCCTGGCATGTGGTCACCAATGCCCGGGGCGAACGCGCTGACTTCATTCTCAATGGGAATGCAGCACACCGTTATGCCAAAAAAACAGAGCTGAATGCTGACACCTTAAGCCATTGGCTCACCTTACAACTCTGAAGGCGAAAACGTCCTCTCTTCCTTCCAGTCTATTCCGGGAACTGAACAGCGTATTTCCAACACCGATAACGACACGGCAGGCACTTGTCAGGACGAAAAAGCAAAGTCCTGCCGCTACAGCGTGTAGAGGATGCACGAATTTTCCAAGACAACAATGCGTTTTGACGCCATCAAGGAGCGGATCGCTTCTGCCTGGCGCGCCACTTGCCTTTACAGATCAACTCCGGGCGATATTCAAAATGCATCAGGTCAAACTCATGCCATTTGCCGCCCCAGATAAATCCCTCTTCTTCAAAGGAGCGGACAATCTCAGGGGAAAAGCTCTGCTGCAGGGGATGGGTGCGTAGAGAAGACCAGCGCCAGTAGGTTGCGCCGCGCTCTACGCCAATATCAAAGGCAATGCCAAAGGAATGGGCACTCAAAACACGTTCTCCGGCAATTCTGCGCCAAGAAAAGGTGCCAGAGCTCGTAAGCCAGGAGCTTAGTTCAGGCTTACGCAACACTATCTCCTTCAGCACCGCTGACGCGCGGAGAAAGGCGCGAGCTGCTTGGGGCGCAAAGGCCCAGTTTTGTCCCAGGGCCTGAATAGTCGTAAGTCTTCGGGCAACCTCATAGGCGTTCTCACCGTACAGGGCCATCAGCAGTCCATAACTGCGACGACGGCCCGGGGCATAGCCGACAGGCGTGTCTGGACGTTCCGGTTCACAGCGGTAAATCTGCTCCATGCTTGTCCGAACATCGACATCCAGATAGTCGCGCTCGCCAGAGCTTGCGCCAGCATAGAGTACACGCCTGCCATCAGCCAAAATGAGCCAGAGACCTGTGTCTGTCTGCTCGAGGCCTTGAATTTGAGGGTAACTTTGAACTAAACAGCGCAGATTCAACTCATCATCAGGGTGAAAGCCGGGCTGACCAGCATACGGCCAAATCTGTCCCTCAGAGGGAAGAGGAATGCGGTACGCGTAAAGATCTTGGACATCACAAAAAAGCCAAATCAGGCCGATCAGCCACAAAAGCTTACCCACACGCTGCACCAGTCGTCTTCGTAACAACATGCTCTGTCCCTGAATTGAGTATGCGCGCACAGCCGCACTAAAGAGTCAAACAAACGGCTCTCTACCAAGCCATCTTGCTTCTGTTCCCACACTATGCAAAAGACATGGAAATTTCAGATTATCACCTTTGGTTGTAAGGTGAATCAGTACGAAAGTCAGGCTATTCGAGAAGCCTGGCTGCGTGCTGGCGCCGAAGAAAGCCCGGACGTTGAACAGGCTGCGATCATTGTCCTCAATAGCTGTGCCATCACAGCCAAGGGGGAACGCGACGCCCGCCAGATGCTGTCAAGACTCAGACGCAGAGCGCCTCAGGCCAAGCTCATACTCACTGGTTGCGCAGCTCGCCTACTTGCCCAAAATACCCTCTTTCCCGCAAGCTTTGATCTGCTCCTAAGCCATGCCGAAAAACCACTTCTTCTTGAACCAGAACGGCTGCTGCAAAGGCTTGGACGAGAACTTGAGCAAAGCCCACAGCCAATTCCTCTCCCTGCGCCGTCATCCTATCCACCCTTCCAGATCAGCCGCTATCAAAGGGCCAGACCTGTGCTCAAAGTTCAGGATGGCTGCACACACCGCTGCACCTACTGCATTGTGCCAACGCTGCGCCAACACGCTACCAGCCGATCTCCCGCAGAAATTGTGGAGGAGGCCAGACGATTGCTCAGCCAAGGCTACGCTGAGCTGATCATTTCGGGCATCAATCTCAAGCAGTACGGAAAAAATGAGCCAGAGTTCGGAAATTTCTGGGATCTGCTCAAGCGCCTGGACGATGAACTGGCCGACGAATACGCAGACCGTGCTCGTCTGCGCATCAGCTCCGTGGAACCGTCACAACTCAACGCACACGGTCTAGAAACGCTCAAAAACTGCCGCATGCTCTGCCCACAGCTGCACATCTCCCTGCAACACGCAAGCCAGCGCATCCTGCGTCGCATGGGCCGAGGACACTATCAGGCCAAGGATCTCGCTGATGCCGTTCAGTGCCTGCAAAGCTTCTGGCCGAAATTTGGCCTTGGCTGTGATTTGATCTGCGGCTTTCCCGGCGAGGAGGAAGAAGATCACGCCGAACTTCTCTCTTTTTGCCAAAGCCTCCCCTTCACCTACGCCCACGTTTTTCCCTATTCTCCAAGACCTGGCACAGCCGCGGCCGCATTTCCTGGACACGTTGATGAAAAAATTCAGGCCAGGCGGGCTCTTGCCTTGCGTAAACTCTTTCAGACGAAAAATCGCGATTTCCGAGAGATGCTGCTCAAAGAAAAGACCCTGCTGACCATTGTGCTCGAAGGAAAACACGGACAAAGAGAAAAGGGGGTCTGTCAGTACTATATCCCCTGCTACCTGCAGAGTACGGCAGGCGAAAGCGACCCTCTGCCGCGCGGACTGTTAACCGTCAGGGCCATCGGCTTGACCAGCAAAGGGTTGACCGTTGGCTTATGCCACAATCAGGAGCCGTAAGGCACAGGGGGCCACACAATCTCTCTTGGAAGATCTGCCCGGAAAACAAAAATTCCCCGGGCAAAGCCAGGGAATCTTTGTCAAATCTCGACAGGAAAAATTCACTTTGTGGATGCTCGCCAGTCCGCACCATCAACTAAAGACATAGTGTAGAATACGTTTATGGATACGTAAACGAAATTCCGACTGCCGCAGAAGCAGTGAGGCTGAACTCGACATCAAATCCTGAGACACAGGAAGCGTATTAATGGGTCGAGCGGCGAGAAAGATTCCGCATTGCTTGTCAGCACAGCGCAAAACTTCAGGCGAAATCTCCCATTCCTTGATTTCGGGATAGCTGATACCTGCCGTGCTGCCAAGAAAGATATATTTGGCATCGCGCAGCGCCTCTTGCTTGTTTTGTACAAGCTCAACTTTCTTCGCATCCCCAATCTGACTGAGAAGCATCTTTGTGTCACAGCTCTCAGGCACAGCAATGCGCAAAGAAATGGGAAACCACTCCGAAGCGGCAATCAGGGAAAAGAGTGTTCCATTGGGAGTGCCAAGCCAGCAACAGGGGAAAGAGTTCAAATAGCGCGAACTCTTCAGTATACAGGCGATATCAGCTAAGGCATGTGCCGGATGCGACTCTGGACTGCCGGCGTTGATCGTGGGAAAATCCACGTCAACTTCCCTGCCTTTGAAGGCAGAGATGGGAATCCCATAGAGGTAGATACAATCCACGTAAAAATTAAAGATGGGCAGAAGATGCAGTTGATGCTTATGCAGTTCATTGCGCCAATGCTCACCCGTTGGATCGGCTTCATACACCACAGAGCCCCCCATCTGACGAATGGCCGCAGACACACAGAGCCTTTCTGGCAAGGAGGGTTTGGCAAAAAAAAGCACAGCCACTTTTTCGGTCAGATAATCTGTGCGCATTTTGGCATCGGGAATGCCGATGGCCTGCTGCACAAGCATCCAACACACTTTTTCTCCCAATTCACGTATGGAAAGGACATTTTTGACCATTGTTATTTTCAGCGTGAAGACCTCTGCTGCCGTGCAGAGGTGGAACTGCTGCCTCCGTCAAATTCCTTAGAGACTATCCATGTCTAGCCGGTTCTTTTTTTCGCCTGATGAGCCGGGTCGACCTGTACGTGAGATACGCCAACAGGGGATGAGAACAGGATCCAGTTCTGGCCTTCTTTTTCTTTGGAGTGGGCTTTACGGGATCCGTTTTGCTGATGATGACAAAAAATGAACAAGCCTTCTCAAAAAAAGGGTTTTGCCCGAAAACAGACCTCAGCCAAACGGCAAAAGTCAGGGAGCAGACATGCAAACAGCGCTTGTTTTTGATCTTGATGGCACGGTGTTAAACACGCTCGACGATATTGGCACAGCCTGTAATACCGCCCTTGCGAGCTTTGGCCTCCCCGTTCATCCTCTGAAAAGGTACGAACAGATGGTGGGTAACGGCTTTTATGTTCTGGTTCAGCGCGCACTGCCTAGCGATGCCGAGCCCATGGCTGAAGACCGCTTTCTGAGCCTGCTCAACTGCGCCAAAGAAGCCTATGCGGCCGCACTTTGTGTCCACACCCAACCCTATCCTGGCATTCCTGAAGCGCTGGCCTCTTTGGCGCAAAAAGAGGTCTCGCTCTGCGTGCTCTCCAATAAACCTGAGCCCATGACGCAAGCGCTCATTGCGCATTACTTTCCAGAAATCCCCTTTGCCCGCGTCTATGGGGGGAAGGACAATGTACCGCTCAAACCCGATCCAACCCGTCTGCTCGCCATGCTCGACGAAATCGGCTGTGATCCTCGCAAAAGCTATTTTATCGGCGACAGTTCCGTTGACATGATGACCGCCCATGCTGCACACATGACAGCGATCGGAGTCTCCTGGGGCTTTCGCGGTGCCAAGGAACTCTTACAGCACGGAGCAAGCCGACTGCTCAACGAGGCAAGTGAACTGACAGGCCTTGTCTGATCCCAAAGCCTGAAGAGAGCCGCAGAAGCATACGTAATCACAGCACAAACGCTGCCATGCAAAACGCTTCGAGATCTCCACGAAAGAAAACACCCGGGAACTTGGCTGAGAGTAACCCGAACAGTATTTCGCTTACTTTTTTGTCATTTCATCCATCACCGGATAGGAGAAATGGATAAGCAGTTTGCTGTTCTCAAGCTTTTCCCCAACAGCACTCTGAGTAATATCGATTTGCAGCGTATCCATGGGGACAAGCATAAGTAATTGACCAAGGGAGGCTGTGTCGTTCAGCTGTTCCTGGGGGATGTTCTTCATATCAAGCCATTTGTAGCTAATCTTTTGCGGAACCTTGGCGCTTGTGAGCTCGCGGAAGCGCTTCTGGAACGCCTCAAACCCACCCAACTTGACCAAGCTGATCATGTCCAGCGCCTTGTCATCAATGATCATGCCCAGCAGCTGAAACTGCTGTTCCTTAAGATGAGCACTCACACGCTTGAGCAGTTCTCTGGAATACGCGGAATACAGCGTGACAGCGTTGAGTTTTTCTTCCTGAAAATGACATTGCGCCGTCCAAGCATATCCTGCCCATTGCACGCCTCTGAGAAACACATTGTCCTGAAAAGCCTCTTTTCCCAAAACGGCTCCCTCGCGCCCAGCGATTTCCGACTTGGGCGCATTGTACTCAAAGCCTTGAAGCAACGGTATGGACAGGCAAGTGCACGGTAAAACGAGCATCGCGGCGACAAGGCCAAGCATGAGGTTGCCGGCGAGAAAAGTACGCATCATTCTAAGCCTACTTAAATAAGCGTGAAAAAATGGTCAGGATTTCTGGGAAGCTGATGAGCAGGATAACACCAATAATCTGACAGCAAATGTACTGGAACATGCCGGCGTAGATGTCGGTGAGCTTCCAGTGCGGAACAGCTCCCTTGATAAAATAGGCTGATAGGGCAACGGGCGGCGAAAGCCACGACGTCTGCAATGTAACGGCCACGAGCATGCAGAACCACAGCTTGTCATAGCCCATGGCCTCGACAACAGGCAGAAGCAGAGGAATGAGAATGAGTACGATGGGGATCCATTCCATGGCCCAGCCCATGAAGAAGATGATCACAAGGATCATGCAGAGCATAACCATGGGGGCCACGTTTAAACTCAGCAGCAGATTGGAAAGGTACGTTGCTCCGCCCAGCCGCGAAAACACAGCGCCAAAGAAGTTACACGAGGCAATCATGACCAGGATCATTGCCGACATCTTGGCCGTGGCAAACATGGCCTTGGCAAAACTGCGAAATGTGAATTTGCGGTAGGCGATGACCATGATGATGGAGGCGAAAGCACCACAGGCTGAAGCTTCCGTTGGCGTGGCAAGGCCGAACATGATGCTGCCCAACACGGAAAGAATGAGGAGCAGCAACGGGATAGCGCCGACTAAGAGCTCCTTGACAACTTCACCTCCGGACTTCGGGCGCAGTTCAGGAGGCAGCGGAGGACCGTACTTTGGCCAGAGACAGCACTTGATCAGTGAATAGAGAATATACAGGCTGGCCAACAAAAGTCCTGGAGGAACAGCCGCAACAAAAAGATCTGTGACAGGCACGCCGACCATGGGGCCAAGCACGACGAGCATGATGCTCGGTGGAATGAGGATGCCCAAAGTGCCTGCCGCAGCAATTGAGCCCGCACCCATGCGCACGTCATAGCCGCCCTTCCGCATGGTTGGCTCAGCCATCACGCAGAGCAGGTTAACGGAGGAACCCACAATGCCCGTCGCCGCGGCAAAAAGTGTTCCCGTGGAGATAACGGCCATGTACAGGGAACCGGGCAGCTTAGCGAAGAGTTTCTGAAAGGCGGTGAAGAGACGCTCCATGAGGCCGGCTCCCTCAAGCATGTACCCCATGATGAGGAAGAACGGGATGGCCACCATGACGGAGTCGTTCATGACCTGATAGAACTGCACTGTGAGGAGATAGGTGACCAGCTTCCAGCCTATGCCCAGAAATCCGAAAACCACGCCAGCGAACAGCATGGTATAGGCGATGGGGAAGCCAAAGCAGAAAAGAGCGAACATGCCAACGAGCGAAAGCATGGCAAGCATTTCATTATGAGACATCGTGAAACCCCTTATGCCTTAGGCTTACTTTCAAGCGCGGAAGAATCTTGGACATCGGCATCGGGGCTATCATGCCACAGGTCAACCTTGGTTTTACAACGGTACCAGCATTTAAGGAGTTCCGAAAAACCCTGCGTCATCGTAAGGATAATATAGATGACAATGGCGCCCTTGGCGGGCCAGATCCACATGCCCCAGCTGCTTTCTGGAGAGGACTCCAGCTTGGCGAAGGAACTGGCAAAATATTTCCAGCCCACATAGAGGAAGATGATGTGTGCCGGATAGAAGAACAAAATGTAATGCGCCATGTCGGAAATCGCTTTGGCGCGAACGGACCAGTTGTGGTAAAAAAAGTCGGTGCGCACATGCCCGCCGTCACGCAGGCAGTAGGGCGAGGCCAGCATGTACATAATGCCGTAGCAGAGCACGGTCAGGTCATTTGCCCAGACAGTCGGTTTATTAAAACCATAGCGCAAAAAGACTTCGCAGATCAAAAAGGCAATCATGGGCACACACAACCATGACGCGGCTTTGCCAACGAAACCGCTCACAATATCAATAAACGATATGACTTTATGAGCAACGGGTGGTACTTGTGCCATGGCCTCTTCATAGGTGTATCCCATATTTCCTCCAAAAAGCCGGAGGAAGGCAAGCCTCCTCCGGCTCAAAGGGCAACTTATGACACGGTTGTGATTACTTCTTGTAGTCTGTGATCAGACCTTCGTCCATAGCGGTCTTGCCAAGGGTATAGTACAGTCCGTTGGCGCGCATCTGGAAAGGCACCGTCAGCTTAGCCCAGGCAATCTCGTTGTCCATGACTTCCTTAAAGAAGGCGTCCTTGGCAGCATAGCGGGCAAATACGGTACGAGTCGCCTTCATGAAGGCGTTGTAATACTCAGGCGGAGTCTGATCGAGAACAACGCCGCCTTCCACGAGCTTCTTGAGGGCTTCGGAATGCAGCTTGATGTTCATATTATTCTGATCAACGACACAAAGCTTCAAGCAAAGATCAAGAACGTTACGCAGGTGTTCAGGCAGCTTGTTATACCAGGTCTTATTAATGACGACATCGCCGATGGAAAGGGCCTGATGCAGTCCCTGCAGATAGAGGTGCTTCCAGATCTGGTCAAAGCCCATGGCGATATCTTCGGCCGGGGCGATCCATTCGGCACAGTCAATGACACCCTTCTGGGCGGCAGGGATGATGTCTGGGCCACCCATGGAAACGGCGGGCATGCCCATTTCATGGAAGATTTCAGCAGGCACTCCAGGAGGGCAGCGGAACTTCAGCTTGTTGATCTCTGCCAGGGTTTTGTAGGTTTTGTGGAACCAGCCAAACGCTTCGGGGCCCATCGGCAGCACAGCAAAAGCCACGATGTCTTGCTTGCAGGCTTCCTGATAGTACCTGTTCAGCAGCTTGCCGCCGTCGCCTTCAAAGATCCAGGCCATGACAGAAGCTTGGTCCAGTCCGTAGCCGATGCCACCACAAGGAGCTGAGAACAATGTGCCAGCAGGGTTGAGGCCGGAGTTGTAATGAGTCCAGGCCATGCCGCCGTTGACCAGGCCTTCGCTCACCGCACCGTAAATTTCAAAGGGTTTAACAATGGCGCCAGCGGCAAGGAGCTCGATTTCCAGCTCGCCCTTAGACAGTTTTTCCACATTGGCCTTAAAGCGTTCCAACGTCCTCATATAGATGGAGGAGTTGGTCAAAGCCGTTTGGATCTGAAGCTTTTCTTTCGCCATGGCGCTGCCGGAGGCGCAGACAATGGCCATACACAGGGAAAGGAAGAACACACCAAGTTTTTTACGCATTTCTACTCCTATTTGGTTAAAGGTCTAGAAAAGCAGAACAAAAAGTCACAAGTGATGCCCATGCTTCCCAGTATGTACATTTTTCTTTCGGCAATTCTATCTGAAATCAAATGATAAGGCAATCATCTGCCCTCAAGACAACCGATTGATTTCTGAAGTGATTAGCTTGTGAGCGTCCCCTGACCGAACCCAATCTTTTCATGCATTTTTACCTATTTTCTTGTCTGATTAACATTTTTTAGCTCGGGAAAATCTCTCTTCCGTTTGTAACATAACATGCTTTGTTAACGAGAAACAAAAACTTCTATGACATAATATTTTTTTGGCTCTGATTGCGAAAGGTCTTGATCTTGATGCAAGTCCTAGGTGTTGGATCTGCGTGCAGGATTGTGCCGTAAACTCACTACAGCGCGTAAACACTAGGCCGTCTTTAACAGTCATCCTTCCAGCGAGCACAGCATTATTTTAAAAATTCTTATAAACATAAGAATGTTGTGGAGAAAACAGATCTAGTAACAGGATGAGAAGTTTACGCTTGTGATTGGGAAAGCGATAAAAATTTCAGATTTTCCTTGGGATACTCGAACAAACCTCCTTTTGGCTTTGTGGACGCTGATGGTGGCAGCAAGCATTGAAGGCCATTGACAGAGAGCACGTGAAAACCGCGTCTTCCTAGCCAAGCGCCTGCTGAGCGTCAGGCTCAGGTACGGAAAAAGGCAGGACACACGAGCGTTTGAGACAAAAAGTCAGGTTCTTCCCTTTCTCCAGATGACGCACTCAGCGCGCAACCCAAGGTCTTTCTCGTGCATGATCGGGGATACGGCTGCTCACCTGCCCCTTGCGCAAACAAAAAAGAGACGAGCACGGTCACTGGTAAGGTTGGCCCATGCTAAAAGCCTGACCCAGCGCCAGAGAACGCTTGACATTTTTTTACTCGAACACTAATAATTTGCGACCGAAGGGATAGTTCTTTTTTGTCGGCAAAACAGCCAAAAACGCTCAGCAATGCTGCCCATAGCGTTTGGCTCTGGCAACCAAAGACACAAGCAGATCCCTCCCCCCCCTTAGTTCCTCCCTAAAGCTGCAGTGCACGTGAAGCCTTTTCACGAAAACTGATTTCAGCAGAACCTCCAGCTGACCATCCATCCCCTTATCTCGCTCTCTGTGACGCAGAGGACCAAGCTTTCGAAGTGTCTACGGGCATTTTTTCCGGTCTTTTCCTGAAAAAACAGCTCGAACTTCGTCGTTTGTTCTTGTCCAAAACTTCTAGCACGATCTTTGGGAGGCAGCGTTGTCCAAACAAGGGCACGCTGAAAAAACTATGCAAAATCTTCCTGTACTCGCTTTTGACCATGAAACCCAGCAACGCAGGGAATACGCTAAAAAAACGCTGTTCCTCTTCAAATTCCTCAGAAACTCCATCACCACACTCCATGGTCCCGACTATCCTGTGGAAATGGATGCTGAAACGGCCAAGGGGCTGGAAGACTGTCTCGCCATGACCGAACGCTTCTTGAAAATCGCTATGGGTTTCCAGCCTTTGCCCACAAATCAACGTTGACCGAACAAAGGAGACCCGTCTCATTCACCGATTTTTCTCTTCGTCAAAAATGAAGAATGTCGGGTCTACTTTCCAAGAAATTCCCTGCAAAAAAAGCTTGGAAAGCGACTTGCACATTGACGGCAGGATGAAAAATGCCTAAGGTTCGCTCCATAGTTGTGATTTCCTAAATCTTTAAGGAGGGATCTGATGTCTCAAAATTCTGACATCGTGGTCGATCGTGCGAAATCGTCATGGTCTGACCTCTGGAAAAAAGAGGACTACTGGGCCATATGGCTCGGCTTGTTCATCCTAGCTGTGGCTCTTTGCGTGGTCATGAGCAATCGTCCGTCGCTTGACGCCAAAAGCGGCCCACTGCTCGCCACCATTGCCCAGGAAAAAGCCAAACCCATCAAAACCATTGAATTCTATCAAGCCAAAGCCGACCTCAAAAAAATCGCCGGCAAAGATGTATCATTCCTCAAAACCGTCTTGGGATTTTTGGCCACTCCTGGCGGCTGGCACGCCAATCCCCTGGATTCCCTGTATCTCTCTAAAGAAGCAGCTGATCAGGCTAATGCCAAGATTCAACCCAAACTGGACGAACTGAAGAAAGCTGAAGCCGACGCCCTGGCCAATGCCAAGGCAGCACAGACGGCAGCGGCCGACGCAATGTATAAGGACGAAGCCCTAAACGCTCAGGCCACAACGGCCATCAATGCCTGGCAGAAGGCCAAGGGCGACACAGGCAAGGTTGCCAAGAAAATCAAGAAGCCTTTCAACCGCTATGGTTCACTGATTGGCTTAGGATTGGGCCTTGGCGTGCTCGTGACCATCGGCGCCTGCTTCATGGGCTACAATCCCGTCAAGTTCTTCCTCGGCTTCCTGGGTGTCTATGTGGTCTGCGTCCTTGCGCAGATCATGGGCAAGCAGGATGTCATGAAAGGCTGGGGCATGAATGCCGAAATCTGGTCCATCATCATCGGCATGCTGATCGCCAATACCATTGGTACACCAAAATGGCTCAAATACAGTGCTCAGGTTGAATACTTCATCAAAACCGGCCTGGTCCTCTTGGGTGCTGACGTACTGATCTACAAGCTCATGGCCATCGGTATTCCAGGTATCTTCGTCGCCTGGGTCGTCACCCCCATTGTCTTGGTCTGCACCTATATCTTTGGTCAGAAAGTACTGAAGATCCCCTCTCCCACACTGAATATCGTCATTTCCGCCGATATGTCCGTCTGCGGCACCTCTGCGGCCATCGCCACTGCTGCGGCAGCCCAAGCGAAAAAAGAAGAACTGACGCTTTCCATTGGTCTTTCACTGACCTTTACGGCTATCATGATGGTTGTTTTGCCTGCCATCATCCGTGCCTGCGGTATGCCGGAAATTCTGGGCGGTGCCTGGATCGGCGGCACCATTGACGCCACAGGTGCTGTGGCTGCAGCCGGTGCCTTTGTCGGTCCCAAGGCCATGCAGGTCGCTGCTACAGTCAAAATGATTCAGAACGTGCTCATTGGTGTGACAGCCTTCTTCGTCGCTATTTACTTCACAACGAAGGTGCACAAGCAGGAAGGCGAAAAAGTTGGCGCCATGGAAATCTGGCACCGTTTCCCCAAGTTCGTACTGGGCTTCCTCGGTGTCTCCATCATCTGCTCGATCATCTGCTCCAACCTGGGAGCCGATACGGCCACCATTCTTATTGAAAACGGCACCAACAAGGTTGGCGGCGCCTTCCGCGGCTGGTTCTTTGCCCTGGCCTTTGTGGCCATCGGTCTGACCACCAATTTCCGCGAACTCAAGAGCTATCTCAAGGGTGGCAAGCCAATTATCCTCTATATCTGCGGCCAGAGCTTCAACCTGTTACTCACACTGCTCATGGCCTGGTTCATGTTCTACAAGGTCTTCCCCGAAATTACCTCGAAGATCTAAGCTTCCTGTCAAAAGGCTGCCGGAACATCCGGCAGCCTTTTCCTTTTCCCCTTTCTCATCAGCATCAAGGTTCTCTATGGAATCGCCAAACGTATCACGCCTTCATGCCTGGCTCAAACTCACAGGTCTGATTCTCGCTCTCTTTGTCTTTTTCAATTATCTCTCGCCCATGCTCTTTGGCCTCTCCAGTTCCTGGCAACGTTTTGTGGATGTTCAGGACGAAATCGGTGTGACCAGTGGAGCCCTCTACTATACTGATGTGGCCGTCACCCAGGATTCTGAAGCCCATGTACGCGAAGCCGTGGCCCTTGGCATGCAGGAACGGGCAGAGAAAAGCAAAAAGAATCCGTGAGATCTTTGCAATCTGAGCGTTCGAAATTTTCTGTGCAACAAAATGACATTGAAAACCAAAAGAGGTGGCGAAAGCCACCTCTTTTGCTTGTGTAAGGTCAATGCTTAATCATCGTAACGCGAGTGATGATGATGCCTGCGGTAATACTCTTCATCTTCGTAATCATCTTTCTGCTTACCCACAATGCCTCCGGCCAAAGCGCCAACGCCCGCGCCTGCCAAGGCTCCCCAGCCAAGATAACCGCCGCTCACAGCGGCTATGCCGAGACCGGCTGCGGCACCGAGAGCAGAACCACCAACGACGCCTTTCTGGGTATTGGTGCAGCCGGCAACGGAAAAGACCAGAGAACACGATAAAAGACAAACAGCAAGGATACGTCCCATAGTAAACTCCGCTTATTTTTTATCCTCTGACAAACGAGGAGCAATGATCTCATACCACACCACAGCCATCACAGGCCGCTCGATGCTTTCAGGATGTTCAGCGTACCAAGCGTCGATAGTCGCGATAAGATCCTTGCGGTGCATCTCGTGTAAGGCCTTCATCCAGCCTTTTTCAAAAGGAGACAGCGTATGCTTGACCTTTTTACCGGTCTTTTTGGCCTTCTCCTCATACTTCGTGTTGACATAATACTCAACAGTCACCGCCGTATCCACGCCAAAAATGAAAGCCCGTTTTTCTTCAGGCGAAGATTTCTGCCAGAGTTCTCCTGTCAAAATATCCACGGCATTGGTGTTGGCCGGTGTTTTGACCTCCCCTGCCTCTGCACAGACTGCCCAAAGACACAGGGCAAGTACAGCAAGACAACAGAGTTTCCGCATAGCACGCTCCTCATTACAAAAATTACATTTCCAAAAAGTAACACTTCCCAAAAAGCAGTGTCTAGCCGCAACACAGCAGACAAAGCCTACTGCTCATGACCGGAAAGACGTGTAGGCAAAAACCTGCATCATCTACACTTTCTCCGGGATATTCCGCGTTCTATGCGGACTTAAGAGCATTCTCAATCATATCGTGAAAACGGGTAAACAAATAACGACTATCGTGGGGGCCCGCAGCTGCTTCTGGATGATACTGCACGCTCATCACAGGCAGCCGCTTATGACGCAAACCTTCGACTGTCTGATCATTCAGATTAAGATGGGTCACTTCCACGTCAGGAAGATCCGCAAGCTCAACGGCAAAGCCGTGGTTCTGCGAAGAGATTTCAATCTTGCCGGTAGCCAGCTCTTTAACGGGATGATTACAGCCGTGATGACCAAATTTAAGCTTGCGAGTCTTTCCACCCAGAGCATGACCAATCAACTGATGCCCCAGGCAGATGCCCGTCACCGGAAAACCGTCATGAATCAGTTCACGCACCGTGATGATCTCATCACGCAAAGCCGAGGGATCGCCAGGTCCGTTGGAGAGAAAGACAGCACGGGCACCTGTGGCACGCACCTGCTTGACGCTATAGGAGGGAGGCAAAACCAGAGGCTCAAAACCGTGCGCACGCAAAAGACGCAAAATATTCCACTTAATGCCGAAATCAAAAACCGCCAGCGGAATGCCGCAGCCTGTCCACGGATAAGAGCCGTCAGCATTGAGCGTCACGGGCTTTTTGCTCTCATCGGCAAAAACATAGGGTGCCTGACAGGAGACATACTGGGCGAGATTCTGTCCTTCCATGGGAGGCTGCTTCAAAACCTTTTCCAGGAGCGATTCGCGATTGGGATCCAACGAGGAAATCCTGCCGCGCATGGCCCCATGCAAACGCAGGTGCCTGGTCAGAGC
The DNA here is from genome assembly GCA_024699605.1 of Desulfovibrio sp. Classification (GTDB taxonomy): domain Bacteria; phylum Desulfobacterota; class Desulfovibrionia; order Desulfovibrionales; family Desulfovibrionaceae; genus Desulfovibrio. Next base: position 6,916 of record JAILPJ010000073.1, on the reverse strand, counting down.
ACGCGTATCGATATGTTCCATGCCGGCAACGCCATGCTTTTGCAAAAACTGAGGCAAAGACATCACGGAACGCCAATTTGAAGGTTCTTTACAACATTCCTTGACCAGCAAGGCACTGGCATGAATGGTTTCTGATTCATAATCTTCCTTGGTAATCCCGTAATTTCCCACCAAGGGATACGTCATACAGATCATCTGCCCATAATAGGAGGGATCTGTCAGTACTTCCTGATAACCGGTCATACCGGTGGTAAAAATGACTTCGCCTCCGGTTTCAAAGGGTCCCGTAAAGGACGTCCCTTCCAGCGTAAATCCATCTTCAAGCACGAGCACTGCTTTCATGGCTCTCTCTCCGTTTACCCCAAGCGTTCCCATTCGCAGATCTCTTCAGAGCCTATTGCGCGTCTTGACGCGCATAGTATTCTTGAAGGCTTTCCACATGCAGCCCTCCCTTCATGGTGCCAATGGTTGTGGCCGTGGCCTTAGCCGCAGCAAGCGTCGTGCAATAGGGCACATTGTAGGTCAAGGCCGTTCGGCGGATGGCCTTGGAATCGCGTGCGGTCTTCTTGCCTGAAGGCGTATTGACGACCAGATCCACCTCATGATTGATGATCAGATCAACGATATTGGGACGACCTTCATAGACCTTGCGCACCACTTCCACCTCAAGCCCGTGTTCCTTCAGAAAAGCAGCGGTACCGTTGGTGGCAAGCAGTGTAAAGCCGAGATTTTTGAACATGCTGGCCACCTCGGGCAAATAGGGCTTATCGCGCTCGTTGACCGAAAGAAAGAGGCGGCCACTTTGGGGAATGATCTGCCCAGCCCCCAGCTGGCTCTTATGAAAAGCTTCAGCAAAGGTTGACCCCATCCCCATGACCTCACCTGTGGAATGCATTTCAGGGCCCAGAATCACATCCACGCCCGGGAAACGTCCAAACGGCATCACCGCTTCCTTAACACAGGTGAAACCACCACGGCGCATGCTCCAGGGATCCAATTCAGCAAGCTTCTTACCCAGCATCACCTGTGTGGCCAGATATGGCAGAGGAACGCCCGTAGCCTTGGAAACAAAGGGGGCCGTACGGGAGGCGCGAGGATTGACCTCCAAAATATAGATCTCATCGCCCTTGATGGCGAACTGAATATTCATCAAGCCCACCACATGCAGCTCACTGGCTAACGCCTCGGCTTGAGCGGCAATGCTCGCCACATGGTCATAGGAAAGAGAAAACGAAGGCAGCACACACGCTGAATCGCCCGAATGTATACCCGCTTCCTCAATGTGTTCCATAATGCCAGCGATATACACATCGTGGCCGTCAGCCAAAGCGTCCACATCCACTTCCACGGCATGTTCCAAGAACTTATCGATGAGAATGGGGTGCTCGGGCTTCATGGGCACGTGCTCGGCAAAATACCCTGTCAGCTCTTCGGCGTCATAGACCACAGCCATGGCCCGTCCACCTAACACATAGCTCGGGCGAACCATGACGGGATAGGTGATTTTCTGAGCCACTTCGAGGGCGTCTTCCAGACTCATGGCCGTGCCATTGGAAGGCTGCCTAAGCCCCAGCTTCTGAATCAAAGCCTGAAAACGCTCTCGATCCTCCGCCCGATCAATGGCATCGGGGCTGGTCCCCATGATGGGGACGCCCATGCGCATCAGAGGCACCGCAAGATTCAACGGTGTCTGGCCGCCAAACTGCACAATGACGCCTTCTGGCTTTTCGCGCTCCACGATGTTCATCACATCCTCAAAGGTCAGCGGCTCAAAATAGAGTCTGTCTGAGGTGTCATAGTCGGTGGAGACGGTTTCGGGATTGGAATTGACCATGATGGCGCAGATGCCCGCATCACGCAGAGCAAAGGAGGCATGACAGCAGCAATAATCAAATTCTATGCCCTGGCCGATGCGGTTGGGGCCGCCACCCAGAATCAGGACCTTGCGGCAGGATTTGATGGCGACCTCATCGCCTGACTCATAGGTGGAGTAGTAATACGGGGTATACGCCTCAAACTCAGCGGCACAGGTATCCACCAGATAGTAGGACGGTGTGATGTGCAATTCCTTGCGCAGACGGCGGATGTCGCCTTCGGGCCGTTTCCACATCTCAGCCAGCTGCGCATCGGAAAAACCGTATTCCTTGGCGCGTCGCAAAATCTGCGCAAGCTCGCGGTTAACCGGGGTCATATCATTGGCTATGCCGTAATCGCGAATCTGCGCCTCCATCTCCACGATTTCCCGTACCTGACGGATGAACCAGGGATCAAAATAGGAAACCTGATGGATTTCTTCCTCGCTGATGCCTGCAAGAATGGCCTCCCGCAAAGCAAAAATACGGCGTGAATTCGGATGGCCCAGACGTTCCAAAATTTCCGCTTTGGACGGAAGCTCTCGACCAAAATGAAAACCAAGTCCCGTGGCTCCGATTTCCATGCTGCGCAGGCCTTTCTGCAGAGCTTCCTTAAAAGTGCGGCCAATACTCATGGCCTCACCAACGCTCTTCATGCTTGTGGTCAGCTCGTCCTTGGCGCCGGGGAATTTCTCAAAAGTAAAACGCGGAATTTTGACCACACAGTAGTCAATGGCTGGTTCAAAACACGCCGCAGTCTCTCGAGTAATATCATTGCGCAGCTCATCGAGCGTGAAGCCCACGGCGAGTTTAGCCGCGATCTTGGCTATGGGGAAACCCGTAGCCTTGGAAGCCAAGGCCGAAGAACGGGAAACACGCGGATTCATCTCAATGACCACGACTTCGCCGTTTTGCGGATTGACGGCAAACTGGACATTACTGCCGCCGGTTTCCACACCAATCTCGCGCATGATATCGAGGGAGGCATTTCTCAGACGCTGGTATTCAACGTCTGTCAGGGTCTGAATGGGGGCCACGGTTATGGAGTCGCCCGTATGCACACCCATAGGATCAAGATTCTCAATGGAGCAGACAATCACACAATTGTCATTTTTATCGCGCATGACCTCCATTTCAATCTCTTTCCAGCCCAGCACGCTCTGTTCAATCATGATCTCGGACACAGGGCTTGCGGACATCCCCGCCTGCGCCACGGTCTCAAGATCATCCATATTGTAGGCCACACCGCCTCCGGTTCCACCAAGGGTGAAAGCCGGGCGCACGATCAGCGGAAACGGCAGGTTTTTGGCCAGGTTGCGAGCCTCCTCCATGCTGTGGGCAATACCGCTGGCCGGTACTTTCAGGCCGATATTCTGCATGGCGCGGCGAAAAAGTTCGCGACTTTCAGCCTTTTCAATAACCTCGGCACGCGCTCCGATCAGCTCGACGCCAAATTCTGCCAGCACCCCTTTCTTGGCCAATCTCAGGGCCGCATTGAGGGCCGTCTGACCGCCTAGGGTCGGCAAAAGCGCACAGGGGCGCTCTTTTTTAATGATGGCGGCCAGTGTCTCGTGCTCAATGGGTTCCACGTAGGTCGCATCCGCCAGATGAGGATCGGTCATAATAGTAGCCGGATTGGAATTGACCAGAACAACCTCATAGCCCTCTTCTTTCAGGGCCTTGACCGCTTGAGAACCCGAATAGTCAAATTCACAGCCTTGTCCGATGACAATGGGACCTGCGCCTATCACCAGGATCTTGTGTAAGTCCGTCCGTTTTGGCATACCTTTACCCATGAATTATAAGGCCAGAAAAGTGCCTAAGAACTGCTCCATTTTCCGCATGAAAGAGTAAAAATTCAGCAGCCCAGCAGTAACCCTAAACGATTTATAATAACCTTGCATGGTCATCCAGGTCAAGAAATTGAACACAGGCGGGCGGACCAGCTACGCCTTGTTTTTGTCACCTGTGGGCCTTGTTCTGAAGCCTGCTGTGCACACAAAAATCTTCTGCAGGAGGCGGAATTGCTCATAAAACGCCTGGCCGTCTTCTTGCCAAAGCCTTGCCATTGGCTTACCATGCCGGCCTCAAGGCATACACAGGCGTTGACCGATCACTTTCGACAGCGCTTTTTTTTCGCATTCTGGAAGGGCCTCACCGCCCTTGTCCGTAATCCTTTTGCCAACGCACAGGTGTAAGATGTATCTTCCCAATCAAACCCGTGTTGAAGAGGCGGCACGTCAGACTCTGGACGAAAGCGCTAAACACAATCACATGCTGAAAGTGCTCTTCTGGTTTGTGGCCATGCTCTTTGGCGCCATCTTTGGCTGGCTGCAGATCCCGACGCTCAATGAACTCTGTAATTTCATTGCCCAGGCTTTTACGCGCCTCTTTCAGTTTGTGGCCGTGCCGGTCATCTGTTTGGCTGTCATCACAACCCTGGCTGAACTGGGTGCGCGCAGAGAAACAGGACGCATTTTTGGGCACGCCCTCTTCTATACCCTGACTACGACCTTCTGCGCAGCCATTGTGGCCTTAGGGCTCTTTCTCTGGATCGCTCCTGAAAACGTGCCTGTTTCCGGCGCAGCCAATATTCCTCAGAATCTCGGCAAGCTCTCGTATTATGACCACTTTCTTTCCGTCATCCCCAACAATGTCCTTGCGCCTTTTCTCTCAGGCAATGTGCTCTCCATTTTGATCATTGCCTCAGCGGTTGGCCTGGGCCTTGCTTTTATGCCGAAAACGGAAAACCGCGACATGCTCGTTCGCGCCATCTGCGGCCTCCAGGAGCTGCTGTTCACGCTCATCAAGGGCTTGCTCTACGTTCTGCCTCTGGGCATTTGCGCCTTTACGGCCCAACTGGTCTCGCAGATTGAAGCCGGCGTGATTGTCGGAGCCCTTGGCAAATACACAGCGGTAGTTATTGGCGGCAATCTTTTGCAATTCTTTGTGGTCATTCCCCTCTTTCTCTTGGCCCGCAAGATTAATCCTCTGGCCGTCTTCAGGGGCATGTTTCCGGCTCTGGCCGTGGCCCTCTTTTCCAAAAGCTCAGCGGGCACACTGCCCGTGACGCTGGCCTCAGCCGAAGATAATCTGCGCTTAAACCCCAAGGTTACGCGCTTTGTCTTGCCCATCTGCACAACCATCAATATGAACGGCTGTGCCGCCTTCATTCTCGTCACCTCACTCTTTCTGATGCAGAACGCCAATATCGTTCTGACCACTGGCACCATGTTCGTCTGGGTCTTTGTGGCGGTACTGGCGGCCATCGGCAATGCCGGCGTGCCCATGGGCTGCTATTTTCTCACCCTCTCGCTGATGAGTTCCATGAATGTGCCCGTGGATCTGCTCGGTGTCATTTTGCCCATCTACGCCATCATCGATATGATAGAAACCTGCGTCAATGTCTGGTCAGATTCTGCCGTGGCCACCATGACCAACCACGATCTGGCGGCAACACTGGCTTCAGCCTAGAAGACAAAGAGCACAACGCCCGGCACTTTGCCGGGCGTTTTCCATCTTGGACCCAACCTTCGGAACAAAGCCCATGTCCTATAGTGAAATCCGTCTCTCAACGCACGCTTTTGTCCCCAAAAGTGAACTCACAGAGGATCTCGATGAACTGATCAGAAGCTTTACCCGCACTTCACGCTACGAAGAAAGCATTCATATTCCTTTAGTCAAAGAAACAGCGGAATCCTTTGGTTTTCCGCTCTACCTCAAGGACTTTTCCAAAGAAACAGCCGTTCTCAAAGATGAACGCAGCCAGGGCCTGAGCATTGACGTAGAGATGAGCGAGGGCTTCAGTCTTCGGGACAATCAAAGACCGCTGGTGGAAGAATTCCTCAAGCTGCTGCAAGAGGGAAAAACCGGCTGGCTGATCAATATGCCCACAGGCTCCGGCAAAACGGTCTGTGCCTTACGAATGCTCAAAGCCATTGGCCGCACAACCCTGATCATTGTGCCGCGCGACAATCTCATCCAGCAATGGTCGCAGCGCATTCAGCAATTCACCAATATCCAGGCCTCGGAAATCGGTCTGGCCCAGCAGGACACCTGTGACTATCAAGGCAAGAAAGTCGTCATCGGCATGATCCACTCCCTGGCCAAAGACAAATATCCCCAGGCCTTCTGCAAGGCTTTTGGCCTGGTGATTTGGGATGAGGTACATGTGGCGGCAGCCCAAAGTTTCAGCCAGACCCTCTCCATCTTTGCGCCCAAATACCGTATCGGCATGTCAGCCACCTTACATCGCCGCGACGGGCTGCAAGATATCTACAAACTCTCCATCGGCCAGAATGTCCTGGCCATCAGCGCGCACACTCTTTTGCAGCCCAATGTCTATATTCTGAAATACAAGGCGGCCAAGACCAACTATAAAATCAACTTCATCAAAAATGCCAATTTCCGGCGCGCCAAACTCCTCTCTCTGCTGGCGGAAGACGCGCAACGCAATGCCCTTTTGGCCAGCCACATTGCCAAAATTGCCCAAAGTGGCCGGCGCACCGTGGTTTTTTCCGAACGCATCCAGCAACTGAAAGACCTGCAAGCTCTGCTCACCCAAAAGCAGGCCGTCAACGCAGAGGATATTGGCCTGTTCACTGGAGAAACCAAGGAAGCCGAACGCCGAAAGATTTTAGCTCAAAGTCCCATTATCCTGGCTACTTACGGAGTTATGGCTCTGGGTGTGGATGTGCCCGATCTTCGAGCTGTCGTCTTCGCCACCCCTCAGGCCAACGTGGCCCAGGCTGTAGGCCGCATTCTCAGAGTCAACGAAGAGAGCCTTGATCCCGTGGTTCTTGATGTCGTCGATACCAGTTATCAGGACTGCCACTTCTGGGCCGCATCACGCAAAAAATACTATCAAAAGACCGCTCAGGCCCAACTTTTTGAGTTGGTCTGAGCCGTAGGACCAATGCCGTTAGGCTCTGCCCAAAAATAACATTTAATTTTGAGGCGAGATAATGTAGTTCCAATCACCATGCCATTCATCACGCGTAAGGTTGAACTCTTGCATCTCGCTGTCCGTCACTTTTATCCCCTTTTCGTATGTATTGATATCA